>DASTSB010000298.1:0-11359 GCA_035760885.1 Steroidobacteraceae bacterium | reverse complement strand
CCACCGGAATCGCGATCGCGAGATTCGGCCACGCGATAGAACGGCTCGAAGATCCGCTCCAATTCTGTGGCAGGCACGCCAGGACCGCAGTCGTCGATCGTGATCATCGCCATGCCACGCTCGCGCGTGACGTTTACATCCACCGTCGAACGCACGGGCGTAAAGCGGATCGCGTTGCGGATCACGTTCTCGATTGCGCTACGCAGCGTCGCGTGATCGCCCTGCGTACTCATGCGACCTTGCATGTGCAATGCGACTTCTTTTTGTGCAGCACTCGCTTCGAGCTTGGCATCCTCGACGATTTCGAGGACCAACGAACTCAAGTCGACGTGCTCGCGCTGCGTGAGTGGCTCCACTGCACGCAGTTGCGAAAGCTGCAGCATTTGCCCGATCAGCGCATCGAGCCGCTCTGCTTCCAGTTCGATGCGGTCGAGCTGCTTGGCGAAATCCGCGTCAGGACGCCGCGCGAGTCCGAGCGCGACACGCAATCGCGCCAGCGGAGATCGGAGCTCGTGCGACATGCCGCGCAACAAGTCTTCCTTGGATGCGAGCAGATTGCGTATGTGATCAGCCATGATGTCGAAGTCACGCGCGAGTACGCCGAGTTCATCGCGGCGCTTGGAGAACTCCTGACCCACGCGAGCTTCGAGATTACCCGCGGCGAGCGAGCGCGCACTCGACTGCAGGTGCACGACGGGTCGACTCACATACCGAGCCAACCACCAGCACACGAAGCCGCTCGTAAGCAGAGCAAAGAGCGCAAGGATCGCGCGCACATCGGTCTCGCTCAGCATGTTGATGGGCCAGTGCGGATTCGCAACCATGATGGTGTAGACCATCCCATCGCGATCGGTGAACAACGGTGTGAGCAGTAGCGGATCGTCTTTGCGGGAGGGCGGGAGCTCTTCGCCAAGAATGCCGGCATCGCGCAGCTTGGCGATGTACCCCTTGTAGGGCAGTGGCATCTCGCGCTTGAACAGATCGCTTCCCGAAGGATCCACGATATAGATGTGTCGCATCGGGTACTTGCGTTCGGCCTCCACGATCCAATCCTGAACCGCCGGCACCCCGCCTTCATTGAGATGCTTGGATGCTTGAGCCGCGAGCTCCTTGATGTCGACGTTAACGTTTTGGATCTGAGCAAAGCGATACCAGGCAAGACCCGCAGTCGCCGCGACGACAAGCAGTGTCGCCGCCCAAAACGCGAGGAAGATCCGCAGGAACAGCGTCTTCATGCCGTCGAATCGGCGCGCGATTCACCTGCGGCGATCAAGACGTATCCCGCGCCACGAATGCTGCGAATCTCGGGAAGACCGTTTTCGCCCAAGCCCAATTTGCGGCGCAGGTTGCTTACATGCGTGTCGATGCTGCGGTCATAAGGCGTGAGCCGACGGCCCAAGACGCGCTCCGTTAGCGACTCACGCGATTGCACTTGGCCTACGGCACGCATCAGCACTTCGAGCAAACGCAACTCAGTGCCCGTCAGTCGCACTGACTGGCCAGCAAGCGTGACGTCGAAAATGGCCGGATCGAGCCGCAGCGGCCCCACGGTCACCGGCGATGCCGGTACATCCGTTTCACGGGTGGAGAAGCGACGCAGCACGGCGCGGACTCGGGCTACGAGTTCGCGTGGATTGAAGGGTTTGGCCAAGTAATCGTCGGCCCCGAGTTCCAGCCCGACGATGCGGTCGACGTCCGCGCCATGGGCGGTGAGCATGATCACGGGAATCGACTGCTGATGGCGCAATCTGCGCAACACCTCAAAGCCGCTTAACGACGGCAGCATTACATCGAGGATGACGATGTCGAAATGCTGCGTCTGCTCCGTAAGCAGGTTCAGTCCTTCGACGCCATCTCTAGAAAGAGTGACTTGAAATCCCTCACCGCCCAAATACTCGGTGAGCATCTGACCGAGTTCGCGGTCATCGTCGACGATCAATACGGAAGCGGGTGTCATTTTCATAGTGCAGCTTTCGAGTGAGCTGCGCGCGGGAACGTTCGCACAACCCGTTCAAGTGGATTGCCAAGATTGGTCAATCCTGCACCAAGCCATGTCGATTAGCGAACCGAGTCGATGGCGAACCTGGTCGATTAGGGAACCTGGTTCATTAGGGTACCGGCGAGCCAGCGGCGGTTCAGGTCGCGAATGTTTAGATGTAGCGACAGTTTGCGAGCAATGCCCGGTGCAGCAACGATTTCGCGACGAGCGCGGAACCGAGCGCCGCCATGTAGCGTTTGCATGGCTACGGTTTGGTAGGCCAGCCGTAGCAGTCGGGGCAATGATCGCGTTCGAGCGGATAAAAGGGGCGCCGTTATGTTCAAATTTTCCTTCTTGCCATTGTTTTTGGCCATCACGCTGGCGGCCGCCGCCGACCCTGCTCCTGCACCCGCCCCGGCGGCGAAAGCGCCTGAATCTCAGGCACGCGCAGCGGATCCGGCCTTCCAGGCTCTAGATCGCAACGATGATCACCAGATCAGCCGCACCGAAGCCGGAGTGGATCGACACCTGGCCGACGATTTCGCATACATTGATACGGACGGCGATGGTTACATCAGCCCCGCGGAGTACGCCGCCCGCACCCGAACGTAGTTCACTTTGCTGGAGGATGGATGGGAGTTCCGTGGCTCAAGATTGTTCAGCTCGCGCCATCCATCATCGATGTCTCTCGTGAGCTGCTGAAGCTCAGCAAAAAGGTGCCCACCCAGGCTCCTCTCGTCGCGAACACGCTCGAATCCGAAAGCGAAATGGCTCAGCGGATCGTCGCGTTGGAACAGAACGAACGCCGCCAGGCAGAACTCCTGAATCAGATGGCGCAGCAGCTGGACGTGCTATCGCAAGCCGTCACCGTACTTCATAAGAGAATGCTATGGCTAGGCGGCACCGTGATCACATTGGTGATCGCCCTGGCGATCGTGGCATCAGTCAAGTGAGAAAGTGAGCAGGTGAGAAAGTGAAGGGGGCGGCTCCAGCACCGGTGATTCGCCGGCTCCGCATTGCTAGCACTGCCGGCCTGGAAGCTCTAACCGACCTGCACCGTTCACCTCATTACCTCATCACTCCATCACTCACTCAGTCCCTCACCGCATCACTTCTTTGCGGCCTGATACAGCGGCATCACGCGCGGAATATTCTTCTCTAGATCGTGCATGCGCGATTCGCTCGATGGATGGGTGCTCAAGAACTCCGGCGGGCCGCCCCCGCCGACTTTTCCCATCTTGTTCCAGAGCGTAACGGCTTCGTTCGGGTTGTAGCCCGCGCGCGCCATCAACTCCAACCCGATGCGATCGGCTTCGGCTTCCTGCTCGCGGCTGTGCGGCAAGGAGAATGTGACCTGCGAAACCTGGCTCGCCAACGCCATCGTGTTCTGACTTGCACCGGTTGCGACGGCAATGCCCGCGAGCGCTAGCTGCTCGGCGTATGCGCGCGAGATGCGTTCCCGCGAATGCTCACGCAGGGCATGTGCGATTTCATGACCAATGACAGCGGCCAGCTCTCCGTCGGTGGCGTTCAGCTTATCGATGAGCCCTGTGTAAACCATGATCTTCCCGCCGGGCATGCAGTACGCGTTCACGTCATCGCTCTGCTCGACATTCACTTCCCATTTCCACTGCGCCGCATCCGGACGGAATGACGTGGTCTGTGGAATCAGCCGCTGCGTAATACGCTGCACCCGCTGATACGTCTGCTGATCGGGATTGAAGGCATGCTTTTCCTTTGCCTTGGTGATCTCTTGGTTGTACGCCTCCTGGGCGCCGCGCTCGATGTCCTCTTCCGGCACGAGCATGTATTGCTTGCGATTGACGCCGACAGCGCCGGGCTGAGTGGTCTGAACCGATTGGCAGGCAGTCACGAGCACCGCCAAACCCATCACCACGAACTTGCGAAACTGCATCTTTGCCTCTCCGAGCGCGCCCACGCGAGGGCGCAACGCTTGCGGTTATGCCGAGTTCCTATCGGCTCACTTTGAATTTGCCGGCACGTCTGGACTGCCGGTATTGATCAGCCGCGTCAGCCGCTGCACTTGTGCGCCTAACATTTCGTCAACCTGCGGCGCCCAATCGGCCATCGGTCGATCGGCAAATCCGCCGGCGTTGTACGTGAGCGTCAGGCGCGATCCGTTCGCCAACGGTTCGATTTGCCAAGTCAAACTGCCGCTAATGCCGAACTGCTGCAGGGGTCCCAGAGCACCGCTCAACCGGAGCATCTTGCCGGGCTGAATATGGACCACGCGCAAGTGCTCGACACCCGCGTACAAGCCCAATTTTTCGCAAAAGCATCCGCCGACGTGCGGCTCGAGCGTGAGGTTGCGCGCGTCTCCCGAATAAGTGTGTTCGGAATCCCACCACCGCGATGGATCGAGTAGCACCGTCCACACCGCCGTGGGTACGGCGGCCGGCAGTTCAGCCGTGTGGCGAATGTTGAATCCACTGGGTCCGGCACTGAGTATCTCCGCGTGCAGGCCCATCGATATGGCCCACAAAAGAGCGGCGCAGGCTGTTTTCTTGATCATGTTCGCACTCCCGCTGACGGCTGCGAATCCTAATACGTTCGAGGCAATCCGCTAAGCGTGTCGGAAACCTATTCTGTCCGGCTCTCGTCTAGGAAGTGCCCGCCACAACTCAGACAGGGGTCGATCCGTCCCGCTTTTCAGATAAAGTCCACGCATGAAATCACGCAAGCAACCCGACAAATCAACCGCCAAGGTAGTCACGCAAGAACAAGCAGAACAAGCGGTTCGCACCTTGCTGATTTGGTCCGGCGAGGACCCAACGCGCGAGGGCCTACGCGATACGCCGTCCCGGGTCGTGCGCGCCTATCGCGATTGGTTCTCCGGTTACGACACCGATCCGGCCGAGTACTTGCGGCGCACGTTCGAAGAGGTCGAAGGCTACGACGAGATGATCGTGTTGCGCGATATCGAATTCGAATCTCATTGCGAACACCACATGGCGCCGATCATCGGCAAGGCGCACGTGGGCTATCTCCCCACCAACAAAATTGTCGGCATCAGCAAGCTGGCGCGCGTCGTGGATGGCTACGCACGGCGCTTTCAGGTGCAAGAAAAATTGACGGCACAAGTCGCGCGCTGCATCGACGAAGTGTTGAAGCCGCGCGGCGTCGGCGTCGTCATCGACGCCACCCATCAATGCATGACCACACGTGGCGTTCATAAGCGTGGCGTCTCGATGATCACCAGCAAGATGCTGGGAGCGTTCCGCGAAGACGCGCGCACTCGCTCGGAGTTTTTGCGTTTCATGGATGGTCATCGGAAGTAACGCGGCGTCGCATCGATTTAACAGTTGCTGCGCATCGATCGGATCGCGTCAGGTTCTCCCGCACTCTTTGTCGAGACACGCGCGTCACTGTGACGAAGCTCTCATTGCGTTCGGATCGCACCCCCTAGGATCTGCCGACCGGTTCGAGGTCGCTCACGCGACTTTCAGTGTTGGAACAACAACCGACCAGCTTCGCGAAGAAGCGGCAGAGGTTCGATCCATTGAACGCACGCGCAGCAAACATCGATTCCGCATCGCCGGTGCCGGTGGCGCGCGCCGAACACATTTCGATCGAATCGCATGCGGAAGAAGAAATCGCGCCGAACGCGAAACGCCCGCATCGCATCGTTCGTCACACCTACTCGCTCAAAAGCGCGATTCGCGGTTGCGAAACCGAGTTGAAGCTATTGGATGGCCACTTCTTGGGCGTGCGCAGCGTGCGGCCCGATGGCGACATCAAGAAGTACGACATCGATTTGCGATTTGCCAGCCCGAAACCAGTTCGCGTGCGGCACATCTCGTGGACCTGGCTCGTCGTTACGGCCGGTCTCATTCTTTTATCGTGCGCCACACTGGTGCTCGAAGTGCTGCGGTTCGAACAACCCTGGAAACAATACGGATTCATCGCCGCCTGCGTGACGTTGCTCCTCAGCAGCGGGACGGCATTTCTATTCACACGCAGAACCACCGAAGCGCTCGAATTTCAAAGTGTTCACGGCCAGGTGACGCTCGTGAATGTGGTTGGCGGCATCGGCAGTGCGAAATCAGGCAAGCAGTTCTTCGTCGAACTGATCAAAGACATCAACGCCGCGAAGAACGCCAAACCGCAAGCACGCGCACAATTTCTTCGCGATGAAATGCGCGAGCACCATCGTCTACACGCACTCGGCGTGCTCTCCGACGACGACTACGAAGCGAGCAAAGCGCGCATCCTAGCCTCTCATAGCTGATCGCTCGCGGTGCTGAATCTGCACCGTCGCCGATGCGCCTGCGCCGAATAGCGTCTGTACGTCGATCATCGCCTTGAGCGGCAGATGATCCGACGCAACCCGCGACAATTTCGAACGGTGCGCTTCGATGCGCATGATCGCCGTCACGGGTCGCACCCAAATGCGCGTGAGGCGCAAGAACGGTGCGAAAGACGGAAATCCTGCGGGTGCCGGGGGCTCGCCGAAAGCTTGATGCGCCTCCCGCAATGTCGCCGCGGGCACGTACCACTCATTCATATCACCCAAGATGACGGTCGGCATTTCCAGCGGCGCTTCTGCAACGGCGACCATCAATCTGCGCCATTGAAACCTGCGCTCAGAACGGCGCAACCCCAAATGCGCAGCGATGACGCGCAATCTCGATCCGGCGACATCCAGCTCGACGTCCACTGCTCCGCGTGGCTCGCGCCTTGAGTAACTCAGATCGTGGCGACGGATCGCCGCGATCGGAAAGCGAGTGAGCACTGCGTTCCCGTACTCGCCCGTGCGCTTCACCAAACGCATTCCTGGAACGGCATTCAAGCTAAGTTGCTTGGAGATGAACTCGAGCTGCATCGCATGCGCATGCGAGCCCGGCTGATTGTCGACTTCTTGCAGGGCAATGATGTCGCACTGCATTTCGTGCAACACGGCGGCATTGCGTGCCGGATCGCGGCGGCCATCCACACCCACACAACTGTGCAGGTTGTAGGAACCGATCGTGAGGGTTGCGGGCGTATCCATGTCCGTCAGGTTCAGGCTGCGCGCGCGGAACTGAGCTCTTCCGATTTATTTTGGCTCGATGCACGCACCAGCCATCGGCGCACAATCAGCGTGGCACAGACGAGCAATGCGACAGCCGAACCGATCAACCAATAATTCACTTGGCTCGGATGTTCGAGTGCTGCTTCGATCTGGTGGCCGAAGACAGTGGAGGTCAAAGTGCCGGGCGCAATGCCGAGGGCAGTGCCGATCATGAAGTCGCGCAGACGAACACGTACCGCTCCGGCCACGACGCCTTCGACCGCAAAAGGTGCAAGCGGCACGAGTCTGAGCGCGGTCGTCGCGAGCAACCCGCGACGGCGCAGCACCTGGATCATCTCATTCAGTTTCGCACCGGCGACTCGCCGCACCGTGCTGCGCTGTAGACCTCGCCCGGCCTGGAACGAAATCCACGCCGCGAGTTCGATGCCTAGCATTGCGAAAAGAAAGCCGCGCCACGGACCGAAGGCGACCACCGCAAACAAGGTAATGAGCGGACGCGGAAACATCGTGAATGCAGCCGGCGTGTACGCAAGCATGGTGACGATAGGAGCCCACCAGAGTCCGCCGATCGATCGGGCCCAATCCATGACGCGCGTGGGCTGGAGCAAGTGCGAAAGCGGCGTGAATTTCCACAAGGCCATCAATCCGAGCACGGCACACACGCCGATCGCAATCTTTCCCCATGCGGGTCCGGCCTGAGCCGCCGCGACATCGGAATTGAAGATCTTCATCAGATCGTTGAGTTCAACTGGCCGCTCCGGATCGGCGACGCTCGCGACGTTCAAGACTGCCTCTGGAACTTGCGGCAGCGATGTCAATTCCTTCAGCGTGCGATCCGGGCGTTGCAGCAGATCGATCGCGCCTGACAACGTCCCGGTCCGTTCGACCGCATTTTGCACATCGGCCGCTTGTGCACCGAGATGCTCTGCCATGAGTTCACATCGCAACTGCCGAATGGCTTCTGAGACGTCCTGACGATCGTTCGCTGCGACGGCGACGTCGCATTCCGTATCGAGCCCCATCGAACGATTCGCCAAGTTTGCAGAACCGATTCGCACGCAGGTGTCATCGACGATCATCAACTTCGCGTGAACGTCGATGCAGGTCCCCTCCTTGAGCCCCTGCACGTACGGATAAACGATGCGCAATCGGCGATGCCGGTCCGCGGCACGCAATTTTTCGATGAGCCGAGTGCGCAGCGTTTGCATCGTGACTTCTTCCAGCCATCCGTGACTGAGCTCACGTAGAACGACGATGACTTCGGGCCCTTCCGCCTCGCTCAATCGGGATGCGAGCGCGTCGCCGACGCTATCGGCGGTCAGATACTGATTCTCGATGTAAATGCAGCGCCGCGCCGAGGCGATCATGTCCAAGTACAACGCCTCGACTTCGCGCACTGCTGGTTCGGTATTCGTCGGCGGCGACGTCCGAGCGACTGCGACTTCGACATCCCGCAGTTGCGGCTCGACTGCACTCGGCCATGGATCAGAATGCCTTGCGGGAACCTCCACGGCGTGCCCGGTCGCGCGCTGCCAGCGCTCGCGTGCGAGATCGCCCAACGCTTTGGCTGCCGCTCCTTCCACCATCATCGCCATGTCGTGAAACGGCGGGTAGGGTGTACCCAGCATCGTACGACGCTGATCGTTCGGTGCGTGTGCGCAGGTATCCCAGCGGCGGCAGGTGAGATCGATTCCGCCGCAGAAGGCGACCTGATCGTCGATCACGACGATTTTCTGATGGTGCGAAGCTGCGACGGGCTGCGTGTTGTCGTAGCGAAAGTGGACCCGGCGACGCGGTTTCCAACCTAGCCCATAAAGCGGCGCCCATTCTCGATCCAGTCCATAGATGATCGGGAAGTCCCAAACGAGAACATGCACGTGCAAGTGGCGTTTGCGGCGGACGAGGTCATTCAAGAATGGACCGAGTTCCAAGTCGCACTCGCCGCCCTCGTCACAGAGCAGTCGAGTCCGACTGTGGAAATCCCAACCGATGATCAGGATGGATCGCTGAGCATTGCGCGCGGCCGCAACAAACGCTTTGAAATATGCGTCTGCATCGATCAGAAAAGCAGCGCGCGAAGCAGGCTCGATTCGCCAGCAATTGCGTCCCGCTTCGAACAAGTTCGAATTCCGCTGCTCGCCCGCCATAGTTGGAAGCTAGGTTAACTTGGATTGAGGCTAGCGAACGTTACACCTGCCCCATGTGTCGGCAGAACGCGCTCTCGTTATCCGCGGTTCCAGCGGCAGGTCGCAAGCTGCGTTATCGCACCTGCCGAGTTGCCAGCGCATCGAGCGCCGCCTGTTGCGCGCGGTTGCGCTCTTCCAGGCTGATCACCCTCACTGCAACGACGGGCTGTCCCACGCCGTCGAAGAATGGCGTCAACCGATATTCGCCTTTCAATCGCGCTGGAACCAACCACGACAGAAACTTCAGGACGGCCAAGACGGTAGTGAGTGGCATCGTGGACACGCGACCTCTTACCGAAGATGTATTCACTCGCATGTTCACAGGCCCGAACACTTCTTCAATAGGCCGGATGCCACTCTCCAAACAAGCGCGAACGAACCCGGCATAGGGCATGCGGTAGTCGCGAGGCGTATTCGCTATCGGGGTATTGCAACAACTCGCATACCACCGCAGAGCACCGCGTGGCGAAAGCGACAGGCACGCTAATTTGTCGATGCCCGCAGTGAAGCGCACGTAGCGCGGAAGCGTTGCGATCACGTCAGTCCCGCCGAGCGAGTCGAGCACATCGCCGGCTCTGCCCAACACGAATGCATATGTCCGGCAATCTCTGCAGTAACACACACCATGATTTGCGGCCCGCGTCACGGCCAACTCGCCCTTCAACGCACCGCAGCGGCATTGGATCGGATGCACTGAGGGTCGCTGCCCGGTCATACCTTTTCGCTCCAGTGGAAGTGGCAAATGGGAGCCTGACGTTTGGTTTCGTACATCGGTGCCTCCGCGAGGGCGCGCCGATATTAACTGCCAGCAGCGGGGATCTTGTCGAATTTGTAGCAGCGGATCCCGCGCCAGCTATCGATCTCGGCTAGGTCGCGGTAGCCCATAGCGCGGTAAAACCCCGCGCCGTTGCGGTACTGCTCAACTGCAACCGCTCAAGCTTCTAATCGCGCGCCCGAGCTTCGAGCTGTCGCAGCAGCACACGACCGACGCCCTTACCCTTTGCGCCGGGCGATATATACAACAACCTTTGTTCGCCGCTTCGATGTAGCAGGCCCACTCCGCAAAGCTGGCCGAGTTCGGCGATGACGCAGTAATTGTCCGGATTGGCTATCCAAGCGCAGAAGTTCTCTTGCGTCTTGTTTTCCAGCCACTCAGCTAACAAGTCGGACTGGTTGCGATGATCGGCACCACACAGGTGAGTGATCGAATCGCGAATGACGTGTATTGCGGCTTCTGCGTCCGCCGGTTCAGCCATGCGAACTGCGATAGGTTGCGAGCACACCCGCGGTCATCCGAGCTTCGGACGAATCACGATCGACTCCGCTGAGTACTCGGCGGGCCCGTGGTAGACGGCTTCGATGTTGTTGCCGTCCGGATCCAGTAGAAATGCCGCGTAGTAACCGGGGTGATATTTGCGCTCGCCCGGCGCGCCATTATCCCTACCGCCTGCCGCCAGTCCGGCACGATGAAACGCCTGCACCGCGGCATGATCCTTAGCTTGGAACGCCAAGTGCAGCGTTGAGGACTTTTCTGCGGCCGCATCGATCCATAATTCGTCCGCTGAAAAGAATGTGTCCGCCTCGCGTATTCCTTGATCTTTCCCCAACGCACCAAGAACCGCTCTATAGAAGCGTTTGCTCGCTTCGAGACTTCGCACCCGCAAGTGCACGTGATCGATCAGCCGGCCGCGATGGAACTCCATGATCGCCTCTTGATGTGTGAACGACTACACGAGAACGCGCTCGATACCCCCGTTGTTCGCAGCGCGCACGTAATCAGGTAGCCAGTTCTCGCCCAAGACGTGGCGAGCGATTTCGATGACCACGTAATCGGCGTCAATGTCGGCGTCCTCGTTGTAGCGCTTCAAGCCCTGCATGCAGCTTGGGCAAGACGTCAGGATTTTCACATCGCCCTTGAACCCATCCTCGCGCAATTTCTCGGCGCCCTTCCTCATCTCCTGTTCCTTGCGGAAGCGCACTTGGGTGGCAACGTCGGGCCGCGATATCGCGAACGAGCCGGATTCGCCGCAGCAGCGATCGTTCTTTTCGATCTTGCCGTTGAGCGAATCGTTCATGAGTGTGTTCACGACTTTCAGCGGGTCGTAGCTCTTGATCGGCGTATGACACGGATCGTGATACATGTAGCGCACGCCCGTGACGCCA
>DASTSB010000297.1:0-3457 GCA_035760885.1 Steroidobacteraceae bacterium | reverse complement strand
GCGTTGGATACACGCGTGGATAGCAGCGAATTCTCCATCCTGACTGGCCGGCTCGAACGCGAGCTCGATCTTTCGCCGAAATTGCACTACGCCCGGGTGGGCTGCATTGCGGCTTTGGGCTATTTGCCGCTACTCATCCTGAGCGTAGTGGCTGTCGGTGCGCTGATCTTCGGAATCATCGGACTCATTGCCGGCAAGGCGATTCCAGTTCTTCCTATTGCCGCGTTCGCTGTCTCGGCCGGTCTGCTTGCGTGCATTGCAATTGTGTTGGCACGCCCGGTCTTCGTGGAAGAGGGCCGCGATGTTCAATATGACGAAGCACCTGCCTTGTTCACGGCAATCGACGACGTCAGCGAACGAATCGCGAATACCGCGAGCACCAAAACGAAATCGCTCGGCGTCTCTGCGGTCGGACTCGACGGGGCATTCGAATGCACTCTGCTCGTGAGTGCTCGCTGGGGTGTTTTTGGCGGGGCTGCTTATCGGCTCATGATCGGTGTGCCGTTGCTCATGGCGTTGACAGTGGCCGAGCTCAAAGCGCTGGTCGCGCACGAGATGGGTCACTTCGTGGGTGAAGGCCATGGGTTCTCGCGATGGATTTTTCGTCAGCGCCTGCTCTGGCAAGCAGTTCATCAGCGGTTGCTGGCAAGCGATGACGGCCTGGATCGCGCCGTAGGGGTCATCTACTCCCGGTATGCCGATTTTTTCGTGGCGCACACGTTCGCTGTCGCACGTCGCGTCGAATACATTGCGGATCAAACCTCCTCGAAGGCAACGCACGTCGGTGCATTGGCCAATGCGCTTACGAAGATCGCATTGATGGGCCGCTTTCTCGAAGAACTGTTTTGGCCGCGGCTCATGCAACAAGTCGATCGGCATGCCGAGCCTCCCTATCTGCCTTTCTCGATGATGCCGCGTGCATTTGGCCTCGCTCGCAAGGAGTGGGCGCGGCAGGACTGGGTCGATCGAGCCATGCGTAACCTGAGTGCGGAAGGGGATACCAAGCCCAGTCTCGCCGATCGTTTCGCGGCCCTGAATGTCGAGCCTGCGCCGCCGGCCTACGCCTCGGAGCGTTCGGCGATGGCGCTGTTCAAAGAAAATTCGCAGGCTGTGTTGCAGTGGTGCGATGAGGAATGGCGCGAGGAAAATCTGCCCGCCTGGCGCGAGCGCCACAAAGCCATCGCAGAGCTACGCTGGAAGTTATCCGAATATGAGAAAGTACCGCGCGAAGAACTCAAGGCCGAAGATCTGTGGCAGAAGTCGCTCTTGATCTTCGAGCTTGGCGACTTCCCGGCAGCGATCGAGGAGCTGCAGTTGCTGGTGGACCGGGAGCCCGCGATGGCGAAGGCTCACTTGATGCTCGGGAAGCTGCTGCTTCAACATGGGAATGAACTGGGGCTGCAGAGTCTGGCGCTGGCGGCGCGGTACGATGCCGCAATGATCGAGGATGCAGGCGGTGTGGGATATAGCTATTTGGCAGATCGTGGCCGCAGGGGTGAAGCGCAACGCTTTTGGGATCGCATTCGCGCTGCCTAATGTTCGTGAAGCGTCGAGCTCCGCCTCATGAGCTCGGACGTCCTTCCGCCTGGCCAACGCGAACGAATCGACCTGCCACGCTTCGGATTGACACCGTTCGCTACGCGGTTTCCCACCGAACTCAATCGCATCGAAGTGCGAGTCCGTGGCGATGTGGTTCGTGAGACCGTCTTAACTCCCGACTTCGTTCAAGCCAATCGAGTTGCGCTGCGCGCCGATTTTCATTGCGTGACCACTTGGAGCGTTCGCGGTTTGCATTGGAGCGGCGTGCGCTTTGCCGATTTCTTCCGCAATTTCGTCGTGCCCGAGGCTTCTCCGAACGGCGATATCGCATTCGTCGTTTTGCGGGGCCAAGACGGCTATCACTCGAGCTTACCGTTGCAGGATTTGCTCGCTGATGACGTGATGCTCGCGGATCGATTGAACGATGCGCCGCTTGGTCTTGAACACGGTGCGCCGTTGCGGTTGGTCGCGCCCGCACACTACGGCTACAAATCGGTCAAGCACATTCGGGCGATAGAGTTCTGGGGCGCGACGCATCGCTATCGGCCCGTTGGTTTCGCCTTCATGGCGCATCCCCGTGCGCGCGTCATGCTTGAAGAGCGTGGGCGCTGGCCCGCTCGGTTATTGCGTTTGCTGTACCGCCCGTTGGTCGGGCCGACGGCGCGTCGGTTCGAAAAGGCATTGCGTTCGCGTGCTGCTCAGAAATGAACTCCGTCGGCTGGAACCTATCTCAGATAGGCTCTAGTACTCGAATGGCGCTTGCGTCTAAAAATCAAAAGGGGGAAGTGCAAATGAAATCACGGATGTCTCTCATCGCCTGCTTGGCGATGTTCGTTGGGTGCGCGAGTCATGCAGAGGAGCAAATCGAACCGCGCCGCTACTTGAATGAAGTGTTCTCAGATTTCATTCGTACCGGCGACATCGTTTATCAGGAGGACTTCAACGATGCGAAGGACGTGCAAGAAAAATTGACCCTGCGAGTCTACGAACCGAAAGGGGATACCGCTTCCAAACGCCCGCTGATCCTCGTCACCCCGGGCGGCGGGTTTGTGCAGCACGACGATCATTGGATGGACGATTTCGCCGAACCGTTGGCTCGCGCCGGTTACGTGGTCGCACTCAATCGCTATCGGCTGGCGACGACGATCAGCTCTGCCGATGAGTTCCACAACGCTCTGTTCAGGGCGCTTTCGGATCAGCGCGCGGCGATTCGGTATTTCGTGAACGATGCGAAGGGCGCGAATCGATTCCGCGTCGATGTCGACAACATCTTCATCGGCGGGCACTCGGCCGGCGCGATCACCTCACTTTACACGGCGTACTTGGATTCATCTGACGCATTGCCGGACTCCATGCAGCGAGCAATGCAGTCGCACGGCGGCTTGCGCGGCAAGGGCGGCGAGCATGATCAGTTCAAGATTCGCGGCGTGATCAATCTGTCCGGGCTCGTGACCAACCTGGACATCATCGATGCCAACGAGCCACCGCTGCTGAGCATTCATGGCGACCACGACGATGTGGTCAAGATCGACGACTCTGCACCAGGTCGTTTCGGTTCCGTGTCGATCGATCAACGCGCGCAAAGCGTCGGTTTAGTTCATGAGCTGCACGTCATCCAAGGGGGATTGCATAACGATACCGCGCAGACGATTCGCTGCCCTGAATGCGTGCCGCTGGTTCGCCGCTTTGTGTTCAATCATCTAGCGGGGCAGTGATACGCGGGAGAAAGATTTCACACGGAGAGCACGGGGATAGAACTAAGGACGGACGACTGCGTCGTCAGGTAGGCCTTCGGCAGGAGGGATCCTCTCGGATCAGGAGGGCCTTACGGCAGGACAGAATTGGACTTGTGTGGCGTGTTGTCGGGTGTGAGCTGCGTGTAAACCTATTAAGACGGGGACGACTGCGTCGTCAGGTA
>DASTSB010000296.1:0-8388 GCA_035760885.1 Steroidobacteraceae bacterium | reverse complement strand
CCGTGTTCTCCGTGGAGATTTCTCAGTTCCGCTTCTTACCCCAGTGTCCCCCGTGTGCCCCGTGGAGATCCTTCCTCTTCAGCGCACGCGAACGATCCGCTTGATCAAGCGTTTGATCGCACCGTCGGTGTTCTTCGGCTCCGGTAGAGGGGCAGTAGGACGCGATTGCTCGCGCCATTCCCAATAACTCACGGCACTCTGCGGTTTAGGCGCATCGAGGATCGTAAGCGATGCGGATTCGAGCTTCGCAAGCTGCTCATCGCTGATGTGAGTTTCGAACGCTCCGGTTGAGGTTTGCCAATCCCAATGACCTTGGCTCGATTTATCCCGTCCGGACTTCCGTGCAGCGGTTTTGTTCTTGCGAGTCTTTTGCGAACCGTTCTGCATCTCACGAGCCCTTCCCGGATAGGGCACGCAGTATGAGAACAGGATCACAGCCTCAAGAATCAGCCATCTTCTGAATGGCCTCTACGATGCCGAGAGTAGGTAAATCGACCGCAGAGCGATTGTATGGTCAACGATCGCGCAAATCGCCATCGACATACAGCCAACACCCGGCCTCGCGCACGAACCGACTGCGCTCGTGCAACCTTTGCGCAGGCATGCCACCGATGCGAAAGCGCGCAATGAACTCAACTTCCGCGCGATCTCCATCGGTCTTCGAGTCGACGACTGTCAGGCCGAGCCATTTCTGGCCTGCAATGAAGTCGATGGCCGCCGGTCGAGTGGATGGATGCCACGACGCCAACAGGTACGGCTCATTCTTAAGAACGAATGCGGTATAGCGAGACCGCATCAATGCGTCGGCAGTGGGAGCGATCTCACCCGCATGCCAGCGACCGCAACATGCTTCATATGGCACCGATGAGCCACACGGGCACTTCTCTGCAGGGTTCGTCACTGCTACGAGCTGCTTGCGTTCAGGGCAGCCGAATCAAGAACTGAGCGAGCGTACCGATCGCAGACATGACGAATGCGGCACCGAGCGCCCAGCCAAAGCTGTCGATCTTCAAGTGATCGGTCAATTTATCCGTGAGCATTAGGAGCAACGCGTTGATGATCCATCGCGTGATGAATGCCAACAGCCACGCGATTCCGAGCGTTGCTACCGTGAAGACAGCGAACATGAGCCATCCAAGAATGAAGTTCAGTAGCCCGAAGATGGCAGCCACGATGAACGCGCTCTGCGTATCTTTAATCCGAAACCCCGGGAGTATTTTGCTGGTCACCCAAACGGCGAGCGAGAGAATCAGCCACGAGATGATGAGACCCATACCTTAGTCCTTCTTGTTAGAAGTGAAGCTTCGGTCCGTTGCCCGACTTGCTCTCGGATGCATAGACCGATCCCGACACCGCACCCAGCGGGCGTATCAGCAAGCCCTTCGTCGTGCCATCGAAAAGTCTCTGCATCACGGGCCGCGGGATCGTGAAGAACGTCCTATCCCCGGCTTTGGATCCAAGCTCGTAGTCGATGATCATCTGCGTGTTGAATACATCCTGATATTTCGCACCACGAGTCAGGCTGTCGTAGGTCACGCTGTTCTGATCCCATTGCGGATCGCCGCCCAGGATCTCGATGACATGGATCTTGCCGAACTCTTCACCGAAATCCTGACCCATCGCTTGAATGTACTTGCCGCCGATCGCAAGCGTGTGCGTCGTGAGTTCGAGCAAACCGGGTCCTTGCGCATGCGTTCCACGAAATTTATCGAGATCCCAACGCAGCACGATCCACTGATTACCATCCACCGTCAGCACCGGTGCGCTGCCGTCCTGGCCGTCGATATGCCAGTCATTGAAGTTCACATTGGGAAAATCCAAGTTAATGACGCTGTCGTGCGTAACGGCGAGATGGTTCTGAAACGTCGCCGGATCCGCTACTGCTGGGTGATAGACAAGCGGCTCGCCGACGTCCTTGACTGACCCGCGCTTTACGACGTCCGCACGGTAGTAGTCGAGATCGACTGCATAGCGATCCAAACCCCAATCGGTCGCGCAGAACTGGACGAATACTGTGTCTCCAGGCTTCGCGTCTAGATCCTGGGTCGTCATGCTGATCGTGTGCCATTCGTTCGCATGAGCGATATCGAACTCGCGCAGATGCTGGTGATAGTTCGTCGTGCGCTGGGTATTGATCATGAAGTTCACGCGACGCGGTCCGACGCTGCCGCGGATCTTCGCTTCAACTCGCAACTCATAGTCGGGACGAGCCAAGCGCTTCATGTCCAGGGATTTCGTGACATCGCGTTTGATGCACGTCCACCAGACGCCATACTTGTCGTGTGTCGCATCGATATCCATTCGGCCGTAGCCATCGCGCGCCTCCAGCTGCAGCTTTGCATTGCCGTCACCGGTAATCGGCATCCAACCCTCGATCTGCGGTTTATCGAACGAGTCGACAAATTGAGCGTTGGCGAACGATGCGCTCAGCGAGAGAGCAAGAACGGCGACACAACGGATTAGCATGCGACAGCCCCAAGAAGACCGATGAGCTCCGGAGCATACCAAACGGCGCGGCCTCGGCTCGATGTCAATCACTGGCGCTACTGCTTCGGAGGATTCAGACGATTGATTTCGATTGCGATGGCTGACGCGAGTTCATCGATCGTATTGGACTTGTAGACGAGCTGATCGATGTGCAACTCCTCGGCCACCTGACGATCCTCAGCTCTGATGTAGCCCGAGGTCATGATGATGGGGAGATTGCTACGGATCTCCCGCAATCGCTTCGCAAGCTGAGTACCGGGCATTTGAGGCATTGCGATGTCCGTGATCACCACGTCGATATCGCCTGGATGAGCGACAAAGGTGTCGAGCGCCGCGATGGGATCAGTGAATCCGACGAATCTATAGCCCAGCTTGGTCAGCGCGATTTCCATGAGTTCGACCAGGCCTTCCTCGTCGTCGACATACATCAAGCGTTCTCCCCGACCTTTGGGTACCGAGGACGTGCGTGCGGGCTCTTCGCTCGATTCCTCTGCGGGAAGATAGACGTGGACTTCTGTTCCCCGCGCGCGGGAACTCTTGAGATCGATGAAGCCCCTGTGACTTTCGACGATCCCGTGCACGACCGACAATCCCAGCCCCGTGCCCTCGCCCGGACTCCGGGTCGTGAAGAACGGCTCGAACGCGCGTTTCGCTGTTGCTGCATCCATGCCAACGCCATGATCGATCACCGCGAGGCGCAAGTACCTGCTTTTCGACGATTTGGCCTGCGCTTCTGGCGGCAATTTGTCCTCTGTCACCGCATCCAGTTTCACTTCGATTGGCTCATTTGCATGAACCGAGGCATGCGCTGCGTTCGTGACGAGGTTAATCAAGATTTGATGAAACTGCGTGGCATCCGCTTTGATGCTCGGGGCGTCTGCAGCGAATGCAGTCACGATCCGAATATTCGAAGGCAGCGTCGACCGAAGTAAGTTCAATGCCTCCTCCGCGACAACCCGAGGATCGAACACGCGATAGGTAGGCGCCGTGCCGCGACTGAACGTGAGAATCTGTCGCACCAATTCCACCGCTCGACGCGATGCTTTATCGATTTCCAATGCGCGCTTGTGTAGCGGCGACTCCTGTGGAATGCCTTCGATCAACAACGTGGTGTTGCCGCCGATCGCAGCGAGGATGTTGTTGAAGTCGTGGGCAATACCGCCTGCCAGCGTACCCAGCGCCTGCATCCGCTGCGCCTGATGCAATTTCTGATGCAACTGCACGCGATCGCGTTCGGCTGCAATGCGCGGCGTCAAATCATGGACGGCGCCCACGAAGTACGTACATCGGCCCTCCTGATCAAAGATCGGCACGACCGTGATCTCGCCATGTTTTTCCCCCGTTCTGGCCTTAATCGCCTCCTCCCAACGCTGCGCCGTTCGCGTCTTAGCGGCACGCGCGTAGAGAGAGAATATTTCGCCTTGTCGGTCCGGCGGCAATACATCGCGGAGCAGCTTTCCCTCCAACTCGCGTGGAGGCACGGCAAACAATTTCGTAAATGCCTGGTTGACGGAAATGAACCGGTATTCGCCGGCCTCGTCTACTTGGACGAAAAAGATTGCGTCTTCGATGTTCTCCAGAATGACCGAACGCAGGTGTTCGGTGCGACGTGCGTAGTCGTTGGCAATGGTCACGTGCACGAGGCACATGAACGTCTCGAGTTGATCGCGTTCTTGCGGATCGAGCTCTCGTGACTTTTTGCGGAACACTTCGAAGGCGCCGATCGCCGATCCGTCCGGCTTACATAGCAATCTTCGCCAGCACGCATGCAATCCATCCGGGTACGCGGTGGAATCCAGCACACCGACCAACGTGCGATACGCGTCGCGCAGGGAGTTCACATTGCGATCCGTGGAGCTCGACTCCTTCTCTCCCGGGCCTTGGAAGCGGGCTTCAAGCAGTGCGGGAGGCAGACTCGGTGCAGCGACATAGCGCAATTCGCCCAGTGCATCGGCGACCAGCACTGCACACACCACATCAGGACACTGCGCTTCCGCCAGCGCGATGATCCGCTCCAGAATCTCACGCAAAGGTCGTTCGGATGCGATCGACTCGAGTACGCTACGCTGCGCTGCGACAAGTGCAGCGCCATGAGCCGGTGCCTGTATGGGATCTTGAGCGGACATGATTCACCGGACAGCGGCCGCGCTGCGGTAACGTGCCGTAACGTTCTTCTGCGCTGTTTGCTCCCAAGAAGTTATCTCAGAATGCATCGTGGCCGCGACTGAGAACGGCCTCTTTCGATCAACTTGGTTTCAGACATCCGGCGCCGCATGCATCGTCCGACAATCGACCAAGCACTGCAGCAAAGAATGGAAAAGAACATCGATCGCACAACGAGAGTGACCAACTATGACTTGGGATCCACAGCAATATCTTCGATTCAGCAACGCGCGCACGCGTCCGGCCATCGATCTACTCAATCGAATTGAGACTGCCGATCCTCGCGTCGTTTACGACCTCGGCTGCGGAGCCGGCAACATCACGCTGCTGCTTAGGGAGCGATGGCCGAACGCACGCATCATCGGTCTCGACGATTCGCAGGAAATGCTGGCGCAAGCTGCAAAGCGTTCGAAGGCAATCGAGTGGTCGCTACAGAGCGTGGCTGCGTGGCGTCCAGCTGATCCTGCCGACGTCATTTTCTCCAACGCAGCTTTGCACTGGTTACCGAACCATTCGAGTCTCTTGCCGCGATTGGCGGGCGGCTTGAATCCGAATGGAACGCTGGCCGTGCAAATGCCCCGGAACTTCGCTGCACCGTCGCACACCGCGATCACTGAGACGGTGCTGGACGGCCCATGGCGCGAGCAACTCGAACCGTTGATCAACGCCTCCCCCGTCGCAAGACCCGAGGATTACTTCGACTATTTGCAGGAGCACGCCGCGACCATCGACATTTGGGAGACCGAATACCTCCACGTGCTGGAAGGTGAGGATCCAGTCAAAGAATGGACCAAGGGCACGTGGCTCAAGCGATTCTTGGATGCCCTGGATGAACCGGAGCGCTCAGAGTTTGAGCGTAACTATGCGCAGCGTCTGAAGCTGGCGTATCCCGCACGAGCGGACGGCCGCACGCTGTTTCCGTTTCGACGACTATTCGTCGTAATGCGCAAGAAGTGATCCAAACAAAAGAATCTGTAGACAGGATTAGCGGGATGAACAGGATGGGTGAAAGCGAGAACAGATCACTTAGCTCCGACCATCCTGTCGATCCTGTTAAATCGCATCAATCCGCAGCTGCTCGTTTCGTACAGACAAAGCTTGGCATCACTTCCAGACCGAATCGCTGGGCACGATTCGCACCGAGGTTTTGAATGTACTGCTTCTCTTCGACGACGAATCCGGCCGCGCGCAGCTTGTTCGGGTAGTCACGCCCATACAAACGAACATGGTCCCATTGCCAAAAAGCCTTCGTACGCTCTTCGGGCGATGTGATCGATGGATCCTCATACGTTCGCTCGCGACTCCAATCGATCGGCACGTCTAGCAGCGCGACTCCGTTCGGCGTCAACACCCGATAAAGCTCGCTCATCGCGCGTTTGTCGTCGTCAATGTGCTCGAGCACATGGATGCATACGATCGCATCGAAACTGTTGTCCTTGAATGAGAGATTGCAAATGTCCTCTCGCCGCATCGCTCGCAGAGGGTCGATGTCGACACTCAAGTACTCCACGCTCGGTTGACCACGGAGCAATCGAGTGATCTGCGGCTCCGGCGCGAAATGCAAAACCTTCAGCGACCGAGTCGCGCGGGAAAAGATCTCCTCCATCACGAACGCGTAGCTGCGGTGTCGCGGATGCGAGAAGCATGACGGGCACACCGAGTCGCGATACACGTGGCCGTAGCCGGTGTGAAAGTCGATAAACCTGCGCCCGCGCCAATGACAAATGTTGCACTCAACGCCGGCATCACTTTTTGGCTTAGCGGCGCTCGACCAGGCCTCTAGTGTACCGGCTGCAATAATCGCCGCCGTGCTCAGTTTCGAATAGCGGCGCGTGGATAGACGGTTGTAATTGGCATAGCTGGAAGCTCGCACCAAACGTTTCAGGTCCATAATGGATTTGCTCGAATGGATAGTCAGGCTAAGGCTTCGCCGCCGCCTTCCGTCGGTGAACAGGCGTGCCCACCATCGAGTTTTTCACTTGTTTTTGCGCGCTGCTCACGCCCCAATTCCTGCAGGAACGACTCGATTTCGCGTGCGCAATTCTCTGCGCCAGACTCCTGCCTCACCAGGTTCGAATAGTAAGGAATGCGCTCCTTGTGAAGAGGGCTGTTCTCGATATGAAGCAGAGCGCGTGCAACCGTATTCGGGTTGAAGTGCGTGGGCGCCAAAGATCCGCCGAGACCGAACATCATGACGCGCAGTCCGTTGGCGGGCTGATCGTACATACGGGGTCTTACAATCTGCGGAATCCCCGCGCGAATGGCCTGTGCAACGGTGCCAATGCCACCGTGGTGTATCAAACAACGGGCTTTCGGAAGCAGCGAACCGAAATCTGCGTGCTCGACAAACAGCATCTGCACGTCGTCGACCTTCGGGATTGCATCGAACGCGGCACGCCCGTGCTTGGACACGAAAATCGCGGGAGATCCGACCTTGCGGCAAATGGGAACGATCTGAGCACACAGATCGCGAACATCTTCGACCGCCGTCCCAGGCGTAAAGACGATGGGCCGCGGATGCGATGCGAGAAATCGCTCGATTTCTCCATCCAACGCAGCGGTGCTTGAATCCAAGAAAGGAAACCCGACGAACTTCACGTCTGCGAGATTTTTGTCGATGGGCTCGCAAAACCATCCGGGTAGCAGCGCGATCCGCTTTCCAATGCGCACTCCAATCCTGATCCTCTTGCGAGTGATCGAGTTCCACACCGTGCGCAACAGCCCAGGGAGCGGCGGCAATCCGCACTGAATGCGGTATCCGTTGTATTCATCCTTCACATCGAAATGGATGCGCTGCATCCACTTTTGAAATGGAATTCGAATGTGCCGCAAGAACCAGGCGTTCTTCCCCTGGTGAGCAAAGAACTGAATCGCATCTTCGTCATTGTGCGGAATATGCGATGGCGAGTAGTAAGTCATGATTGTCGGCAGACCGAAGGCTTCGCATGCGAAAACAGCGGGGCTCAGGTTGCCGTGTGAAATGACGACCGGTCGAATACCCGCGTCCACCAGACCCTTGAGGTAGCGAAACGCGGGCTCGAAGCTCCTCCCAATGATGCGATCGAAACGATGCGCTCGACCCTCTTTGCTTTCACCAGTCGATTGCTCGCTTTCTTTCGCCGCCAACTGATCGGCGATGGTACCGATCGGCTGGAATTTGACGCCGCGCTGTTCGATGAAGTCTTTGAAGTACTCGTTGGCAAGAAACATGACGTGATGCCCATCTGCCTGCATGTGCACCGCGACCGCGAGCAACGGTACGACGTCGCCTAACGATCCGAACCCGACAAAAACTAGCTTGTGTTTTTCCATACGACACCGATCGAAACCTGTGGCTTACACGAGAGGGATGCGAGCCCGTTAAGGCTCGCATCCTCAACTGCCTCAGCAGTGATACGTGCCCGTGTACATGTCGTAGTACGGCTGGCATCCGCCGCCTCCGCCACCGCCACCTCCCGGAGGTGGATCGCAATACAGGAAGTTCCCGTACACATCCCAGTAGCAGCCTTCACCACCGCTCACGGCGTCCATTTCTTCCTTCGTCAATTTTCGCATCTCGCTTTTCCTCTAACGTTCAACGTTGTTGATACGGACTTGTGTCCGCGATGCTTATCCACTTCCCTGCCGCCCGAACCGTTTCCGGTCGGTGCGCGACAAGTACTCTGGTCATCGCGAGCTTGCCGATCTGTCGGTTCACAGAGGACTCGCTCTCGACATCCAAATGACTCGTCGCTTCAT
>DASTSB010000295.1:0-12771 GCA_035760885.1 Steroidobacteraceae bacterium | reverse complement strand
GAGATACCCGTGCGATGCAATCTCCAACAAATGCAAACGCGAGCTCGCACCATCGTTCGAGCAGGCCCCGTTGCCCCATACGAGCACGCCGAGTTTCGTATTACCGAGCTTGCTCAAATCAGCCGGCCGGTAAACGACGTGTTCGGGCAGCGAGGGCACTTCCTCCTTCAGTGCCGCGAAAGGACCCGTGCCCTTCGTATCCGGCATGGCGTTGTATCGTTCTTGAGCCTCACGCATCCTTTGCTGATCTTCGGCAGAAGGCGGCGGTGGCGTGTTCTGGCTCGATGCGGGCATAGAAATAAGAACGCTAACGCTCAACAACAATTGCGCAAGAGACACTCTATACGGCGCAGTATCCCGATAATGCTTAGTCATTCGTCCCCCGAATGGTTTGTAATGCGAACTAACTAGAGGAGTTCATCATTACGCTGGGCTGATGGCAAGGGTGAGTTGGCGGTTGTCCGTTTACCGTCGGCCGTTGGCAGCGACCCGCGGTTCGCACTACACCTCACACCCTACGCGCGCAGCGCACACGTTTCAGTTGTCGGTTGACTGTTGTCAGTTGGCAGCAACACGCGGATTCGGCGGCACTACACCTCACACGCTACACGCGCAGCGCACACACATTCTTAGTTGGCGGTTGAGCGTTGGCAGTTGGCAGCAAGAGGCGGCGGTCACATACATCGCGCACTTTCCATCGTTCTTCGTCAGATAGGCACCCGCCTTCGCGGGTGTGACGAGATCGAGCTCTGTGTTCTCCGTGCCCTCCGTGTGAAATCTCCTCTTGGCTGGCGGTTGACGGTTGGCAGTTGTGAGCAAGAAGCGGCGGACCGGGCTCACACCTCACACCCCACGCGCGCAGCGCACACGTCCTTTGTGTTGCGTCCGTCTCCCCATGTACGATCCCCTTCACTCCGCACGACGGATCAAAGATGGCCGTTGTCCCGAATCGAAGCGATTTCTCCAACCAATCCGCTGTACGCACGCTTGCAGATCAAGCGTTCTCGCGCGCGGCCGGCGCGCCCTTGGTTCCGGGAAATTCCGTTCGTCTCCTGCGCGATGCCAAAGAAAATTATCCAGCTTGGCTAGAGGCAATCGGCGCCGCGCGCGATCACATCCACTTCGAGAGTTACATCATCTATGAAGATGAAGCGGGCGAGATGTTCGCGCGTGCGCTCATCGATAAAGCCAAGAGCGGCGTACGGGTGCGGCTCATCTATGATTGGCTAGGCGGCCTCGGCAAAGCATCATCGAAATTCTGGCGAGGACTGCGCGACGGCGGCGTCGACGTGCGTTGCTACAACCCGCCGAAATGGGACGCACCGCTAAGTTGGCTTTCTCGCGATCACCGCAAGCTGCTGGTGGTGGATGGTGACGTCGGATTCGTGACCGGATTGTGCGTCGGACGCATGTGGTCCGGCGATCCAGCCAAGAACATCGAACCCTGGCGCGATACCGGTGTGGAGATTCGCGGCCCTGCGGTGGCCGAGCTCGAGCGTTCGTTCGCGCAGGCGTGGGAAATGCTCGGCAGTGCAATCGGATCCGAGATCGTCACGCCCGATGATGTTGGCGATGTAGCGATCAGAGTCGTTGCGACAGTCCCCGCGACGGCAGGAATGTTTCGGCTCGATCAAATCGTGGCCGCGCTCGCTCGCAATCGAGTTTGGCTTACCGATGCATATTACGCGGGCACTGCAACCTATGTGCAGGCACTGACTGCAGCAGCAGCCGACGGCGTTGATGTGCGATTGCTCGTACCCAGTAGCTCCGACATTCCTTTGCTGAGCCCGCTGTCGCGGGCAGGGTATCGCTCGTTGCTGCAGGCTGGTGTGCGCGTGTTCGAATGGAATGGAATCATGATGCACGCCAAGACCGCCGTCGCAGACGGACGTTGGGCGCGCGTCGGCAGCACGAATCTCAACATCGCCAGTTGGCTCGGCAATTGCGAACTCGATGCGGTCATCGAAAACGAAGCGTTCGCCGAACAAATGGAACGGATGTACCTGGAGGACTTGAACAACGCCACCGAGATCGTGCTCGATGCCAGACGCAAACGCGTTCGAGCACCCCATCCTCATTCCACCCACAAGGTCCCGCGCCGGGCCTCAGGGCGAGCAGGTCGCGCGGCATCGAGCGCAGTACGAATCGGTAACACCATCGGTGCAGCATTCATGAACCGACGCACGTTGGAGCCGGTCGAGTCGCGAATCATGGGCACCTCGGGTGTGATCCTTCTCATCTGCGCCTTCATCTTTGCCGTCGTGCCCAAGCTGCTTGTGTACCCGCTCATGGCTCTTTCAATCTGGATCGGACTGGCATTGCTCTATAAAGCGTACGTGCTGCGCCGAGTCGGCAAGCGGGAAGGCGACATCAACAAATCCTATGTGGCGGAAGTCGAAGACAAAGATCAGGCTGGCTGAAACCGCACGATCAGTGTCGCGAATCGAAGCTACACGCGACGCATAATTTTCTGCCATGCACAGGAGAATGAAATGCTCGAGCTTCGTCCTACGTGCGAGAACTGCAACAAGGCGCTCCCGCCCAATTCGCTGGAAGCACGAATCTGCAGCTACGAATGCACGTTCTGTTCAACGTGTGTGGAAGAGGTGCTTCACAACGTGTGCCCGAACTGCGGCGGCGGATTTGCTCCGCGGCCAATTCGTCCCTCTCACAACTGGAAGGGCGGCAACTATCTAGGCGAAGATCCTGCGGGTACGAAACTCAGACATCGTCCCGTTGAGAGCGCAGAGCACGAGCGCTTCTCTGCAGAGCTTCGGAAAATCGCACCCGAGGCACGGTAGGAAATCATGCGGACGCACGCAGGGCGCGGCGATCGCCGTTTGTTGGAGCAGCGTCTGACCAATCGATCGCGCTCGCTCTCATGCATGTCAATCTATGCGTTCTTTGTGTTGCGTCCGGTTCCGGTCCAATCTTGCCCGTCACTCGTCACCAAGTCGGCTCGCGATAGGCGGCTTCCTCGGCCCGGGCGTGCCATGCGACCCGCCTTTTGCCCACGGCAAACAGAATCCGCTCGATGCGGGTGAGTGCAATGTCCATCTCGGCTGCGATTTGTTCAGGTGAGCGGCCTTCGCGCATGACGCGTGTCCAGACGCGTTCGGAGCGAGAACCGCCAAGCTTTTTCGCCATGTAACCCCCTCGCCTTGTTGTGAGGCAAAGGTTGCCTGCGCAACTAGGCGGGTGTCACTTGCGGAAAGTCACAATCTCGAGCGGCGCCCGCCACCCCCGCGCAAAACTGCGAACTGCTTATCAGGGAAACCCCGTAAAACCGGGGTTTTTTGTGGGTTACTAGAGGGTGCGGGCAGCCTGTGTCTTTGACATAGCAACGCGAGGTTGCTCCGCACGGCTACTGGCTGCAGAGTTCTGTGACGCCCGAAGATTGGTGAGCGCCGAAGCTCCACAACGATTGCACTTCCAGCTGCAGATTGCCCGTAACGGCATCCAAACGATGGCGCCAGGAGATGACGTCGATGCGATCGCAGGATGAGGAAAGACCTGCGCGCGTCAAGTTCGCAATGTAGAGCGTGTGGTCGAGTTCGTTACCGCTGCCGGTTCCTGCGCTCTTCAACACGGCGTGGCCGAAGTTGTTGTACTCGGTGAACTGCCACAGGTACTCACTCACATTCTTGAGCTCATCCGCCGTCAGCGGCCGTTCATTCAACTGGCCTGCCTTGCCCTGTGCGACCCGCAAATTTGCCGAGTCGCGGTTCAGATAGCCACAGCGGAATACGCGCTCTCTCAAGTAGAACTGCGGCTCGCCTTGACGTATGCGGCCGAATTCGAAGTAGCGATCGTCGGTGCTGGTGTCGACGAGATCCGCATACGTCGGATCTTGTTCTGCACTGGTCTCCGACCATTGCAAGGCTTGGTTCCAATCATCCGTGCACAACTCGTGCAGCGGCATCGAGTCGGTGACCGACGGATCGATGTCGTCATTCTTTAGCTGCATCGTGGAGACGTATTGATATCCGGATGGCTTCGCATCGCTGTAGAAGCCGTTCGGCGTGCGCGCCTTCTCGCCAAAGACGGCCTGCGCGATATCGAGATCCGATTGGTCCACCGGACGCTGCGGCGCTGGCGAAGTCGGCGGCGTGGAAACACCGCTCGGTGTGCTCGCACTCTGGGTGCCGCCGCCACCGCCACCTCCGCAACTGGTGCTCAACGCCAGCATCAACGCTGCCGTGAGTAGTCGCGATGTTCGTTGCACGATCGATTCAGACACACGCGCTCCATCTAGCAATAGTCCATGAACAGCATTCGCAACGAGCGCCTGATGCGCAGCGATACGCAATGCTTGTGTAGGCTATCGTCCTTCGGAGTGCGTGCTTGATAGAACGAGATCAACGAGCCGGTCGCAGTTTTGCAGTCTCAGCGGCAGAGTTCTGCCGGTGGCAGAACGCATTGCACGAAATCGAGGCAGCGCGCCGGCGCGCTTTGACGTAAGCGCGTCAACAATCCGGCGCGAGAAACTCCGGCGTGAACACCGGTTCGAGAATGCGACGACGACTGTCGATACTCAGAGAGTCCCAGGCCACTTTGCGGCGTGCGTGCGCGCGCAGTTCCAGATCAGTGATGCGGCGGATGATTTCGTGCGAACCCGATGGTTCGCGAGAGAGGCGTTCAGTCTTGCCGTTGCGCAGGAGATCGACGAGGCCGCCAAGAACAGACTCGTTGGTGGGCAGCGTGCCGTGATTCTCGCTCGAGTACCAATGCTGCGCCCCGTTCCAAAGCGCCCGTTCGAGCGGCACGGTGCCATCGCCATTGCACGCAACGGAATACTCGAACTGATTGTTGCTTAGAGTTGCGGCAATCACAGTCTCTTGCGCAACGCCAATGATGCAATGACACCGGCCGTCGGCTTGCGTGAGATGCGCTCGAGAACTGCGCGCCTTGAGCAATAAATTGCGGTCCGGCGTGAGCGCGTCGACGGGCCAGTTGCTGATGTCGAACAGATCCGCATCGCTCGTATTCAATGCGTCGGGAAACAGATCGTAAATTCCCGGAAGCGTCCGAAATACCTTCTCCGCAATCTCTTCGGCCGAATGACTTCTGTCGAGCGCTGCAAGCTTGCGTACGGTCGGATAACTCGCCCGCATGGCCAAGACGGGCGCAAACGATCCGTGATTCGGCGCGCCAAGTTGAACGACGCGTTCGATCTGGACACGCTTCTGGATTCCAAGTGCCACTCGTGCGACGAGCCCGCCCATGCTGTGGCCGACGAGCATGACGCGTTTGTCGTTGGCTTGTTCGATGCGTGCGATCAATTGGTTCGCGAGCGAATCGATATCGCATCGCCAGTCGAACCCGTGAAGCGTCGGACGAAAGCCCGAGATCTCCAGCCACAAACGCATTTTCAAATACGCTGGCAACATCACGCCCAGCGCCATCATGGGG
This sequence comes from Steroidobacteraceae bacterium, assembly GCA_035760885.1. Lineage (GTDB taxonomy): Bacteria > Pseudomonadota > Gammaproteobacteria > Steroidobacterales > Steroidobacteraceae > Steroidobacter. The sequence goes on along the minus strand of DASTSB010000295.1, from coordinate 7,359 downwards.
TGCGTTCCCGGCAGCGCGAGATGCATCAAAGCACCTTGCGTTACCGCCCCGGGGTGTAACCAAAGCAATGGCAGCTCTCGCGTGCGAGTGCCCAACCTCGAACCCATGATGCCGGGCAGGATGTAAACGCGCGTGCCGTGCGGATCGTGCCGAGTTGCAGCGAGGCGAGCGAGATGCGAAAGCTCTCGATATTCACGCTCGCCAAAGAATGCGCTCAACGCGTGGGCATGCGTGCCTGCCCGAAGCAGCGCGACAACTTGCTCGTCGTGCAGCTCGCCCGGCGAGAGCGGTTCACTCGCCTGGGTCATTGCGAACCTCGATGGTGACTGCGATGTCGCCTGCCTGCTTGAAATGCAGGGTCATCGGAAACGTGCTGCCTGCCACCAATGGTTGACGTAAGCCCATGAGCATCATGTGATTGGCGCCCGGCGAAAACTCGAACGGCTGGCCCGCGGCGATCGCGACATGTGGCAACTCGCGCATCTGCATCATGCCGTTGGCGACCTGAGTCGTGTGAAACTCCACTGACTGCGCGATCGGTGTGTCGGCGGCAAGGAGTTCATCAGGCGCATTCGATTCGATCGTCATGTATGCCGCACCGACCGTCGCAGTGGGAGGCAGTGCGCTCGACCTCGCATCCCGTACTTCCAGTGCGGCGCGACGTTCGCATGCAGACACTGAGAGGAAAGCGAAAAGAACCGCAACCAGACGTGAGTGCCACTGGGTCATTTCTGTTCGGCCATCGTGTCGTGGATCACATCGCACACGGCTTTGAGCGCCGCGCCTCGAGTGCTGCTTTTTCTCCATACAGCACCTACGGTTCGCGATGGTACGGGTTTCGAAAATGATTTCACTGCGAGCCCTTGACCGGAGCCGAACGGCCCACGGGTCGCAAGCTCGGGCAACAGCGTAACGCCAAGCCCCGCGGCCACCATTTGTCGAAGAGTCTCCAAGCTCGTAGCGCGGTAATCATCGCTCTCGCGTACATCGATCCGGCTGCACACATCCAGCGCTTGATCGCGCAAGCAGTGTCCGTCTTCGAGCAGTAGTAGCGTTTCGTCGGCGATGTCCTCGAGCTTGACGTGCGGTTTCTTCGCGATGGGGCTCGTGTTCGGAACGGCGAGAGTAAACGGCTCAACGTACAGATCCCTGGAATCCAACCCGTCGAGATTCACCGGCAGCGCGAGCACTCCAAGATCGATGTCGCCTGCTCTGAGCTTTTCCAGCAACCGTTCGGTTTGATATTCGTACAACATCAGTTTTAGGCGCGGCAGTTGCTTGCGCAGGCGCCGAGTGACCAAAGGCAACAAGTAGGGCCCGACTGTCGGTATTAATGCGACATTGAGCCGACCCGAAAGCGGATCGTGTTCATTGCGTGCTAAGGAGATGATCTCGTCGCTCTCTTGAATCATGCGGCGCGCGAGCGACACGATCTTCGCGCCCGTCTCGGTCAATGCAACGCGGCGCGGATGGCGCTCGATCAGTTGCACGCCCAAGTAGTTCTCCAGTTTCTTGATCTGTGCCGAAAGCGTCGGTTGACTGACGTGGCAGCGCTGCGCCGCGCGCCCGAAATGGCGCGTATCCGCAAGTGCAACGAGATAACGCAAATCGCGCAAATTCATAACTGCACCAGCGATAGGGGATGCCTATCGAAGAGTTTAGAACAATCGATTGGTGAAAGAGAACCTCGATCCCCATCATTCGTTTCGACGCTGCAGCAGGTTCGACGAAGACGGGCTGCGCAGATCGGCTCCTTGGATTACAGACGGGATCACAAACGAGGTTTAATCATGCTAGCTATTGGACAGAAATTTCCGCAGTTTTCGTTGACGGGTGTCGTCTCCAACGACTTGAACAACGCTTTCCAGAATTTCGATCAGGAGACGCACAAGGGTAAGTGGAAGGTCGTGTTCTTCTGGCCGAAGGACTTCACTTTCGTGTGTCCGACCGAAATTGCCGCGTTCGGCAAACTCAATCGCGAGTTCAACGACCGCGACGCGGTTGTGTACGGAGTGAGCACGGATTCCGAGTTCGTTCACCTTGCTTGGCGCAAGGACAAAGAGGAACTGCGCAACCTGCCGTTCCCCATGCTCTCGGACATCAAGCGCGAACTCTCGAGCGCACTCGGCATCCTCGATCCTGAGGCGGGCGTTGCGCAGCGTGCGACCTTCATCGTCGATCCTGAGAACGTGGTGCGCTTCGTCTACGTCACCGATTTGAATGTCGGTCGTAGCCCCGAAGAAGTGATTCGCGTGCTCGATGCACTGCAGACCGACGAGCTGTGCCCCTGCAATTGGAAGAAGGGCGAAGACACGCTGAAGGCAGCGTAGCACGACGGCTACAGGCTGGAGGTTGGAGCAAGAATGCTCTGTACCTCCGGCCCCAGCCCCCAGCCCGAGGTCTCCAGCCACTCTTTAGGAGAAGCCATGTCTCTCGAATTGATTCGCGATCGATTGCCCGACTACGCGCGTGATCTGAAGTTGAACTTGGGCAGCGTGCTCGCGCCGACAGGTGCACCTGGTCTGAATGAAAAGCAGATCGCAATGATTGCACTCGCGACTGCCATTGCGGCTCGCAACGTGGAGTTGACGCAAGGCATCGAGGCGTGGGCGACGCCGCAGCTCGATGAACAGTCCATCAATGCGGCGCGTGCGGCGGCTGCCATCATGGGCATGAACAACATCTATTACCGCTTCCTCCACCTCGTGGAGGATCGTGAGTATCAGACCATGCCGGCGCGCTTGCGCATGAACGTGATCGGCAATCCCGGAATCGACAAGTTGGATTTCGAACTATTGTCTCTTGCGGTATCGGCGGTAAACGGGTGCGGGATGTGCGTGTCCTCGCACGAGAAGAAACTGCGCGAGGGTGCGGTGAGCCGCGAGGCCATTCAAAGTGCGGTGCGAATTGCATCGGTAGTTCACGCAGTCGCCGGTGTACTGGAGTATCACGCGGCAGCGGCTTAAAGCCGTGTCGTTCTTGCAACTGAACGGCTCGTTGAGCGCGACTTGGTCATGGCCGAGTCGCGCTCGCTATACTTACGAACATGCCGTCTCGTGGCACGCGATTATCTGCTGGTGTCGTCGTCATTCGAGAAAGCGCCGAGGGTTGGCGTTTCCTCCTGCTGCGCGCCTTTACGCACTGGGATTTTCCCAAAGGCATGGTCGAAGCGGGCGAAGAACCGCTCGCGGCAGCCATTCGTGAGGTCCGCGAAGAGACCCTGATCGAAGATCTCGATTTCGCCTGGGGTCACGACTACATCGAAACACGCCCATACAGCCGCGGCAAAGTCGCCCGCTACTTCATCGCCAAAACCAAAACCATTGCGGTCACGTTGCCCGTGATCGCAGAACTTGGGCGGGCCGAACACAACGAATTCAGATGGGTCGACTACGACGAAGCGCTGCGGCTCGTCTCCCCGCGCGTGGATCCCATCGTGCGTTGGGCCGGAGGGCTGCTGAAATTGGATCAAAGGTGACTATGGCGAAGATCGTCATCATTGGATCTGGATTCGCGGGTCTGAATGCGGCTAAACACTTAGGCGGCGTCCCGAATATCGAAGTCACCGTTCTTGATCGCGAGAACCACTATCTATTCCAGCCGCTGCTATATCAGGTTGCGATGGCCGCACTCAGTCCGGCCGATATCGCTGTACCGATTCGAAGCCTGCTCGCACCGCACCGAAACATCCGTGTGATTCAGGCGGAAGCCCAACGAGTCGATGTGGCGAACCGAAAGATCATCACGAATGTAGGGGAGTTTGCATACGACTACGTGTTGATTGCCTGCGGCGCGCAACATGCGTACTTCGGCCACGAAGAATGGGAGCCGTATGCACCGGGATTGAAGACCCTGCCGCAAGCGACGGAGATACGTCGCCGTGTGCTTGAAGCGTTTGAAGCAGCGGAACGCGTGTCGGATCAAGAAGCGCGCCGTCGCCATCTCACATTTGTGGTCGTGGGTGGCGGGCCCACGGGTGTGGAACTCGCCGGCGCCATCGGCGAGATGAGCCGCTTCACCTTGGCGAAAGATTTCCGCAGTATCGATCCGCGGCAGACGCGTGTGATCTTGGTTGAGGCCGGTCCGCGAATCCTCGCCGGGTTCGATACCAAACTCGCAGCCCGCGCGATGCGCGATCTGGAAGCTTTGGGCGTGCAAGTGTGGACGGGCGCGCGTGTCACGAACATTAAGTCCAGCGGCGTGACCATCGGCGATGAACACGTCGCTGCGTCGACGACGTTGTGGGCCGCAGGTGTTCGCGCATCTGCGTTGGGCGGCACACTGCAAGGTATCGAGACCGATCGAGCGGGTCGCGTCGTGGTCAATCCAGATCTGACAATTCCCGGACACTCCGAAGTCTTCGTTGCCGGCGACATGGCCAATTGCCGTGATGAACAGGGACAACCGTTACCCGGCATCGCACTCGTCGCCATGCAACAAGGCATTTACTTCGCCGAAACGGTAAAGCACGAACTCAAGGGCGAAGCTCGCAAACCCTTTCACTATCACGACCTCGGCAAGATGGCGACGATCGGCCGCAATCGCGCGATTTGCGAATTTGGTCGGCTGCGCCTTGCTGGCCGCTTCGGCTGGTGGTTCTGGCTCATCGTGCACATCTATCGATTGAGCGGTTTTCGCAATCGCCTGTCGGTCCTCGTGCAATGGGCGTGGTCGTACATCACGTTCAGCCGCGGCGCACGGTTGATTGTGGATAAGGAGTGGAGGGCGTACGGGCCACGGGAAGTGAATAGCGGTTAGCGGTTAGCGGTTAGTTGGAGGCGACCTGTCGCGCACTCTGCGATCCCCATCGACTTCCGGCCAAACCGTTGACATACATCTGCAAGAGCGACATCGTCCGCTAACCGCTAACCGCTAACCGCTAACCAATGCCTTCCTTCGACATCGTCTCTGAACTCAACGGCCACGAAGTGGCGAATGCTGTAGATCAAGCGAACCGCGAAGTCGGTACGCGCTTCGATTTCAAAGGCACGAATGCGAAGTTCGAGTTGAAGGACTTCGTCATCACGTTGACGGCGCAGGCGGACTTTCAACTCAAGCAGATGATGGACATTCTGCGGCTGCGGCTTACGAAGCGGAACATCGATATCACCTGCATGAAAATCGATGATCCGGTCATACAGGGACAGACGGCGCGGCAGATCGTGACTCTGCGGCAGGGGATCGACAGCGAGTTGGGGAAGAAGCTTCAGCGGCTGATCAAGGATTCCAAGCTCAAAGTGCAGGCTGCACTCCAAGACAAACAAGTGCGCGTGACGGGTAAGAGCAGAGACGATCTGCAGGATGTCATCAAAATGGTTCGTGGGGCGAAGCTGGATTTGCCCTTTCAGTTTACGAATTTCCGAGATTAGGAGGAGACGGAGAGTCGGACGCAACACAAAGGGCGCAGAGAAGAATAGTGAGTAAGCGAGAGCGAGCGTTGCTCGCGTGAGGGCTTTGCGCTCGGGCAAGAGACTCCACAAGGAACACGGGACCACCGGGCAAGAGCCGGAGATCGGATTTCACACGGAGGGCACGGAGAACACGGAGTGCGAATGAAGTCACCGGATGGAGTGTTCGCCTCCGAGCTTTTGTTCTGGCCTGCGCGTAGCGCTTCCCTGCCAATGGCTTCCTTGCTAGTGACTCACCTTGCGCGAGAGCGCTGCCGTCGTGCTTCTGCTCCGCCCGCCACGGAAAGAATCTCACACAGAGCACACGGAGCACACAGAGTTCTAAAGCCGTCACACCCGCGCAGGGTGCCTATCTTTGGCTCGACGCGTCATAGATTAAGAAGTCCTCGGGGGACAAAGGGGCTCAAGGGCAAGAACAGTCGTTCGCGCCGAGTTCGGTCCCGAGCTTGAGGCTTCGGCGGCGCTACTCTCTAAGCAGCGATCACTTCTTTGAGTACTTCAGGATGCCGAGCCACGATCTTGAGGAGGGTTTCGGCAGCACCCGAAGGTTGGCGACGTCCTTGCTCCCAATGCTGAAGGGTTCTGGCGGAAATATTGAGAGCTGCTGCGAATTGGCTCTGAGACAGACCACTCTTGAGTCGCGCGGTCACGATGTCATTCGCTTTAACCTTGTACTTTGCACCCCGGCGTCCAGCTTTCACGTCTCGAATTGCCTGTAACAGCTCGTCGCCGATGTCCCGTTTGAGATCCCGAGCCAATAGCTCTCTTTCACGACGTGGCATGACCCATTTCCTCCGCGATCTTTCGCAGGACTTCCGGCGCAATACTGTCCCGAGCGCTTTTCGAATAGATCACCAACAACACTATTGCTCCCCGCGCGAGCCGAGCCGTGTAGATGACCCGCACTCCGCTCCGCTTGCCCAAGCCAGCACGTGACCATCGAACTTTCCGACATCCTCCAGAGCCGGGCACCACATCGCCCGCCTCAGGATTGTTTGCGATGAACGCTGCGAATTCTCCTCGTTCCTCCTCTGACCAGTAATCCGGCCAGAGCTTCGTGAACAGCGGCGATTCAATGATCGTCAGCATTGGGACTGCCGTCCGCCAATGGAGTATACACAGCCAGGCGCTCAGCTTCATACCTTTGCTTTCGCCCGATGCGAAGGCACCTGATTCGGCATGACGATTCGAAGGAGAGGGCGTGCGACATGCATCTAAGCCTACAGCCCAGAATGCAGTTCACATCCGCATTAAATGGCCAGTTTGAGGATGAAATGGCCTCTCATTCGAGCACGAACTGCATGCAGTTGGCCGCGAGTCTAGATTCGCGTGTGTTAGGTGTGGTGTTGCCCACTCGGGCTCTTGCTTGCAACTGCCAACGGCAAACCGACACCAAGAACGGATTTCACACGGAGGGCACGGAGAACACGGAGGTAAGGATCGTCACACTCGCGCAAATCGTCACACTCGCGAAGGCGGGTGCCTATCTTGGAAAGACCTACCGAGAAATCTTTGTGCCAAGCAGATGAAGGCGGCGACACATGCCTCTTGCTGCCAACCGTCAACTCGCAACCGCGTTGGCCAGATTCAACTGCCAAGACACACCGAAGCGATCATTCACCCATCCGAATTTTTGGCTGAAGCCGTAATTGTTCAGCGGCATCAGTACGCCACCACCAGTGGATAGCGCATCGAATGCCTTCTGAAGCTCAGCCTCACTTTCGCATTCAACGAAGAGTGACATCGAAGGCGTGAAATCGAATGCGTGCTTCACGGGACTGTCGATGCAGATCACGTCCTGCCCGGAGATCGTGAAATCAGCTCGTTTCACCGTGCCCTCGGGCCCGGGTTCTCCGCGCCCATAACGCTCCACGTGTCTGATCTCCGAGCGGGCAAACAAACTCACATAAAACTGCATGGCTTCTTCGGCGCAGGATTTTTGAAACATCAG
>DASTSB010000294.1:0-13737 GCA_035760885.1 Steroidobacteraceae bacterium | reverse complement strand
CGCTGCGCAATCGAAAACCTGCCGAGGCTGTCATCGACTCTCCGCGATGTGAGACTTCAAGCATCGTAACCGAGTCGAACGGACGATTGCCATGCCGCAAAAACGCAAAGAGCCGAGGGTTTTCACCGCTCGGCTCATGCGTTCGAGACCGCAATCTGCTGCTTAAGCGACAGCCACCTGGATCTTGCGCGGCTGAGCTTTCGCTTGTTTCGGAATCGTGATTTCTACGATCCCATTGCGGCCCGTGGCATGCACGGCGGCTGCATCGACCGTATCCGGCAGCGTGAAACGTCGGTGGAAGCTGCCCTGAGGCCGCTCGAGCCGGCGACGCTCGATCTCCTTGGCTTCGACTTCCACTTTGCGCTCGCCGCTGACCGACAGCACACCCTGATCCAAGGTGATCTCGATCGCGCTGACATCCACACCCGGAACGTCGAGACGCAGCACGAACTTGTCCTTGTACTCTTCGATGTCGGCCGCAGGAACCCAATCCGCCGTGGCCGCCGAACTGACCGCCGACTCCGAAAAATCCCGGTCCAGATAGCGGTTGATTTGACCGTGCAACTGATTCAAAGCATTCCAAGGCTCGTAACGCAAAAGGGCCATGACAAGACTCCGTGTTTTCCAATGTGAGGCGCATCGCGCCCGATGCACGGTAGATGTGGCGAGGCCTCGAATTTTCAAGAGCGCCTTAATTCAGATGCTTCCGGTCATTCGCTACACTGCTTACATAGTCCATGGTCGAGCCGCTCAATTGAAACAGTTCGCTTGGTGTTTGCTCTTGGCGCTTCTAATCAGCCCGTCCGTTCGGGCTGCGATGGAGTACTACGACACCGAGTATCGGCTAGAGATTCGGCCCGAGCTTCACGTGATCAAGGTGGAGATTCGTCTCAAGGGCGAAGAACTCCCATCGCGCGTCAGGTTCAAGATCGATCGCGCTCGCTATCGCAACTTCACTTCAACCGACGCACTGCACACCACCGACGCCGAAGTCGAATGGATGCCGCAAGGCAAATTCTCGCGTCTCGAATATGAATTCGTCGTCAACCACGAACGCAAGCCGCGCGGCTTCGACTCTCTGCTAACGGATAAGTGGGCGGCATTTCGCGGCGAGAAGTTGGTTCCCCCCGTGGCGGTCACGGCGAAACGAAAATTGCACTCGCGCGCTGCACTCATCGCCACCTTGCCGCCCAATTGGTCCTTCATCACACCCTACGCAGGTGCAACGGAAAAGATCATCAAGTTCAACGACCCCCACAAGCGTTTCGATCGGCCGGAGGGCTGGATGCTGGCGGGGGAAATTGGCACCCGCAGCGAAATCATCGCCGGCGTCCAGACAACCGTGGCCGCACCCACGGGTGACGGTGCGCGGCGGCAGGATGCACTCGCCTTCCTGAATTGGAACCTGCCGAAGCTGCTCGCGATCTTTCCGCAGTTTCCGCGCCGGTTATTGATCGTCTATGCGGGCGATCCAATGTGGCGAGGCGGATTGTCGGGACCTGCTTCGGTGTTCTTGCATGCAGATCGACCATTGATCAGCGAAAACCGCACCAGCACCCTCCTCCATGAATTAGTGCATATCGCACTGGGCATTCATGGCGATGAAGAGAGCGACTGGATCGTCGAGGGGCTCGCAGAGTATTACTCGCTCGACACCTTGGCTCGCTCCGGCACGATCGGCAAACAGCGTTACGAAGAGTCGCTGCGATCGTTGCAGCGTTGGGCAGAGCGTTCGCCCAATTTATTTGCAGCCAACTCGTCAGGTGCAACCACCGCGAGAGCGGTGATCGTGTTCAAGGACGCCAACGAGGAGATTCGTATGCTTTCGCGCGGCAAAGCGAGTTTGGACGATGTCGCAAGGCGCTTGGCGCAATCCGGTGGCGAGGTGACCTTGCAGTCGCTACAAAAGATTGCAGCCGACGTCGCAGGTCAACCGGTCGCGGTACTGAAGCGCGAGCGGCTTATGAACGCGCCGCAGAACGCTGTACCAACTCGGTAATCTTGATGGCAGTCTCGAGGGCTCTCAGCCCGTCTTCGCCGGTCACGATCGGAGCAGTGCCGTTGCGAATCGCGTGCAAGAACGCAGCGATCTCATCGCGCAATGCGTCGCCCTGATCGAACGTATCTTCTTCAATCGACACCTGTGCAGGCGACTCGACAGGCGCAGCATCCTTCTTGCGGATCACCGTGAGGATCTTTTGCTGCATATCGATCGAAAGATAAGCGTCGTCCTGGAAAATGCGAATCTTGCGTTCCTGCTTCAAGCTGATGCGGCTGGCGGTCGTGTTGGCAACGCAACCGCTGGCGAACCGAATGCGCGCATTCACGATGTCGATTTCGCCTGAAAAGACTTGAGCACCGACAGCATCGATGCTCTCGATCGGCGTCCCGACCAGCTCTTGAATCAGATCGATGTCATGGATCATCAGATCCAACACCACGCTCACATCACTGCCGCGCTGCTTGAACGGTGCGAGGCGATGCGACTCCACGAACCGCGGGGTTCTCAGCTTCTCTGCGGCAGCACGCACCGCCGGGTTGAAGCGCTCGAGATGACCAACCTGCAGCACAGCATTGTTTCGTCGCGCAAGTTCAATGAGTTCGCGTGCTTCGCTAACCGTCGTCGCAATAGGTTTCTCGATGAGCACGTGGATGCCTTTCGAAAGCAGCTGCGTGCCAATGGCGTGATGCAACGGAGTCGGAACGGCGAGACTCACGGCATCGACCTGGTCTAGAACCTCCTCCACCGTAGCGAACCCGGGAACATTGAGTTCTGCCGCCACCCTCGCACGTGCTTCAGCATTCGGATCCACGATGCCGATCAACTGCGAGTCCGGCAGCTGCGCATACTTTTGGGCATGGAATCGTCCCAGGTAGCCGACCCCGATCACGGCCGTGCGCAACGGCTCAGAAGCAGAACGTGAATTCATTAGCCACTCTTAATGTCTGCCAGATGTTTGCTAGCTCGCCACGGGCATCATACATACGTGGCTGCAACTCGATCTGCCGCGGTAGTTGCGGCTCGCTGCATCAACAGCGAATATGCGCGCCCACTTCTCTCGAGCCGACATGGACTCCGCCATCTCTGACACCCCCTCCGCCGCGCCGTCTTCCCGCACGCGCTTCGAGGTGATTTTCGCGAGTGTTTGGCTCGGGGTGGGACTGTTCCTGCTCCCAGCCGCGATCTACCTGGTTGGCACCCTCATGCTGGGGCCCTATAAGCCTGGTGCAGGACTGATCCAGTTCTACGGCGATTTTTTCGCCGATCTCGCCAGCTTATCGTTACGGGCCTGGATCATTGCCCTTGGACCGCTGATCATCGTTACCGTCGTCCGCCTGCTTTTTGTGGGCCTACCGCCACGGCCCAGCGCTGCGGAGAGCGAACCGCCTCCAGTCGACGAGCAACCGCCGCGCGAAGTGCCGAAAGCTCGCACGAGAGTCGAGCCACGCATCAGCTCTGAATAAAGGGGCGCAAAAACCGTGACGGCGGTCACAGTCCCGGGATGTCGGGAAAATGACGGTGGGAACAGCGTGTAGGCTCCGCTGTCACAACTACAAAGATCCCTTTGATTTGGTTTACGTTTTCGGGAAGTCAGATTATGTGGTTTGGGAAGTGGTTCAACCGCCACCGCGACGAGGAGAATGACGAACCCGCGCGGTTCAGCGCCCCGCAAATCGTCCGTCCGCCAGAGCAAGACCTGACTAAAACGCGCGGGGCGAGCGCCAAAGCCAACCCGCCCAAGGCGGCGAAAGGCTTCGATCCTTACAACAGCGGCGCCTTCGAACGCCGTAACGCCTGGGAACGCATTCCCCGCCGCTGAGTCCTATCGCGAGGGAACGCTCGGCAGGCCCATTTGTCGCATGGGCATTTGGGGGTTTCCCCCATGTCCGCCCCTCACTTTGGCCAGTACAACAGCGCAATACCCGCTGCCGTCAGCCACATTCCGCCTTGTGCGAAGTGTCGCCAGGGGAGATGTTTCAAAGTTGCTAAGAGACTCCCGCCGGACGCGCCGAGCAGCACGAGGAACGCCGCCTCGCCGCGAAGCAAGGCACCGAACTCGCTGTTCATCTCCGGATGCTGCCCCTTGAGAATCAGGAACACGATCAGAACTCCGGTGAGTCCAAAAGTGATCGCGGCCGACGAGCCGAAGATGATCGCGTTGATAACTGCAAAAGGTTTCATGTCGCTTGATGGTTCATTGGCCGCACTATTCCCGTACTTGATTGGAGTGCAGCGTCTCTCTAGCCTTGACTCTACAATCGTCTGCTGCGCGAACACGGGAGTTCGCGCGCTATCTCCGATGAGGAATTGAAACAGTGTACCAGTCGCCCGCCGTCTCTCCTGCTTCCGCCGCTCGGCGGCGCCTTCGCTTGATCTTCAGCCTGCCGGCCCTCGCGATCGTATGCGGCCTACTGGCAGGCACTGCTCAAGCGCCAACAGCCAAGGCCGTCGCAACGGTCAGCTCGCAGGATCTCTCTCCGACGGAACGCCAACGGCGCGTCAGCAAGCTCGTGAGCAACGTGATCGAGCGCTCGCACTACCGGCAGTCGCCAATCAACGATCCAGTCTCCTCATTGGTCCTCGACCGCTTCATCGAACAACTCGACGGCTCGCGTAGTTATTTCCTGGCGAGCGACATCGCCGAATTCGAACGCTATCGATACCAGTTGGACGACGCCGTCGTCGCCGGCCAACTTGAACCCGTATTCGCCATCTTCAATCGCTTCCAAGAGCGCAATCGCGAACGCGTCGAACACGCGTTGCAACTACTGAAGACCGAACCTGACTTTACGGTCGACGAATACTTCGAGTTCGATCGCAGCAAGGCGCCCTGGGCAAAGAGCGCGGCCGAACTCGACGAGATTTGGCGTCAGCGCGTCAAGAACGATGCCGTCTCGCTAATGATGACGGACAAGACGTGGGCCGAGACGCGCGACATCCTGCACAAGCGTTATGAACGCGTCCTCAAGCGCACTGAACAAGTGACGAGCGACGACATCTTCGAAGTGTTCATGAACTCGTTCGCGCACGTATTCGATCCGCATTCGAGCTACTTCTCGCCGCGCAATTCCGAGGAATATCGGATTCAAATGAGCCTTTCGTATGAAGGCATCGGTGCGTCGCTGCAGCTCGTGGACGATTACGTTACGGTCCTGAACGTCCTTCCGGGCGGCCCCGCTGCGGTGAACGGCACGTTGAGCGCGAACGATCGCATCATTGCCGTCGGCGAAGGCAAGAGCGGCAAGCTCGTGGATGTCATCGGCTGGCGTCTCGACGATGTAGTGCAAATCATCCGCGGCAAGGTCGGCACGACCGTGAGACTGCAGGTTCTGCCAGCGGGCGCTGCGCCGGGTTCTGCAGAAAAGACCATCGAGTTGGTGCGCAACAAAGTCACACTCGAAGCACAGGCCGCTCAGAAGCAAGTCCGCAAGGTGAAGCGTGGCGACACCGAGTTGTCGGTCGGCATCATTAACGTGCCCAGCTTCTATCAAGACTTCGAAGCCAAGTCTTCCGGAGCCAAGGACTATCGCAGCACGACGCGCGATGTTCGGAAGTTGATCGAGGAACTGAAGCAACAGGATCACATCAGCGCTTTAGTCATGGACCTGCGCGGTAATGGCGGCGGTCACCTCACCGAGGCGACGGGACTATCCGGCCTCTTCATTCCCGGCGGCCCCGTCGTGCAATTGCGTGAAACCGGCGGCCGCGTCGAAGTGCTCGATGACCCCGAGCCCAGCGTTGCCTGGGACGGTCCATTGATCGTGCTCGTCGATCGTTTCAGCGCATCGGCATCGGAGATTTTCGCGGCTGCGATTCAAGACTACGGCCGCGGGCTCATCGTGGGTCAGCAGACCTACGGCAAGGGCTCCGTACAGAATCTCTATCCGTTGGATCGATACGCGCTGGGGCCGGATCCCGGGTTCGGTCAGCTCACCGTGACCATCGGCAAGTACTACCGCGTGACGGGCGAAAGCACGCAGCATCGAGGCGTACAGCCGGACATCACGATGCCGACCTCCATCAGCACTGAAGAAGTCGGCGAAAGCACGCGAGAGAGTGCGTTGCCGTGGGATCGAATCCGCCCCGTCGACTTCGGCAAAGAGAATGGCCTGAGCGAGGAAGTGCCTGTCCTGGAGCAGAATCACGAACGGCGGATTGCAACAGATCCGGATTTCCGTTCCTTGCTGGCGGATCTAGATGCGTTCGAAAAGGTTCGCGCTCAGAAGAAGGTGTCGCTCAATTTGCAGGTCCGCAAAGCTGAACGCGAGCAAGCTGAGAAGGAACGGCTCGCTCGAGAGAATGCGCGACGCGCAGCTCATGGCGAGCAGCCCGTTGCCAAGCTGGCAGATCTCGCCGGCAGCGAACCACCGGATGCCGTGCTTGCCGAGACGACCGAAATCGCCGCGGACCTGAGCGGCATGAAGAACACCTACTTGACTAAGCTGAAGACGGACAATGACACGCGCCAGCCTTGAGCGTGCGTGTCGATCCAAAATGAATTGAAAGGCCTGCGTATGCACTCACGGTGCATACGCAGTGCACTTCAGCCGTAATGGAACTGACGGATCTACGGACGACGTGTTCGATGACGGCCAGAGAACCAGAGAAAGAGAACCTCGGGCGCCATAAACAAGCAATGCGAAATTTGCTTTAAGGCCGCGCTGCGATCGGCGCAGAGAAACGATGGCCGCGCTCGACACAATAGTCGAGCCACTTGTTCAGCATGACGTTGCGCAGCCAGCGATCGCCCAACGCAAGCGCGAGTTCCGAACGAAGCGACGCAAGCAACTCGTGACGGTGCCAACGAGCACACGCCTGCGCTTCCGCCAATCGTGCGTCGTGATAAATGCGAATCTGCAAATCCGGATCCGCAAGCGAATTCCCATCGGGCGATTCGAACAGATAGGTCAGCGTGAGCGTCGTGGTGTAGCGGCTGCGTTCCTCGATGCGTAGATGCAGAGGCAGATCACCGCCGACCTCCGAAATCGTCTGCTCCGGAATCGTATGCAGATCTTCGATGAGCCAACCGAGACGAATGTAGTTGCTCTCGTACAAAGACATCAAGCTGACGAAGCTCGCCGGCCGCGAGCGCCAGCTCACTACGCAATTGGTGTCGGTTGGTAGCTCATCGACGATCATGGGCCGACTATAACACAGCATTTTTTCGCGTCTGCCCGTCGCTTGAGACTTGCGTCACGCACGGGAATTCATGCTGGTTTCCGTTCGCCGCGTTCGATTGATCAGTTGCTACTCGTGTACACAAGTTCAAGCACGCAATCGAAACAGCGACGCCCTCATTGCTCGCTGCGAGCAAGCGTGATAATAGCGAGAACCCCTATTCCTTCTGCCAAATGAGCAGCCGATTGCGAGCCGGCATCGAGTAGTCGGCGGCGTAAATCATGTCGCAACGACGCGCGATCGCGATTAGAGCTTGATCGTCGCGTATACCCATCGACGGATCGCGCGCCCGCAAAGATTCGTCGAATGCTCGATTCGATTCGCTGGTGAACTTGCCTTCGCGATTGAAGGGGCCGTAGAGAAAGAACAGTCCGCGTCGTCGCAGCACACGGCCCACCCCCGCAAACATGTGGACGACCGATTCCCAACTCATGATGTGCGCCGTGTTAGCGCTGTATGCGTACTGCACATTGCTGAAGGGCCAGTCGGGATCGCGAACATCGAGCGTGATCGGACCACTGATATTGGTGAGCGCGGATTCTTCGATCCATGCGGCGATCCCGGGATGATTCTCTTCGAGGTCTGTCGCGACCCACCGCAAATGCGGCATCGCCGCCGCAAAGTGCACCGCGTGCTGGCCGGTGCCTGCTCCAACTTCCAAAACCGTGCCGGGCGCGATCATCCATTGACGCAGCACCGAGAGGATCGGATCGCGGTTGCGCTCGCAAGCCTCCGAGCTAGGTTTCATGGCACGCGCAAGAAATGAGTCCGGTAATGCGCCAACTCGCGAATCGAATCGTGAATGTCGTCGAGCGCCAAATGGGTCGAGGTTTTCTGCATCCCTGAAAACACTTCCGGCGCCCAGCGACGGGCGAGTTCCTTCAATGTGCTTACATCGAGGTTACGATAGTGGAAGTAGCGTTCGAGCTGCGGCATCTCGCGTGCCATGAAACGTCGATCCTGACAGATGCTGTTGCCGCACATTGGCGAGACACCCGCGTCGATCCATTGCGCTAAGAACTCGAGCGTCTGTCGCTCCGCTTCTTCCACCGTGATCGTGCTTGCACGAACTCGCGCTGCGAGACCTGATGAGCCGTGCTGGCGGCGATTCCAATCGTCCATCGCTTCCAGCACCGAATCCGGCTGATGGATCGCGAGCACGGGTCCTTCCGCGAGCACATTAAGATGCTTATCAGTCACCACGGTGGCGATCTCGATGATGTGATCCGAATCCGGCTTGAGGCCGGTCATTTCCAGATCGATCCAGATGAGTCGTGAAGAGTCTTTGGCGCTCACGTTGATCTCGCGGTCGGGGTGCGTTGCCCATGATACCAGCAGACGCTAAGCTGCCTGACACCCTCCTGCGGATCGTCGAATGCACTGGTTCACCGAGCTTTTTGTGGCGCTTCTAGTCGGCGCCGCCGTCATCAGAAGTTGGCTCAATCAACGGCAAATGGCGGCGGTGCTCGTTCACCGCGATCAGGTTCCCGGCCCCTTCGCAGATCAAATCGATCTCGCCTCGCACCAAAAAGCGGCGGACTACACTCTGGCCCGCGGACGTATCAGCCGTTGGGAAAACGTCTGGGATACTCTGATCGCACTCGCTCTCACGTTGGGCGGCGGAATCGAGGCGATCGATGGTCTTTGGCGGCAAGTCGGCTTACCTGATGTATGGCACGGGACCGCTGTGGTCCTTTCCGTTTTGCTCATCGTGTCCGCCGTCGGACTACCGTTTTCGATCTGGCGCACATTTGGCGTGGAAGCACGGTTCGGATTCAATCGACAGACGCCGGCGCTGTTCATCGTCGATCTCATCAAAGGACTCGTGCTGAGCATCGCATTGGGTGCGCCGCTGCTCTTCGTGATCCTGTGGTTGATGCAAAAGGCCGGCTCGCTGTGGTGGGTGTATGCGTGGATCGTGTGGGTCGCGTTCACCGTACTCATTACTTGGGCCTGGCCGACGTTAATTGCGCCGCTCTTCAACAAATTCACACCGGTGCAAGACGAAACATTGCGCGAGCATACCGAAGCATTGCTACAGCGCTGCGGTTTCTCCTCCAAAGGCGTGTACGTGATGGATGGCTCGCGTCGCTCGGTACATGGCAATGCGTACTTCACCGGCGTCGGACGCAACAAGCGAATCGTCTTCTTCGATACGCTCATCGAACGCCTTGGTGTTGCAGAGATCGAGGCGGTGCTCGCGCACGAGCTCGGGCATTTCAAGTTGCATCACGTGCGCTCGCGCCTGGTGTTGTCGCTCGGTCTAGGCTTGGCTGGTTTGGCCTTGCTCGGCGCACTTGAACGCTGGCCACTGTTCTACGCTGCACTCGGCGTCAACACGCCTTCGGCGCATGCAGCGCTACTGTTGTTTATGTTCGTGCTGCCGGCATTCACGTTCTACTTCACTCCGCTCGGTGCTTGGTGGTCCCGCAAACACGAATTCGAAGCCGATGAATTCGCAGCGCGCTACTCGAATGCCGCATTACTCGCTGATGCTCTCGTGAAGCTCTACCGCGACAACGCGACAACGCTCACGCCTGATCGATTGCACTCCGCTTTTTACGACTCTCACCCACCGGCGCTGATTCGCATCGCAAAGCTGCGGCAACTGGCCTCGCGATAGACCATGAACTCCACTGCGTGCAACGAATTCTCCGCGCGAGTAGTGGAATCATTCGGGCGGCGTGTTGTAGTTGCAGATCATCAAGGGAAACGCGAACCCGCCGAGATATTCGGCAAACGAATTTCATGCGTCTGCGGTGATCGCGTCCTCGTTCGTCCTGCTGCATCCAACAACGACGTCGCACGTGTCATTAAAGTCGAGCAGCGTCGCTCGCTGTTCGCCCGTACCGACAGCAGAGGCAGAACCGAGCCTCTCGCCGCCAACCTCTCCGTGCTGGCGGTGCTCGTCGCGCCGCAACCCGAGCCGGACTTCTTCATGATCGATCGTTACTTGGCCGGCGCAGCGCTCGCCAGCGTCGAGAGCTTTCTTCTGGTGAACAAAGCGGACCTGCCGAGCGACGAGACCTTCTCGCGCAGCGTTGCCGAGTACGCTGCGGCGGGATACACGGTGATGAGCATCAGCGCCAAAAAACTCGACTCCGTCGTCGAACTACAAACGCGCCTACGTGAGCAGCTCGCGATGCTGGTCGGGCAATCGGGCGTCGGAAAATCGACGTTGACCAATTTGCTTGCACCCGCTTCTGCTCGCCAAACCCGCACGCTCTCCGACTCGACGCAAGAAGGCAGGCACACCACCGTTTCGACAGCGATGTTTCAGATTCCCACCGGCGGAGAGTTGATCGATTCTCCGGGCGTTCGCGATTACGCTCCTCCACTCGTCGAGGATGCGATGGTGCAAGTCGGGTGGAAGGAGATCATGGCTGCGGCTCAGAATTGCCGCTTCAATAATTGTTTGCACCTGCGCGAACCCGGTTGCGCCGTCACTGCGGCGGTCGCCGCGAATGAAATCGCTCCACGCAGATACGAGAGCTACAAGCGACTGGTGAATATCATGCGCGGCCTCGCGCCAGAGTATGAACGCCGGCGCTGAAAGCTAGAGATGTTTCCACGGAGGGCACGGAGAACACGGAGAGAAGAACAGAAAGACTTTGAAAGATGTTTTTCTATCTCGGCACTCCGTGTACTCCGCGTTCTCCGTGGGGACCAATTCTTATCCTATGGATCGGCGGCCGGCCAGTGCATGAGCCAGCGTCCCGCCATCGACATACTCGAGTTCGCCACCAACGGGCACGCCATGAGCAATGCGGCTCGACTTCACATTGAAGCGATGCGCCAATTCTGAAATCACGTGGGCAGTCGCGTTGCCCTCAACAGTCGTATTCGTCGCCAAAATCGCTTCGCTCACTTCGCCGGTCGCGAGCAGTTCCTCGAGTTGCGAGAAACCCAACTCATCCGGACCAACGCCATCGAGCGGCGAGAGATGCCCCATCAAAACGAAATAGCAGCCGCGGTAGCTGCCTGATTGCTCGATCGCCGCAACATCCGCCGGCGACTCGACGATGCACAGCATCGTGCGATCGCGAGTCGGCGAAGCGCATATTGGACAGAACTCAGACTCGGCAAACATGCGGCAGCGTTTGCACCGTCCTACTCCATCGACCGCTTTTGTTAATGCGTCCGCAATCGAGCTCGCTGCATTCCGATCTTTTTCGAGAAGATGAAACGCCATGCGCTGCGCCGACTTCGGTCCCACACCTGGTAGAGCACGCAGCGCTTCGATCAAGCGCAACAACGATGGCGGGTAGATCTGCATCGAGTCCGATTAGAACGGGAGCTTCATGCCGGGAGGCAGGTTCATGCCGCCCATCAGGCTCGACATTTTTTCTTGGGTCGTGCGTTCGACCTTCTGAACAGCATCGTTGACCGCAGCCGCGATCAAGTCCTCGAGCATTTCCTTATCGTCGCCGATCAGCGAAGGATCGAGCGTGACGCGTTTGACCTCGTGTTTACCCGTCATGACGACTTTCGCCATGCCGCCGCCCGCCTCTCCAGTCACTTCCAACAGCGCGATTTCCGCTTGGGCGCGCTGCATGTTGGCCTGAAGCTGCTGAGCCTGCTTCATCAAATTACCGATGTTGCCTTTCATGTTTGCTCCTGTGATTCGCGATCTGTTGCTGCGGCGGGAACCGCTCGCCGTGCATTACTCGTTGGGTCGAACGGATTCCGGCTGCACGGTGGCACCGAAGATATCTCGCATCGCACGCACATTTGGATCGGCCTCGATCGCGTTGCGCGCATTCTGCAGGCGATCCTCCGCAGCTGCTTTTTGCTGACGGGCAGGCGTATCGATGTTCGCCGTCTCGAGCGAGAACTCCAGTCTTACTGGCTCGCCGTAGTATTGACTCAAGGCCTGAGTGAGTTTGTCTTCTTGTGCCGCGGTTCTGAAGTGCTCACCCTCGGGATCCAAATGCAGATGCACCCGATTACCTTGTCTGCCTACCAGCGCGCAGTGAACCGCGAGTTGGCGCACCATTCCCTGCAGATTCATTGCAGCGAGAATGCTCGACCAATCCGCATTGGCTGGCGGTGCCGCTGTCGGTGTTACAGGCGCTGCTGATCTCGCCTCAGCGGCTCTTGTTGGTGGGCTGGAAGAAGACACGACTGGCGCACTCGGAGTGCCAACTCTTTGCGCCGCTGGCCCGCTCGAGGCAGCGCGGACTGGCTGTTCCAAATCGAATGCCAGCATTCGCAACAGCACCATCTCGAAACCGCCGCGAGCGTCTGGCGCGAGCTCGAGATCGCGGCGGCCAATGATGGCAATTTGGTAGAAGAGTTGGACATCTTCCGGGCTGAACGCCGCGGCCAGGCGACGATACGTGTCGACGTCTTCCGCCTCATCGAGCTGCAAATCCGGTACCGCCTGCAGCAACGCGAGCTTCTGCAACAGCGCTGCAAGTTCCGCAAGCACTTCGCGGTAGTCGGGAGCGCGCTCGTCGAGCTGCTCTACGCAGCTCAGCACTTGCTTGGCATCACGCGTCTGCAACGCGTCGAGCAATCTGAAAACCTCGCCACGATCCAACGTGCCGAGCATGGTGCGTGCATCTTCGGCCGTGAGCTTATCACCGCCGAATGCGATCACCTGATCCAAAAGACTCAGCGCGTCGCGCATGCTGCCTTCAGCCGATCGCGCGACCAGACGCAGCGCTTCCGGCTCGAACGGAATGTTCTCGGCTTGTGCGATTTCGGTAAGCCGCTTGTAGATCATCCCGGGCGGGAAACGCTTCAGATTGAATTGAAGACAGCGCGACAGCACGGTCACCGGCAACTTCTGCGGATCGGTCGTTGCCAACAGAAACTTCACATGTGGCGGCGGCTCTTCCAGCGTCTTCAGCAACGCATTGAAGGAATGCGTCGAGAGCATGTGGACTTCGTCGATGAGGTACACCTTGTATCGACCGCGTGCCGGCGCGTATTGAACGTTGTCCAGCAACTCGCGCGTGTCGTCCACTTTCGTTCTGGAAGCCGCGTCAACCTCGATCAGATCGACAAACCGCCCCTCATCGATTTCACGACATGCGCTGCACTGACCGCACGGGGTTGGAGTCACACCGGTTTCGCAATTCAGGGACTTCGCCAGAATGCGAGCGATCGTCGTTTTCCCGACGCCTCGAGTGCCAGTGAACAAGAACGCGTGATGGACACGCCCGGTCTGCAGCGCGTTCATCAACGCGCGCATCACGTGCTCTTGGCCTGCCAGCTCCGCAAAACTGCGCGGCCGCCATTTGCGGGCTAATGCGAGGTAGGACATAGGAGAAGTGACTAGCGGTTGGCGGTTAGCGGTTAGTTCGGAAAAAGCGACTCTACACGAGCCCATGCCGCGCACGAGTAGTCAAAATGTCGAAGAAGCGCACCTGTCCGCGACTAACTCCTAACCGCTAACCGCTTCTGGACCATGGAGACGGCCCGCGCCGGCACCTCTCCGGCGCCCGATATCACCGTTACCGTTGCTCCCTTCCGGGCCTGGCGGGGTTCGCGGCTAATCGTCGCGGAGAAACCGACGCGAGCCGCCATAGAAGCGATGCGGATTTCTGCGT
>DASTSB010000293.1:0-2661 GCA_035760885.1 Steroidobacteraceae bacterium | reverse complement strand
GTTCTCGCTGACCAGCACCATATCGGCACTGGCGTGACTGAGCGCAGCACCGCGACCCATCGCAATACTAATGTCGGCGGCGCCGAGCACTGGCGCATCGTTCACCCCATCGCCCACCATCGCAACGCAATGGCCTTGGCGCTGGAGGTTCTGAATGTACGCAAGCTTCTGCTCGGGCGTGCGTCGTGCCGCGCATTCGGGAATGCCAGCGATATGTGCAACGGAAACGACGGCTTCGCGCCCATCGCCGCTGACCACGTGAGAGGCAATGTGCATCTCGCGCAGCTCTTGCACGGTTCGCGCGGCATCGGCACGCACGGCATCGGTGAGCTCGAAGTTCGCGAGCAGTTCGCGCTCGTTCCCAAGCGCGACTACCGTGCCCGACAATTCCGCGAACGAGGGATCGGCAAGCTTCGAACCACGCAAGGCGGCGACGTAGTCGCTTTTACCGATGCGAAATCTTTGGCCATCGATCACGCCTTCCACGCCGACTCCAGCAACGGTGGTGATTGATGTCGGCCGTCGCGTGTCGGCCCACTGCGCGAACGCGCGAGCGAGCGGATGTTCGGAGGCTTGTTCGAGTCCGGCTGCGATCTGCAAACATTCGCGTTCGCTTACGGATGCAAACGTCGCGCAGCGGGCGATCTCGAGCTTGCCTTGCGTCAAGGTGCCGGTCTTATCGAAAACAATGTGATCGACCTTCGCCAGCGCTTCCAATGCATCCGGTCGCGTCACCAGCAAACCATTGTCCGCGAGATTCGACGTCGCAGCCGCCAATGCAGCGGGCATTGCGATTGCGAACGCGCACGGACACACGACCACCAGGACTGCGAGCGTTGCATCGAATGCACGGCTGGGATCGACGGCGAGCCAGGCGGCGCAAGTCAGGGCAGCGCCGATCAACACATAGCGCAAGAACTTTGCGGCAGCCAAGTCCGCCTTCTTCGATATCGAAGGCTTCTGCGATTGAGCCCGTCGCAGCAGATTGACGACGTGCGACAACACCGTGTCAGCGCCAATCGACCGCACGGATACTTCGATAGGACTTTGCAAATTGATCGTGCCGGCCGTCACGCGTTGGCCAATCTCGCGCGTCAGCGGAATGGATTCGCCCGTGAGAAGCGATTCGTCGAAGCTGCTCGCACCCCTCACGATCTCGCCGTCGGCGGGTACGACCTCACCCGCACGCACCAAGATCACATCGCCCGTCGAGAGCGACTTGACTACCACGTCCTCGACACCGCGTGGCCCGACCCGATGCGCAAGCGTGGGCATTTGTTTTGCCAATGCATCGGTGACCGCGACGGTGCGACGCTGCGCTTGAACGTGGATGAAGCGGCTGAGCGTCAGGAAGAACACGAACATCGTCACCGAATCGAAATAGACCTCGCCACGGCCCGAGACGATGGCATTCCACACACTCGCTCCGTATGCCAATAGCAATGCGAGGACCACCGGAACATCCATGCCGACAAATCGTGCTCGCACACTGTTCCAAGCGCTGCGAAAGAGCGGGGCGCCGGAATAGAACATCACCGGCGTTGCGACCAGTAGGCTGACGATGCGAAAGAAGTCGGCCAGTGCAGGATCGATGGTTTCATGATTGAGAGCCGCGGAGTAGGTGGCCACAGCAAACATCATCACCTGCATCATGCCGAAGGCGGCAACGAGCAATCGCTTCAATGCAGACCGCGATTCGGTGCGTTGAGCATCTGCGGATGCACTGCTCGATAACGGAAGCGGGCGATAGCCCAATCGCGCAACCGTCCGCAACACCTCTGCGAGCAGCGAGGGCGAACCGTTCCACATCACGCGTGCATGGCCGCTCACTGCATTTACTTCGACTCGCACGACCCCGGGAATCTTGCGGACGGTTTGCTCGATCAGCCATGCGCACGCCGCACAGCGCAAGTTCTCGATCAGCAGATAGCAGCAGGTCGCACCGTCCTCTTTGCTTGTGAATTGGCCTGCAAGATCTGTTTGCGCATAGGCCGTCCAAGGGTCATCGGCCAAAGTTTTGGCATCCGGTCGAACCGATGTGCCCTCGCGATATTGATAGAAATCGCTCAGTCCGGCATTCGCAATCAGCTCTGCGACCGCGAGACATCCGGCACAGCACACCGGCTTCTTTGTTCCACTGACGTTTGCTTCCAGCCTCGATCCCAGCAGCGGTTCGCCGCAGTGGAAGCACTGCGAATTGCTGGATTGCTGCGGATCGCTCGGCGGTGTTCGCTCAGCGATAGTGCGCGCTGGGATCGCACGCGGCACGCTGAGCGCTTCGCTCATGGCGTCACCGGCGCGATGAAGCGGCTTTTACTCGGGGTCCGAATGCTCGGTGTGTCCTCGGCGATGGCGATAATGCGAATGTCGCGCGAGCCGTGCACGAGTCCTCCCGGAACGCGAACGCGAATCGCAGCTGTAGCGACGCTCTCCGCGCCCACCTGGTAAGTCGGCTGATCGCTATCGACGACTGCGCCCTCGAGATTCTCGACTGCAAAGTGAAACGTGTGTGCCCGCGTGTCCTTGTTGATGACGCGCATGGTGTAGACGTTCTCGATGCGCCCATCGTCGAGTACGCGATACATGGCGTTGCGATCGCGCATGACATCGAGGTCAACCAGTCGACGCTGACTTACCGCGATGCCGAACGCGGTGATCAGA
>DASTSB010000292.1:0-3280 GCA_035760885.1 Steroidobacteraceae bacterium | reverse complement strand
TCCCAGATGATTGCGAATGCCGGCGCAGACTTCAGCGTCAAGGACAGCGACGCACAACCGGGCGAATACGTCGATCTGAATGGCTCCGCCAGCGGCGGTCCACCGAATTCGCAACCCACCTATCAATGGACACTGGGCGATGCGGTGCTCGGATCAAGCGCGACACTGACGCATGTGCGATTGCCGGACGGCAACAACACCGTGACGCTCACTGTCACGTTCGGTAGCGAGTTGAGCACCAGCGACACCGTGCAAATCAATGTCGGGGGCGTGCAGCTGCCGGTCGCGAATGCAGGTCCGGACGAAACCATCACCGACACCGATGATGTGCCGGGTAAGACGATCACGTTGGATGCTTCGAACTCGTCGACCCCCATCGGCACGATCACCGCGTACGAGTGGGCGCAAATCGACGGACAAGTGACACGACCGTTGGGAACCGGGCCGACCGTAACATTCGATGCTCAGCCGGGTTCGACACGCGTTCGCCTGACGATCACCAACAGCTTCGGCCAAGTCGCAAGTGCGGAAAAAATCGTCACGCTGACCGAACCCATGGGCCCGACGGCGAACGCAGGTCCCGATCGCATCGTGCACGACTCGGACCATCAAGCCGGCGAACCCATCGCACTCGATGGCTCAGCGTCAAGCACTGCGTCGGGCACGATCACTTCTTATGAATGGTCGCTAGTGACGCAGGAAGGCACACAGGCGCTCGGATCAGGCGCAAAGCTCACCGCCTCGCTGCCCAACGGCGTGAACACGGTTCAACTCGTCGTTACCAATTCCAATGCCATGTCCGCGAGCGATACGGTGCAAATCACCGTGATGGCCATGAGCACGCGCACGCAACTCGCCGAACTGCCGAATCTCACACCCAATCAGCGCAAGATGGCAGCGGCGCTGGATGACCTTTGCAGTCGCGTCGTCGATGACAATGGCGCTGCGATCAACACCGCTACGTCGAGCAGCAAGCGCGTGAAGGTGAGCCAAGCCGATCGCGACGATCTGGTGAATCGCTGCCGCGGGCTGGTCTTCAGCAACAGTGCTGCGAATCAAGCCGAGGCATTGAAGCAATTGGGCGCGGACGACTTCGCGGCCGCGCGTACCCAAGCGACTCTGTTCTCGACCTATCAATACACCGGAGTGATGGATCGCCTTGCTGCTCTGCGCGGCGGCGCGCATGGCGTCAGCATTGCGGGATTGAATCTCTCCATCGATGGCGATGTAGTGCCGCTAGCGCAAATGCGCAGCATGGTTCGTCACTTCTTGGGCGGCGGCGCGAGCAGCGATGCCGACTCAATGGACGAACCCGGCGGCCTGCTCGGCGACAAATTGGGTCTTTGGTTCCGCGGCAATTACAGCTTCGGCAAGAAGGATGCGGATACGTCGAGTCCGCGCTTCGATGCGGACCAGTGGGTGATGCTCGCGGGCGTGGACTATCGCCTCTCCGATCACGCGGTACTCGGCACCGCATTCTCGTACGCGAATTCGAGTATCAAGTTCGATCCAACCGATCCAGGTGGGCTCGACACCAAGGCGTGGACGGCCTCGGTCTACGGATCGTTCTACACCGCCAAGAGTTTCTATTTGGATCTCACTGCGAACGTCACCAACTCCAACTACGATGCCGATCGCAACATCACGTACGTGGACGGCAGCGGGTTAGTGCAAGCAGATGCGCGCGGTTCGACCGGCGGCCTGACCTATAGCGGCGGATTGTCGGGCGGGTACGACTTCGTTCACGGCGGATTGACGATCTCACCCAACCTCGGCGCGTTCTACATCAATGCGACCATCGACAGCTTCGCAGAAACGGGCGCGGGCGGGTTGAACTTGCTGTATGACGATCAGAACTTCCGCTCCCTCACAGGGACCGCGGGATTGCGAATGTCGTATGCGTGGAAGCGATCATGGGGCGTGCTATTGCCGCATCTGCGCGCTGACTTCGTGCAAGAGTTTGCGGATGAGACCGATGTGTTCGCGGTCCGCTTCGCGGCGGATCCCGATGTCGATAACGCACCACCGATTCTCGTCGAAACCAAGAATCCGGATAACTCGTACTGGCGACTTGCCGGCGGCTTCTCATTCCAGCTCGCGCATGGACTTTCCGGCTACTTGGAATATCAGCGTCTGCAGAGCTTCCAATCGCTTGCATTCAGCGATGTGAGTGGCGGGCTTAGATTTCAGAGAAGCTTTTAGCGGAACGGAACTCCACGGGGATCACAGGGAGCATGGGGTCACAGATAAGAGAAAGAATAATTTCCACGGAGGACACGGAGAGCACGGAGATCGAGGCCGAAGACGAAATAGGTCGTGATTATCGCAACCGGGCTTTGATTCCGTTCCAGTGGAAATCACTCCTCGCAATTTTCGGCATGAGGAAACGACGCGCAGGTGCATCCAATTCAACAAGCCATCAATTCTTTTTTGCGTTCTCTGCGGCTAAATAATTCTTCTCTGCTCCGACAGGGACATCTCTGCGTTCTTTGTGTTGCGTCTGATCTTCTTCCGCGTGTGACTCCGATCACTTCCGCCGCACCGCGCGCACTTTCCCGCTATTGCCACCGCCGCAGAAAAACTGATCGCGCCCATTCGATTCAAGGCCTGAAACGCCGGCGCCTGACGGCATTTCGATGCTCTCCAACACTTCGCCGGTATTCGCATCGATCCGCCGAATGTCGCTCTCATCGTTTTCCCACGTGGCGTGCCACAGCTCGCCGTCGAGCCACGTAACCCCGGTGACGAATCGGTTCGACTCGATGCTGCGAAGGACCTTGCCCGTCTCCGGATCGATTTGATGAATCTTCCGCTGCCGATATTCACCCACCCACAGCGATCCTTCGGCCCACGCCAACCCTGAGTCGCCACCACCGCCGGGGGCCGGAATCGTCGCCAGCACGCGCCCCGTGTTCGGATCGATCTTGTGAATACGATCTTCTGCGATTTGAAACAGGTGCTGACCATCGAAGGCGGTTCCGGCATGCGCAGGTTGCGCCAATGAATTCGATTGCTGACCACTCTCGGGATCGAACGCGACCATCTTGCTTCCCCCGGCGAACCACACACGCTCGCCATCGAATGTCACACCGCCAACGCTGGTGACATCTTCAAACGGCCCGTACTCGCGAACGATTTGTGCAGCTGACTTCTTCATGGCGGCCTCTGATGAAATGTACCGATGCGTATGTTAGTCGCTTGCAAGCGAAGTCGAGAGTAACAAAGCCGTCGTGAATCCCGGCACGGCAGGCGCCATCCATCGGCGTGCACGGCCTTGCCC
>DASTSB010000291.1:0-7347 GCA_035760885.1 Steroidobacteraceae bacterium | reverse complement strand
GTTGGCGAGCCGAAGGATCAGCGGGAAGCGGTTCTAGATGAGATTGAGCCGCACATGCCGAAGGACCGACCGCGATACTTGATGGGGGTGGGCACGCCCGAGGATTTGGTCGAATCGGTCCGCCGCGGCATCGACATGTTCGATTGCGTCATGCCTACCCGCAACGCACGCAATGGGCATTACTTCACGACGTCCGGCGTCGTGAGAATCCGCAACTCGCAATACGAGAAGGATACGAACCCCATCGATGAGCACTGCGATTGCTATACCTGCCGCAACTATTCACGGTCATACCTCAGGCATTTAGATAAGTGCGGCGAAATTCTGGCTGCCCGGCTCGGCACCATTCATAATTTGCACTATTACCTCACCTTGATGCGTGCGGTGCGCAGCGCGATCGAAAGCCATCGATTCGATGAATTCGCAGCGGACTTCTACGCGCGGCGTACCAAGGATTCTGCGTCCTAACTCCGATGCGCTCGTCATGAGTGCCAAGAGCGATTTGCATGCTCGCTGACTTACCTACTGCGCCTTGGTTTCGTCGGTTGCTCGTTGCCGGTCTCATCCTCGGCATCCTGCTGCTCACATTTTCGGTCGTTCAACCGTTCGTAGTCCCGCTGATCTGGGGCGCGATCCTGGCTTATGTGAGTTGGCCGGCGCATATCCGCATCTTGCAAGCGACGCGCAACCGCACCGTACTGGCATCGGGATTGACGACGGCCTTGGTGAGCTTGGTCATCGTCATTCCCATCATTTGGCTCGTGGTATTGCTGCGTGAAGAGGCAAGTGCTGCATACGGGCATGTGCAGGCGTTCCTCGCATCGAAGCCCGTCTTGCCAGAGCGCTTGCGAGACCTGCCTTGGATTGGCTCGTGGGCTCAGGACTGGCTTGCGCGGCTCTCGCAGAATCCAAAGGCGATGAGCGAGCAACTGGTACTCACCATGGAACAATCCTCTGTCGAGGTGACTCGCGTCATAGGCGGTGTTGGCCGTAACGTCGCGAAGATGTTTTTTGCCGTGCTGTCCATGTTCTTCTTGTTGCGCGATGGACCGCGTCTGGTCAACGAAACGCGTGCGGTGCTCGAAGGGATTCTCGGACCGCGCGTGCGCAATTACATCGAAGCCGTCGGCAACACAACGCAAGCCGTCGTCTATGCGCTGATTCTCGGTGCACTTGCGCAGGGTTTGGTCGCGGGTATCGGGTATGGGTTGTTTCGCGTGGAAGCGCCCGCGCTGCTCGGTGCGTTGACTGTCTTGGTCGCATTCATCCCGTTTGGCGCACCGCTGGTGTGGGGAAGTCTCTCAATCTGGAATTTGGTGACCGGGAATTTTTGGACGGGCATCGGGCTTGCGCTGTGGGGCATGATCGTCGTCAGTTGGGTCGATAACATCGTGCGGCCGATGGTCATTTCCAACGCGACCCGCATGCCGTTTCTGTTGGTGGTATTCGGCGTGCTCGGTGGCGTGTTGGCGTTCGGTCTGGTCGGGCTCTTCATCGGTCCCGTGCTGCTCGCAGTCTCCTTGGCAATTTGGCGCGAATGGTTGGAGGAGCATCGTCCTGTGGTTGAAGTAACCATCGTGGACGAAACACCGAAGGACTCGTGAATCCGATGCGATTACTCGTCCTCGTGATCACTCGCACGCTGAACCTTCTTGGCGTGAGGATCGACTTTGCCAAGCAGAATCTTGTCGATCCGCACGCCGTCCATGTCGACGATTTCGATCCGCACATCGCGCCATGTGAGCGTATCGCCGGCTTTCGGAATGCGGCCGAGCCGCGCCAGCACGAATCCTGCAACGGTGTGGTAGCCCTTGCCGATCATGTCGCGGCGGCTCAGACGTCTCTGTAGCTCCTCGATCGGCAAGTGCCCATCGATCAGCCACGATCCATCCGCGCGCTGAATCGCTTCGGGTCGCTCGCGACTGCCTAGTTCGGGCAGCTCGCCCGCAATGGCCTTCAAGATATCGATCGGCGTGGTGATGCCTTCAATTTCGCCGTACTCATCCGTGACCACGGCAAGGTGCGTACTCGAGCGTTGAAACTGATCGAGCAGTTGCAGGACTGAAATCGAATCGGGAATGTGCAGTGGCGGAATCAGATCCTTGTTTGCTTCGAGCTTGCCGCGATGCACGGCCTCGCTCAAATCGGCCAGTGTGATCACGCCCAGCAAGTTGTCGAATTTTTCGCGAGCGACGAGGAAGCGCGCATGCCCGCTTGCTTTGGCCTGCTGCCAAAGCACCTGGATCGGTTCGTCGATGTCGAGCCAAATGACGTCTTGGCGCGGAATCATGATCGAACCGACTTTCCGATCCGCGAGCGCGAGGACGCCTTCGAGCAAGCGACGCTCGGAGGCGAGAAACACACCGGCGCGCGTCCCTTCGGCAACGAGTGCCCGCACGTCGTCTTCGGTGACGGCACCTTGCGGCGCAGCCGAAACGGGTATGAGTTTCAGAAACGCATTGACGGACTTTCGCAGCAGCCACACGAAGGGCGCCATCACTTTGGCGAACCAACGCATGAACGGTGCGACATGAATCGCAAGTGTGTCCGCATGCAGGAGGGCGACGCGCTTGGGGATCAACTCGCCCACGATCAACGTGACGAATGTCACCGCAAAGACCACCAGGCCAGTAGCGATATTCTCAGCGTAGCGCTCAGTCACGCCATATTGCAGCAGCGTTCTTCCCAGCGGCTCGGCGAGCGTAGCGCCGCTATAGACGCCGGTGAACATGCTGACGAACGTAATCCCGATCTGAATCGCGGAGAGGAGCGTGGTGGGATCTTCAATCAGTGCGAGCGCCGATCGAGCGCCCGAGCGGCCCTGCTCTGCAGCGGTTTGCAGACGCGAGCGCTTGGCCGAAACCAGCGCCATCTCCGACAAGGCGAAGAAGCCGTTCAGCAGCATCAATAACAGAATGATGAGCACTTCCGTCGAAGGCATGTTCGTTCCGACCAGGTTCGAGAAGTCCGCAGTGTAAGGCGGAATGGGGCACGAGAAGCGCCTTGCAGCGGCGCCTCGCGGAAGTTTCTAGGCGGCTAATGCAGGGCCGGGTCCTGTGTATAATGCGCCGCTCTTTTTCGCCCCCCGGCGGGCGACCCGACCAAAACACCTCTGTTGAGGCTCACTTTTAGGGGCGTAACGAAATGGATTGGCTGATTTCCACCGCTGCGGCACAGGCCCAGACTGCTTCGGGGCCGCAAAGCGTACTGACCGGAATGGCGCTGCCGATCATCATGATCGTGGTGTTCTACTTTCTGTTGATTCGTCCGCAGAGCAAGCGGGCGAAAGAACATCGCAACATGGTCGCCGCAATCGAAGCGGGAGCCGAGATCGTCACCAGCGGTGGCATTCTCGGGAAGGTCACCGAAGTGAGTGAACAATTCTTGACGGTTGAAATCGCTGACGGCGTCAACGTCAAGGTTCAGCGGCACACCGTGTCGCAAATCCTCCCGAAAGGCACCCTCAAGAACGCCTGACACATTGATTCGGCCCTGCGCCGGATAGCTGAGATCGTTCATGTATCAGTTCCCGAAATGGAAGTATTGGCTGGTCATCATTGTCCTGGTGGTCGGCGTCATCTTCTTTATTCCCAATCTGTTTGGTCAGGCACCGGCGTTGCAGCTCACGCGCAACGATCGACAGGCGATGGATGAACCGGCGCAGCAGAGCGTGCTCAAGCTGATGCAGGACGCGAACATCCCAGTCGAAGCGTCGTATCTCGACAATGATCGCTTGGTGTTGCGGTTCGAAACCGACCAACAGCAGATCGCAGCACATGAGGTCATCAATCAAAAAGGCGATGGCCGCTATCTTGTTGCGCTAGCAGACGTACCGCGCACTCCGGCATTTATTCGCAAGCTCGGGCTCAAGCCTATGAGCTTGGGGCTGGATCTGCGTGGCGGCGTGAACTTCGTCTACGAGGTCGATATCGATGCCGCTGTTCAGCAGGCATTGGAACGCATAGAGCGCGACGCGCGCACTGTGCTTCGTGACAAGCGCATTCCTTACAACAATGTAACGACGCAAAACGGCGTCGTGCGTGTGGCGTTGCGCAATGGCACCGATCTGTCGCGAGCTATGGATGCACTGAAGTCACCGGACGGATCGCTACTGCTCACCTCGGAAACCGCCGGCGAAGGGGCGAACATCGATATCCGCATGAGTCCGGCGGAGATCAAGCGTCGCCAAGACCAGGCCGTGCAGCAGAACATCACGACCTTGCGTAACCGCGTCGACGAACTCGGTGTCTCCGAGCCGATCATCGCGCGTCAAGCCGTCAAGCGCATCGGCGTGCAATTGCCGGGGGTGAAGGATCCAAACGAGGCGATTCGCGTCCTTGGCGCAACCGCCACGGTCGAATTCCGCCTCGTCGACGAAAACAACGATCCGTATGCGGCACAAGCGACCAAGCGCATCCCCATCGGATCGAAGCTCTACAAGATGAGCGATGGCCGTCCGATCCTGCTCAAGCGAGACGTGATCGCAACCGGCGAGCAGCTCACCGATGCGCAGGCGAACTTCTCTCAAGGCGAGCCTGAAGTGTCCGTGACCCTGGACGCGCGAGGCGGGCAGGAAATGCTCCGCGTTACGCGCGAGAACGTCGGTCGTCGCATGGCCGTCGTCTATCTCCAGAGCAAGCATCTCAATACGAAGGCCGGCGAGCGCTGCGAAGGCACGCGCGTCGGTGATGTGTGTAACGAGGAGAAAGTGATCAACGCCGCGACGATTCAAAGCGTGTTGTCCTCGCGTTTCCGCATCACGGGTTTGCAAGCGACTGAGGCACGCGAATTGGCACTCCTGTTGCGCTCCGGCGCGTTGGCTGCTCCCCAGACGATCGTCGAGCAGCGCTCGGTTGGTCCGAGCCTAGGTCAAGACAATATCGATCGCGGTATTCACGCGATGGTCATCGGGCTGGTGCTCACGTTCGTGTTCATGGCCATCTACTACCGCGGCTTCGGGTGGATCGCGAATGCGGTCCTGTTAGCGAACCTAGTGCTCACGGTCGGTTTGCTCTCGATGCTTCAGATCTCGCTGTCGCTGCCCGGCATCGCGGCCGTCGTGTTCCACCTCGGTATCGCCGTGGACGCAAACATTCTGATCTACGAGCGTATTCGTGAAGAATTGCGCGCCGGGAATTCGCCCCTTGCGGCGATCAATGCCGGCTTCGAGAAGGCGTTTGCAACGATCGCCGACTCGAACGTGACGACGCTGATTGCGGGCGTTGTGCTGTTCGCATTCGGTAGCGGCACCATCCGCAGCTTCGCGGAGGTCATGACGCTAGGTATTGTCACCTCGCTATTCACTTCCGTCGTCGGCAGCCGTGCGCTCGTGCACGCGATTTGGGGCCGCCGTCGCCGACTCGAAAGCCTGCCAATTTAGAGAGCGCCATGGAGTTCTTTCACAAGGTCACCACCTATCCGTTCATGCATACGCGCCGTATGTGGTACGGCGTGTCCACGGCGGCGATCATCGGCTCGATCGTGCTGTTGTTTTGGCATGGCCTGAACTTCGGCATCGATTTCACGGGCGGCGTCGTGCTCGAGTTCAGTTTTCCGAAAGTCGCGAACGTGGAGCGTACGCGTGCTGCACTCGTGCAGGCCGGCTATCACGACACCCAGGTGCAAACGCTCGACGATCAGCGCAGCGTGATGATTCGTTTGTTGCCGCAGGAGAAACAAGACGTCAACGCAGTGAGCGTCAAGGTTCAAGAGGCATTGCGCACCGTCGACCCGAACGTCGAGTTGCGGCGCGCGGAAGTCGTGGGTCCGCAGGTCGGTAGCGAACTAACCAATCAGGGCGGCATGGCCGTCTTGTTCACCTTCGTGTTGATTGGGTTCTACACCTGGGCCCGGTTCCAGTGGAAGCTGGCCTTGAGTGCCGTCATAGCGACACTACACGATCCGATGTTGATTCTTGGATTCTTCGCCGTGACTCAGATCCCGTTCGATCTGGCCGGTCTCGCGGCAATTCTCGCTGTCATCGGTTATTCGCTGAACGACACGGTTGTCGTGTTCGACCGCGTTCGCGAGAACTTCCACTCCATGCGGCGTGCCTCGCCGGAACAAATCATGGATGCGTCGATTAATCAGACGTTGTCTCGAACGATCATCACCAGCGGCGCGACACTCCTCGTTGTCGTCGTGTTGTTGTTGGTCGGCGGTGAGACTTTGCGCGGGTTCTCGTGGGCACTGACCATCGGTATCGTCGTGGGCACGTATTCATCCATCTATGTCGCTGGCGCATTGGCGTTGGATATGAAGCTGTCAGCTCGCGACCTGATGGAAAAGCAAAAAGACAAAGAGGTCGACGCACTGCCGTGAGGCCCGCGCTGAAGTTCGACTACCCAGAGGGCGAGCTTCTCGCATGAGCCCAATCACGCGGACCTTATGAACTTAGTGATCTGGGCGGTTTTCTTCGCGATTTTTCTTGGCGTTCTCGCGCTCGACCTAGGCGTTCTGCATCGCGAATCCCGCACGATGAGTGTGCCGCAAGCGCTCGCGTGGACGGTCGTTTGGATCATCGTCGCGCTGTCGTTCGCAGGCCTGGTCTACGGCGTGTATGAATACCAGTGGCTTGGATGGCAGACCGGGCCGGACATGCCGACCGGATCCGAAGCAGCGATTCAGTACGTCAGTGGCTACTTGCTCGAGTGGTCGCTTTCCGTCGATAACATCTTCGTCATCGCGGTGATCTTCTCTTTCATGAAGATCCCCGAGCAGTTCCAATATCGCGTGTTGTTCTGGGGGATCGTCGGCGCCATCGTGCTTCGTGGTGCGATGATCGCCATGGGCGCTGTGCTCATCCATACCTTCGATTGGATGTTCTACGTCTTCGGCGCCATCTTGTTGTTCACTGCGGCGCGAATGCTCAAGAGCGAAGACGAGCAGTTCGATCCGGGCAAGAGCATTCTGGTCAAGATCGCTCGGCGGGTTTTCCCGGTGAGCGAGCGATTGGATGGCGACCGGTTCTTTACGCTCGAGAATGGGGCACGCGCCGCGACGCCGCTGTTCGTCACATTGTTGCTGGTCGATCTGGCGGATGTGGTGTTTGCCGTAGATTCCATTCCGGCCATCTTCGCCGTGACGCAAGATCCTTTCATCGTCTTCACCTCGAATGCGTTTGCCATCCTCGGATTGCGATCACTTTATTTTGCGATCGCCGGGCTGATGATGATGTTCAAATATCTAAAGCTCAGCCTGATCTTCGTGCTCGCCTTCGTCGGCGTGAAGATGATGCTGCACCTGCACTATGAGATTTCGCAGTTGATCTCGCTGGCGGTGATCGTGGGGTTCTTGGTGATTGGTGTCATTGCATCGCTGTGGGTTTCGCGAAAAGACAAGGCTGCC
>DASTSB010000290.1:0-68840 GCA_035760885.1 Steroidobacteraceae bacterium | reverse complement strand
CGCCGGTTCGATCCCGGCTAGCTCCACCAAGCCCTACGTCAGCGTGCGTCCCCATCGTCTAGAGGCCTAGGACATTACCCTTTCACGGTAGTAACCGGGGTTCGAATCCCCGTGGGGACGCCATTCTTCAGTTGGCAGTTGACGGTTGTCGGTTGGCGGTCAGCAAGGCCGACTTTCTTGCCGTAAACGCCCAACTCTCAACGGCGAACCGATTTGAACAGCCTTTAGGCTGGGCCCGTCCTCGGGCCGAGTCTCATGGATGAGACGAGCAATCCCCGTGGGGACGCCATTCTTTAGTTGGCAGTTGACGGTTGACGGTTGGCGGTCAGCAAGGCCGGCTTTCTTGCCGTAAACGCCCAACTCTCAACGGCCAACCACCACCCGCTGTCGGTTGACAGTTGTGGGTATGCAGTCAGCCGGATCGTTCTACTCTGGCAGCAAACGGTCAACCCTCAACCGCCAACGCACCGCCTGACACGAATTGCCCACGTGTGACGCGTGTCGGAAATCGCCGACGCGCAAAGAGCCTTGAAAAACAGACGTTTGCTGTAGTTCTTTCCTGTGAACATAAGACTCTGTCGCTACGGGGCGACAAATGTACGTCCTGGATGTAACGGAATCCGACGCTAAGCAGCTGAAACAAAGGTAGATTTTGTTTCTGGCACGGACATTGGACGTAACGCCGGGTCGTTCTATCCCTGGGAGTCCATGTTGTCGCGCAGCCTCGTCATACGGCGATTGATCGCGCTTGCCTTTGCCGGGCTCCTTGCCGCTTGTGGCGGAGGCGGCAGCGAATCGTCGAGCGTCTCCTCGGGAGGCTCTAGCACGCCGCCGGCCAATGGAGGCACCTCGGGAGCGCCCACTATTCAGGGCAAAGGTGCGGGCACGGTTCTGGCGAACCAGGGCTACACGTTTCAGCCGTCGGCCACTGATCCGAACGGCGATGCACTCACGTTCTCGGCCACCAATCTTCCCGATTGGGCCACGATCAATC
Organism: Steroidobacteraceae bacterium; assembly: GCA_035760885.1. Classification (GTDB taxonomy): domain Bacteria; phylum Pseudomonadota; class Gammaproteobacteria; order Steroidobacterales; family Steroidobacteraceae; genus Steroidobacter. The sequence continues at coordinate 67,846 of DASTSB010000290.1, read as the reverse complement.
CTGCCACCGGGCAGATCTCCGGGACTCCGACCAGCGCAGACGTGGGGACGTACGGTGGCATTGTGATCTCTGTGTCGGATGGTCACTCCACGGCATCGCTGCCGGCGTTCTCGATCACAGTGACTCAAACTGCAGCGGGCAGTGCGACGCTTTCTTGGTTGCCGCCCACCCAAAATACCGACGGATCCACGCTCACGGACTTGGCGGGATTCCAGGTGCTCTACGGCCAGTCCCCAAGTGATTTGAGTGAGTCGGTGAAGCTGACGAACCCTTCCCTGAATTCGTACGTCGTCGAGAATCTGACGCCCGGGACTTGGTACTTTACGGTCGTTGCGTTGAACTCGGCCGGCGTGACCAGTCCGCTGTCGAATCTCGCTTCGAAGACGATTAGCTAAGAACCGGCATTCTTAATCGCTGGCTTCGACCTGCGATTGGCTGTAATTCTGAATTCCAATCTGCTCGATCAGCTTGAGTTGCGTCTCGAGCCAATCGATGTGTTCCTCTTCGGATTTCAGAATGTCTTGAAATAGATCGCGGGAAACGTAGTCGCCCAACGTTTCGCATTCTGCGATCGCCTTTCTAAGGTCTGGGTGCGCCTGCAGTTCAAGCTTGAGATCGCACTCGAGCGCTTCCTTCACGTTCTCGCCAATCAGCAACTTCCCCAGATCCTGCAGGTTGGGCAGTCCGTCCAAGAACAGGATGCGCTCGATCAGACGATCTGCGTGCTTCATTTCATCGATCGATTCCTTTCGGGTGTACTCGCCCAATTTCGTCAGACCCCAGTTATCGAACATCCGGGCGTGCAAGAAGTATTGGTTGATCGCAGTGAGCTCGTTCTTGAGCACTGCATTAAGGTGGCGAATGACCTGAGGATTGCCTTTCATGTACGGCTCGAAACGAAAACGGAAGGGCGCGATCTTGGCGGACGCTTAGAACGCAGGCAAGCCGCGAGGGAGGGCAATTCGGGAAGAGTTATGCCGCTACCGGCCGGTCCCGGAGCTCTGAGACCCGCGAATCGATGAGTTCACAGGCTGTTTTTTCGCAGCTGCCGCAACAACTCGCGACGGGCAAATGCTGTTGGACTTCAGCAAGCGAGCCGGCCCCGCGATCTACGACTTCGCGGATCTGTCGATCAGAGATGGCGTGACAAACGCAAACGTACATGATGCAAAGCGGCCCGGTTAAACTACGGGCCATCTAAATACAAATGCGAATGATTGTCAATTAGCCAGGATCGTACGTATTTCATTTGACAGTAGTCGTTGTGACTCCCTTCACGAGGACTGTCGTTGTAAGTCACTAGACTTACGTCCGCTGGTTTTGGGCTAAGGCATTCCGCTCAATATGCGTCTTTGGATGCTGAGCGCATTCTTCGCTCGCTCGTTCGCGCCCATTTCTTAGGAATCAACGATTCGTGGCGATCCGAATATTTCAACACTATTGGCAACTGCCTCTGGCTTTGTTGGCAGCCGTCGAAGGCGTGGTCTTTTTCTTTGCTCCGTATGGCGCAGCGCTCCTGCGGTTCGATGACTCCTTGCCGATTCCCACCGGCTTGCATGGCCCGATGCTGCCCCGCGGGATTTTCTTCGCCGGCATCATGTTTGTAAGCATGACCGCGATGGGTCTCTACAACGCGCGGCAGCGCTCGAAGCTTATTGGCGTTCTTGCCCGGGTCGGCGCCAGCGTAATCGGGGGTGCACTGTTCATTGCCATTCTGGCGTACTTCATTCCGGCCCTTCACATCGGACGAGGGGCGCTGTTCGCGAGTACGGCGCTCTCGTTTGCAGGGTGCGTCGTCATACGGATGATCTTCGACAAGCTCGTCAACGAAGACATCTTTAAACGCCGCATTCTTGTATATGGCGCCGGTCGACGTGCCGGCAGCATCGTCCGGCTGCGGCGTCGTTCTGATCGACGCGGATTCGTGGTGGTGGGCTACGTGCCGGCGGAAGGCGACGAGCTTTTGACCGTCACTCAATCGAAGCGGCTGTTCACGGGCAAGGACCTCATCAACATTTGCGAGGACGAGCGAGTCGATGAGATCGTCGTCGCAATGGACGATCGGCGCCGACAATTTCCGATGGATCAGTTACTCGAATGTCGACTGGGGGGCGTGGAGATCGTCGAATTGGTGACCTTCCTCGAGCGCGAGACAGGCAAAGTACGTTTGGATGTGTTGAACCCAAGCTGGATGATTTTTTCGGAAGGCTTTAGGCAAGGCCGCATTCATGGCTCGCTTGAGCGTGCCTTCGATGTCGTCGCGAGCTTGGCACTGTTAACCGTTGCGCTGCCGCTGATGTTGATCACTGCGCTCGCGATCAAGCTCACCGAAGGGCCGCGCGCATCCATTTTCTATCGTCAGGTGCGAGTCGGGCAGTACGGACGTCCCTTCAAGCTGTTGAAGTTCCGCAGCATGCGAGAGGACGCAGAGCGCGACGGCAAGCCTCAATGGGCGCAGAAGAACGACAGCCGGGTGACGAAGATAGGTTCTTTCATACGTCTGACCCGGATCGATGAGCTCCCCCAAATCCTCAACGTTTTGCGCGGCGAGATGAGCTTTGTGGGGCCACGGCCCGAGCGGCCCGAGTTTGTCGATCAGCTGAATGAACGCATCCCTTACTATCGAGAACGCCATTCGATTAAACCCGGCATCACGGGATGGGCGCAGCTGTGTTACCCGTACGGTTCATCGGAGCAAGATGCGACCGAGAAACTCCAGTACGATCTGTTCTACGTGAAGAACCACAGCCTGCTTTTCTACCTGGCGATCTTAGTGCAAACCGTTGAAGTGATCGTCTGGAGAAAAGGTGCACGCTAGCACTCCATGAACACACTGGGCGTTCTCGGGTACGGCGCGGCCGGGCTCGCGTATCTGCTGCTCACGACCCTGCTGTCAGTCAGCTGGAAAGGCCGTGGCCCTGGAATTCTCCTGATCGCGGCGAGCGCCATCAGCGCCTGCTGGGCAATCGTGCTATCGGTCCATCACCACTGGGGCACGATCCCGGCGATCGTTGTGTATGAGCTGGAAATCTCGCGTGGGGCGGTCTGGGTGCTCGCCATTTCCGCTGTGGCAGCTCAATCCATCGGGCCCAGATTCAAGCTCGCTGTTCGGGTTCTTGCATGTGTTCTGCTGGCGGCGCCTCTGATTGCTTTCCTCCTCGAACGCAAAGGCATCTTCTTTGTCGATCCCACGATTCTGTTGTCACGGACTCAGCTGGCTCTCTCACTGCTGGGCTTAGTGCTCGTGGAGCAACTGTTTCGAAATGCGAGCCACTCGAGCCGCAATGCGCTGAAGTACTTCTGTATTGGTGTCGGCGCAATGTTCGCGTACGACTTGTTCCTATACTCGCAAGTCGAGCTGATCCACGGAATCTCATCCGATGCTTGGAACGCACGTGGCGTGCTCAGCGCGGTGGCAGTTCCGTTGCTCGCAATTTCGGCACGACGTAATCCGCAGTGGTCACTCGACATCTTTGTCTCGCGCCAGGCGGTGTTCTACACGACGACCTTCATGGTTGTCGGCGCGTATTTAACGGTGATGGCCCTTGGCGGCTTCTACGTTCGCGAAAGAGGCGGCGAGTGGGGCGTTGTTGGCCAGATCGTGTTTATGGCTGGTGCAATCGTTGCGCTTGTTGGCGTGCTGGCCTCGGAAACGCTGCGCCGGTACGCGCGCGTGTTCCTGAGCAAGCATTTCTATCGCAATAAGTACGACTATCGCATCGAATGGCTCCGGTTCATCGGTACGCTTTCATCGACCGATGAAGAGGATGTGCGCCGTACCGCGGTGCGAGCGATCGCGCAAATCTTCTCCAGTCCGGGCGGATTTCTGTTCCTGCGCGATGAAGAAGACCGCAAGTATCACGTCGCCGCCGCTTGGCCTATGCACATCGACTCGCTTACGGGCGTGGAGGCATTGAGTGTACAGGCCGATCTGGCGCAGTTTCTGGCGCGAACGAAATGGATTATCGACATGGATGAGCTACGCAGTAAGCCGGATGTTTATCGCAACATTGAAGTGCCTGGCTGGCTGTTGAACAACCAGGAGTTGCGCATCGTCTCTCCGTTGCTGCAACTTGATGAGCTGCTTGGATTCATCGTTCTTTACAATCCACCGCCGCCATTCCAGCTCACCTACGAAGATCGCGATCTGCTAAAGACGGTTGGCCGGCACGTCGCAACGCATATTGCACAGCACGACGCGCACCGGCGCCTGGCTGAAAGTCGTCAGTTCGAGGCGTACAACAAGCTCACCGCATTCATGATGCACGATTTGAAGAATTCAGTTGCCCAACTGAAACTGATCGTGGTCAATTCGCGGCGTCACAAGCACAACCCAGAGTTCATCGATGATGCGATCGAGACGATCGACAACACTGTCGAACGCATGACGAAGCTGATCGAGCAACTCAAGAGCAAACAGGCGCAGGAGCGGCAATCGGAGATGGACCTGGCGAAGGTGGTACACGATGCAGTCGCGCGCTGTGCTGATCGTAAGCCCGTGCCGGTTGCCGCACCGATGGCCGCAGTCCGAGTTTCCGCAGATCCGGAACGGCTGATCAGCGCCCTGGAGCACGTGATCCGGAACGCACAGGATGCAACCGCGGAGACTGGCGCGGTTAACGTCGGGATGGACGCCAGGCGGGAGGGCGTGACCATCAGCGTGTCGGATTCGGGAGCGGGAATGACTCCTGAATTCATCCGCGACCGGCTGTTCCGCCCATTTGATAGCACCAAGGGCTCCAAGGGCATGGGAATCGGTGCTTACCAGGTGCGCGAATACATTCGTCAAATCGGCGGGACGGTAGAAGTGAGCAGTAGCCCCGGTCAGGGGACGCGCTTTCTGATTAACTTACCGGTTTCCACCCGAGGGGATGCCCTATCCGTCCCGTACACCGCGGCGGGGGGCGCAAAACAAACGGAAGGAAGTCCAACGTGAGCGCGGATCGACCGAAACTCTTGATCGTCGAAGACGACATCGGCTTGCAGAAGCAATTGAAGTGGTGCTTCGACGAACACGAAGTCCTAATTGCCTCGACGCGCAACGAAGCGCTGACAATCTTGCGGCGATTCGAGCCACCGGTTGTTCTGCAGGATCTCGGGCTGCCTCCCGATGCGGAAGGAGTTGCGGAAGGGATGCAGACGCTGAGAGAGATCCTAGCGCTGGCCCCGCAGACGAAAGTCATCGTTGTCACCGGAAATAACGATCGCGACAACGCCGTTCGGGCCGTGTCGCTGGGCGCTTACGATTTCTATCAGAAGCCGGTCGACACCGAAGTACTAAAGCTGATCGTCAGCCGCGCCTTCCACATGCATGCATTGGAAGAGCAGAACCGCCAACTGAAACAGGCGCAGTCTGCTGCCCCCATGGAAGGACTCATCGCGACCGACGACGCGATGATGAGAGTCTGTCGGATGGTGGAGAAGGTCGCCCGCACCGACGTATCTGTCCTAATCCTGGGTGAAAGCGGAACGGGCAAAGAGCTCATTGCTCGTGCTGTTCACGCGCAGAGCGGCAGAACCGATGGCAAGTTCGTGGCGATCAACTGCGCGGCTATTCCAGAGCAGTTGCTCGAAAGCGAATTGTTCGGCCATGAGCGAGGCGCATTCACGGGTGCAGTGAAGCAGACCATCGGCAAGGTGGAAGTCGCACACGGAGGCACACTGTTCCTAGACGAGATCGGTGACATGCCGATCGCATTACAAGCGAAGTTGCTGCGCTTCCTACAGAACAAGGTGATTGAACGAGTCGGCGGACGCCAAGAAATTCCCGTCAACGTACGCGTTGTATGCGCAACGAATAAAGACCTTCAGCAGCTCATCGCAGAACAGAAATTCCGCCAAGATCTTTACTTCAGAATCGGCGAAGTGACGATTACGGTGCCGCCCCTGCGCGAGCGTAAAGGCGGCGCCACTGTTCTGGCGCACGCGATGTTGCGCAAGTTCAGCGGCGTCCAAGGTCGGCCGAAACGTGGTTTCAGTGAGCAAGCGTTGGCGGCACTCGAAGCCTACAGCTGGCCCGGCAACGTGCGCGAGCTCGAGAACAAAGTGAAGACGGCGATGATCATGGCTGAAGGCACGATGATCACCCCCGATGATTTGGGGCTCAAGGAGGCGACGAGTAGCGAACTGCTCTTTAATCTTAAAGAAGTCCGCACACGCGCCGAGCGTCAAGCTATTCAACAGGCATTGACGATCACGGACGGAAATATCTCTCGCACCGCTGAGCTGTTGGGTGTCAGTCGTCCCACGCTTTACGACCTGATGGAAAAGTACGGAATGCGAGTGCAGTAATGGCGAGCCTTGAGGATGAGGTCGCGCTCGCAGATACGGCGCAACCGATCACGGCACGGTGGAGGATGCGACTGCTGGTTGCAGGATGTGTTCTGGCCATGCTGCTTTTGTATTGGCCGACCACCCTCGCCTTATCTTCGCTTTGGCTGGACACGGACAAGACGACGTTCACTCACGGATTCATCGTGTTAGGCATTTCATTCTGGCTGATGCTGCGCGATGACCGGCTAGAGCAACTGCACCCCACGCCGAGTCTGTTCGCGATGATTGCCTATCTGCTGGGCAGCATCGGCTGGCTCATCGCATATCGTGCCAGTATCGAGACCGCTCATGAACTCGCTTTCCCGGTGATCGCATTGCTTGCGGTGTGGTCGATGTTCGGGATCGGGGCGGCACGGTTAGCGGCCTTCCCAATCGGATTCCTGCTGTTCGCAATCCCCGTTTGGGATGTGCTCACGCCTCATCTGCAGACTGTCTCGGCATCGATGGTCGGATACATGCTTCATGCGAGTGGCATCGAAGCTTACGTAGATGGGAATTTCGTCCACATTCCCGCCGGCATCTTCGAGATCGCCGGTGGGTGCAGCGGATTGCACTTCGTCATGGTCGGACTAGCGCTCGGTACGCTGTACGGAGAACTTGGCCGCGACTCTCTAAAGACGCGCTCACTGCTCGTAGCTCTGGCGTTCTTCCTCGCCATCGCAGCGAATTGGGTGCGCGTCTACGTCATCGTTGTCGCCGGCCATCTCACGAATATGCAGCACTACTTGGTGCGCGTTGAGCACTATCGCTTTGGATGGGTCGTCTTCGCAGTGATGATGGGGCTCTTTTTCTGGATCGCGAGTCGCTTTCCGTCTTCTGCTGTCGCTTCTTTTACGAAGCCGGAGACGCAGCAATCAGTCAAACCACGGCGTCGCCCCGCCTATGCGCTCGCTTTGCTAGTCGTACCTGCTTGGGCTCTTCTCGACCCGATGCACTCTGCGCCAGTCCCGACCGACGCGGCTATGCGTCCTTCGCTGTCCGGCTGGGTCGGGCCGCTGCGCTCAGAAAACACGAGATGGAACCCAGTATTTGCCGGCGCAGATGTTGAAGATCTCTCGACGTACGAGGATTCCGCCGGCGCGCGAGTATGGCGATTCGTAGCGGCCTATCGGAAGCAGCAGCAGGGCAAGGAATTGGTGGGTTACAACAACCATCTATTCAGCGATTCGGACACTGTCGTTGATTCTCGTGAGATCGCGCCCGGCATTCGCGAACTCGTTTTGCAGGACGGACCCCACCGCAGTGTGCTTAGATTTTCGTATCACATCGGAAAACTGCAGACAGCGAGCGGCTTGCGCGCACAGCTGAGCTACGGAGTGCAATCGCTTTGGTCGGCGCCTCTGTCTCGCATCGTCGCCGTGCGGACCGATTGCGTGTCCGACTGCGAAGCGGCGCGCAGGAGGCTGGACGCCTTCGAATCAGCACTGTCCGGCTCCCCTCGTTAGCACACGAAGTCGTCGAAGGAAGAACTTAGGATGCACAAGACGACTTGTTCGTTCATCGTCTCAATAGTCCTCGCAATACATCTGTGCGGCTGCGACGCATTCATGAATCCGGATCAGCGGATCGCCAGAGCGGAGCAAAAGCGAGACGCCGGCGACGATCGAGGCGCGATCATCGATCTTCAGAATGCACTGAAGTCAGCGCCAGACAATGTGAAAGGACGTTTGCTCCTCGCTGAGCTGTCGTTGCGGGTTGGCGATGCGAATGGTGCCGAGAAGGAGCTCAATCGCGCTGCGCAGTCCGGCGCCAAACCCGAACATCTAGCAGTTCTGACTGCTGAGACCAAGTTAGCCTTGGGTGATGCTGATGGGCTCCTTGCGCAATTAAATTCCGGCGACCTCCCAATGTCCGACGCTCAACGGCTGACCTATGAAGGGCTGGCGCTGTTGGAGAAGGGGCAAAGCCAAGACGCGTTGGTCGTCTTAGATAGGGCGGTGGAGCAGGACGCGACTTTTCCGCGAGCGCGCATTGGACGCGCACAAGCCTACGCGCAGCTAGGCAGAACGGACGACGCGCTGAGCGAAGTCGACGCAGTTCTCGATGCGGACCGGAAGAACGCGAGTGCGTTGCTGTTACGAGGATCGTTACTTGCTCGTAGCGGGGATTACAAACAGGCACTGGAGGCATATCGATCGGCGCGCGACAACGCACAAGGACGATTGACGCCGGTGGAAATCAATACTGCTCTAGCTGGATCAGCCGAATCTGAGCTGGCGATCGGCGATTTGCCAGCAGCCCATAAAACGCATGCTGAACTCGTTGCGAGAGCGCCGGATGCTCCACTGACCTCGTTCTTGGCTGCGCGCATTTCGATGGCTGAACAGAACTATTCCAGCGCGATCGCGAGTGCGCAGAAGGCGGTGACTGCTGCCCCTGAGTTCTTGCAGGCCAAGCTGCTTTTAGGCGCAGCATTGCTTGCCAACGGTAGCGCCAACCAGGCACTCGCGGAACTCGGTGAGGTGGTGCAAAAAGATCCTGCTAACGTGGAAGCACGCAAATTGCTGGCGCAAACGCAATTGCGGTTGCAACGCCCCGATCTCGCGATGCAAGTGTTGGCACCCATTCAGGCGGCCAGCCAGGACCCACAACTCGACGCGCTGCGCGGCTGGGCGAGCCTGCAACAGGGAGAGCAGGATCAAGCCATCACGCTCCTAGAGCGCAGTGTCGCGGCTCAACCAGATAACCCAAACCTCAAGCTGGATCTTGCTCTGGCGTATCTCTCATCTGGAGCGAATCAAAAGGCGGTCGATCTATTGCAAGCCATTGCGCCGCAAGATGGCGGGGCTCGCCGCGACACGATGTTGATTGCCGCGATCAACGCTGCAAAGGGTAAGGAGGCTGCGCAGGCGGAAGTAGCAAAGCTGGTTGCGTCGCGACCTAAGGATAGTGCGGCATTGTCCGTTGCTGCTGCGTTCGCCTTCCAGCAGCGAGATTTTGCTGCTGCGCGTGAATACGTGCGGCGCGAGCTCGCGTTGGATCCAAAGAGCATCGGTGCTTTGCTCGCACTCGCACGTGTGGATGCAGCATTGGGAGATGCCGCGTCGGCTCGAAAGAGCTACGACCAGGTGCTCGCGATCGAGCCCCACAATGCTGAGGCACAGTTGTCGCTGGCGCGGCTGTCTCTGGCGCAAGGCGATCAAGTGGCTGCTACGCGCCGACTGGAAGAACTGCGCAAGAGCGATCCCAAGTCCGTCGAGTCGCGGTTGCTCCTTGCGGCTGTTTACCTGCAGCAGAAAAAAACCAAAGACGCGGATGTGGCGATCGGGGAGGCGCTTACGGCCGCAGGAGGCGATGCAAAGGCATCCGCAGCCGTCGCTCAGCTGTATCTGGAGGTCGGGCGGTACGATGAAGCTGTTGCGAAGTATCGCGACGCGGCAGCTCAAGATTCGTCGAATCCATCTTGGTTCCTCGGCCTCGCGCGATCTCAAATGGCGCTAAGCAACTACTCTGCGGCTCGCGAGTCGGCGCAAAAAGCCAAGTCGATGGCGAAGAATCCCACCGCCGCCACGGCCTTGCTGGTCGCGCTGGATTTGCACGACGGCAAATCGGACGCTGCTGCCCTGCAGGTAGCGCAGTTGCGTCAGGCGCAGCCTCGCGATCCCAATGCAGCCCTGCTCGAGGGTGACGTCGCCCTCAATCAGAAACAATTCGACGCTGCAGTCGAAGCCTTCAAGCGCTCATACGAGTTGCGTCCTTCGGCAGCAGCCGCAATCAAGGCATATGATGCTGCGAGACAAGCGAAGCTTCAGCAGCCCACCTCGCTCCTCCAAGACTGGGTGCGACGCCAACCTCGAGATTCGGCTGCGCGAATGGTATTGGCGAGTGCGTTCGCTGAGGCAGGCGACGCTGCGCGCGCGATCGAACAGTATGAGCAGATTGCTCTGGAGCCGAATGCCAGCCCGTTGGCCCTCAACAATCTCGCATGGCTGTATTTCGAGCGTAGAGATACTCGCGCACAAACAACGGCGAAACGTGCATTCGATGCTGCTTCGCAGAATCCCGCGATCGCCGACACGTATGGTTGGATTCTGCTCAAGAACAGAAAAATCGAAGAGGCGCTCCCTGTGTTGGAACGTGCTGCGAGCGCATCGGGTGCACCGCCGGATGTTCGCTATCACTTCGCTGCGGCCCTGGCCGAAGCAGGTCAACGCGACCGTGCATTGCAGATTCTGCGGCAAGTGACCAGCGCATCGTTTCCGGAGGTCGCAGATGCACAGCGACTTCAAGCTGAGTTGGAAGGGTAACGGGGAGCGTCGATTTGTTGTTGTTCCGGTTCAAAGCGGTCAGATTACATGTAGGTAAGCCGTCGGTTTTCCTGACAAATCTGCCCTAAAGGATGAGACTTCGGCAGCATCGATGGAAACCGCTATCTGATACTCTTGTCGCAATTCGCAACCACCGCAAACGCGCCCTAAGCGTGACGGCCATCATCCATGACTTCGAGTTTTGTTAACTGCTCAAAAGCTGCCGGTAGATGCTTCCTCGCATGTTTCCTGGGTCTATTGATGGTTGCAAACACCTTCGCTGCAACCAAGGCTCAGCCTGCCGCCAGGGCTCCTTCTGCTGGTTCATCCGCTGCTCAAGAAGCACCGGCGGAAAGCAAAGTCACTAACGACTATGTCATCGGTCCAGGTGACACAATCCAAGTCTTCGTGTGGCGCAATCCAGAGTTGACCCAAACCGTTCCGGTTCGGCCAGACGGAAAGATCACCACTCCGTTGGTGCAGGACATGATTGCGGTCGGCAAGACGCCGAGTCAGCTTTCGCGCGATATCGAGACAGTTCTTGCCGAGTATGTGCGCTCCCCCCAGGTCAACGTCATCGTCACACAGCCGACGAGCGCATTCAGCCAAGTCAAAGTCATCGGACAAGTGGTTCGCCCGCAATCGATCGCGTATCGCGATGGATTGACCGTGCTCGATGCGGTGCTAGCGGTGGGTGGGCTTGGGCCGTTCGCGGCCGGAAATCGTGCCAAGGTCGTCCGCACCGAAAACGGAACGACGCACGAGATCAAAGTGAAAGTCGACGCGCTCGTGAACAATGGCGACATGCGTCAGAACATCGCCCTGAAGCCGGGCGATGTCATCGTCATTCCTGAGTCTCGGTTCTAGACATGCAAGAGCTGCTCGAACAAGTTCTCGACCAAGTTCGCGGTGCGTGGCGCTATCGGCGCTATGCCGTGATCACAGCATGGATCGTGGCCGTATTGGGCTGGGCGGTCTTGTTCACCATGCGCGACGTCTATCAGGCGAGCACGCGCGTATTCGTCGACACAAAAACTGCGCTGAAGCCGGTTCTGCAGGGACTGACGCTTGACCAAGACGTCAATGCTCAGCTCAATCTGGTCCGCCAATCGCTTCTGTCTCAGCCCCAGCTTCAGCCGGTGGCGCAGGAAATCGGCTTGATCGATCCCCGCACGATGACACCACAGCAGATCGTGCGTGCGCTGGACGACATGCGCAATCGCGTCGAACTCAACGTGACCTCAGCTAGTACCAACACTGCGGATCAGGAAGCAGGCAGCATCTACAGCATCAGCTACAAGGACGTCTCTCGTGATCGTGCGCTTAAGACGGTCGAGATCCTGCAGACTCATCTCATCGAGAACACGCTGGGCGGTAAGCGCCAGGGTTCCATGAATGCGCAGAAGTTTCTCGAGACGCAGATCCTGGATTACGAGCAGCGCCTGCGAGAGGCGGAGGACCGTCTCGCCGCATTTAAGAAGACGAATGTGGGTTTGATGCCCACAGAGCAGGGCGGTTACTTCACTCGCTTGCAGGCGGAGATGGATGCGGTCACGAAGACGCAATCATCTCTCGCACTCGCGACCTCGCGGCGCGAAGAGCTTCAGCGCCAGCTACGCGGCGAGGCTCCGGTCGCTGCGGCTGCCGGCATGGTATCCCCTCAGACAGGCGTGCCAACGTCGGGCGGAGACACCCTGTCTCGTATCAAGGAAACCCAGGCTCGTTTGGACGAACTGCTGCTCAGGTTCACCGACAAGCACCCAGATGTCATCGCGACGCGCGAAACGCTCGAGCAGCTGAAGAAGCGTCGGCAGGATGAGATCGAGGCTCTGCGCCGCGGCGATCCGAATGCTGCGGCCTCAAGTGGCGCGAGCACGAATCCTGTCTACCAGAGCATTCAGTTAGCTCTCAATCAAACGGACGTCGAGGTCGCAGCGCTGCGCCGCGAGTTGGCAGACCATCAAAAGAACGTGACCGACCTGCGCAAGATGCTCGACACGATGCCGCAGGTCGAAGCGGAATACGCACGGCTCAATCGCGACTATGACGTGACCAAGGCCAACTACACCGCCTTGGTCGAGCGCCTAGAAAAATCGCGGCTGGGCGAGGAAGCGACGACCAGTGGCTCCGTTCGCTTTGATGTAATCGAGCCGCCCAATGCGGGTTTCAAGCCGATTTCTCCCAAGCGCTCAATTATGGTGTTGGGCATTTTGGTGGCTGCGCTGGCGGCCGGCGGCGGTGTCGCATATCTCATGTTTCAGTTAAAGCCGACGTTCACCTCAGTGCGCGGGCTTGCACAAGCAACAGGCCTGCAGGTCCTAGGCGCGATCAGTATGTCCTGGTTGGAGCGGGATCGCACTGCAGTACGACGTTCGTACTATCGATACGGCATCGCAGTGGGTGGGTTGTTCGTGGTCGCGGTGATCGTTCTGCAATTGAGCCGCATGGGCATTCGCCTGAGCCCGCACACAGGGGCGTGAGGAAGCGACATGAGTCTCGTCGAACGCGCTCTAAAGAAGCTGCAAGAATCTAGGCAGTCGGTACCGCCAGCGGTAGGGCCGGCGGCTGCGGAGGTTTCGCCGCGCACGATCGACTTGGAGCTGCAAAAAGCTTCAGTTCATGAGTTTTCAGCCGCGCCCGCGGTGGTTCAGCTTTCTCCCTCTCGTGCTGAGGAGAAGGCAACCAAGATCGTTCAGATCGAGCGCAATAAGTTGCGAGAGATGGATCTATTGCCGCCTGCAGATATGGAACGGCAGATCGCGAGCCAGTACCAGCAAGTAAAGCGTCCCCTCATCGCCAGTGCGCTGGGACGAGGTGGGGCTGCGATCCCGAATGGCAACATCATCATGTTGGCTAGCGCGTTGCCCGGAGAAGGAAAGACATTCACCAGCGTCAATCTCGCCCTCAGCATGGCGCTCGAAAAGGACCTAGAGGTGTTGCTAGTGGATGCGGACGTCGCTAAGCCGCACATAAGCCGAATCTTCGGATTGGACAATGATCGCGGCCTTCTCGACCTTCTGGTCGATAGCAACGTACACCCTGATTCGCTGATTCTCCGCACCAGTGTCGACAGACTCAGCATCTTGCCCGCCGGCAAGCGAATCGAAACCGCGACAGAAGTCTTGGCGAGCCCGCGAATGGAAGAACTCGTGCTCCAACTGGTTTCCGACGGCAAGCAGCGCATCGTGCTATTCGATTCGCCACCTCTGTTGCTTTCAACCGAATCGCGAGCGCTAGTCGCAAATATGGGCCAGATTGTCTTGGTCGTGCGTGCCGATGAGACAGTGCAGAAAGCAGTCACTGATGCGATCGAGGCGATCGGCGAAGCTAAGCCGATCAGCTTGATTTTGAATCAGACCCACACGCCGCCATCGAGTGGGTACTACGGATACGGAACCTACGGCGATCCAGCCGAGCCAACTGGCCGTTGACGTAACAAGTCGAACAACTTTAGGAAACCAAGATGAGAAACGGTGGAGTTCTGCCGCGAATCACTGCGGGTGCGGTGTTGTGCCTGATCCTTCAGCTTTGCGCGCCGCAAGCGATCGCCGAAAACCTCGCCTATGAGGCTAGTCTCGGCGCGGGGCATAGCGACAACATCCTTCGCAACAACAACAACGAGAAGAGCGAGAACATCGCGTCGGCGGGTCTGCAGTTCTCTTTCGATAAACAGAGCTCGAAGTTGCAGGCGGATGCAGTCGGAGATCTCGCGTATTTCGACTATCGAGATAACACATTCGACTCGCAGCTCATCGGCAACTTTGCAGGCAATGCGCTTTTCGCCTTCGTTCCAGAGCGGTTTCAATGGGTGGTCTCAGACAATTTCGGCCAGGTGCTGAGCGATCCGTTCCAGCCTGCCACGCCAGATAACGATGAGAACCTGAACTACTTCACTACGGGTCCCGATGTCACGTTTGCGTTTGGATCACAGACGCGCTTGCGTTTGGGTGGGCGCTACTCATTGACGTCCTATCAAAAAAGCCCGTTCGATTCGGATAGCATTTCCGGGCAGCTAGGCCTCATTCACTTGCTGTCAAGTTCAAGCTCGGTATCTCTGAACGTTAGCGATCAGCAAGTGCATTACAAGGAAGAGGTGCTGAACGCGGATTATCAGCAGGACGACGCATACGTGCGTTACGAGGCACAAGGCGCACGTACTCGCTTAGGACTGGATGCCGGCTATAGCCGCATTGATCGGGATGCCGCTACGAGCACGGACGGAGGTCTTCTTTTTCGGCTCAATGTAAGCCGTCGGATTTCCGGTTCGTCTGTGGTGTTGCTGACAGGGGGGCGCGAGTTTGCGAGTTCGGGTAGCGCGTTCGCCACTAGCCAAAGTGCGACCGGAGTTAGCTTGAATGCTGCACCGGGACGCCAGACAGTGCAGCCATTCACCAACGACTACGTTACCCTCGCTTGGAACTTCTCGCGTAATCGCAGCGGCATGGCCCTGCTCGGGTCTTGGAACAAACAAACCTACGGAGACAATCCTGATCTCGACCAGACCCTCAAACGCTTCGGCGTCCAGTTGCAGCGCGACTTATCGCAGACGACCTCTGTTTCCATTACCGCTAATCGCTCATATGGAAGCTTCGAATTGCCGGGAGTCGATTACAACGAGGACATCGCGGGGGCGGAGCTTTCCTGGCATCTCTCCCGCGCGGTAGTGCTTGGTGTCTCGTACAACTACTTCCACCGTAATAGCGATCTCGCAACCGGCGATTACGTCGAGAATCGGTATTGGCTGCGAATCGGCTACGCACGCGGCACGCCCCGATCCGGCTACTTGCTCCCAACCTTTGCGATAGATTCTGCAACCGGAACGTAACGTGAGTGCACTCAAGTCCGCCATTGTTAATGCAATGACCGTGGACGTGGAGGACTACTTCCACGTCGCTGCGCTTGCTAAGTCGATCGATCGCACACAGTGGGATGGCATGGAGTATCGCGCAGAGGCCAATACTCGGCGCTTATTGGATCTGTTCGAGCACACGAACATTCGAGCAACATTCTTCGTCTTGGGCTGGGTCGCTCGTCGCAGCCCGGATCTCATCAAAGACATTCATCGGCGCGGTCATGAGGTCGCAAGCCATGGCATGAGCCACAAGCTTGTGTTCAATCAAACGCCCGAAGAGTTCTACACCGAGACCCGTGATTCGAAAGCACTGCTCGAAGACATCATTGGTGAGCGCGTGCAGGGCTATCGCGCCTCTACTTACTCGATTACACGCCGCTCGCTCTGGGCGCTCGATGCGCTGTGCGATCTCGGATTCGAGTACGACTCGAGCATCTTCCCCATCAAACACGACGTGTACGGGATTCCGGATGCGCCGCAAGCTCCGGCTCGCATTCGCGCGCCCAATGGCAAAACGATAGTTGAATTTCCGATGTCCACGTCAAAGGTAATGGGTCTGCGCATCCCCGTTTCCGGAGGTGGCTATTTCCGATTGCTGCCTTACGCGGTGACGCGCGCTGGCCTGAGCAAGCTGAACAAGGCTGGACGGCCCTTTGTGTTTTACCTGCACCCGTGGGAAGTCGATCCAGGCCAACCAAGGATCAAAACGAGTGCGCTTTCCACATTTCGGCA
Source organism: Steroidobacteraceae bacterium (assembly GCA_035760885.1). Classification (GTDB taxonomy): domain Bacteria; phylum Pseudomonadota; class Gammaproteobacteria; order Steroidobacterales; family Steroidobacteraceae; genus Steroidobacter. The sequence continues at coordinate 51,682 of DASTSB010000290.1, read as the reverse complement.
CTACACCAATCTGTCGCGATGCGAGGCGCGCTTGAGAACGCTCATTTCTCAATTCCAATTCTCGACGATGAAAACTGTCCTCGAAAATCTGCAACTGGTCGGAGCGCAACAGCCAGCACAGACCACGACGAGCGCGCCTGTTTTTGCGTTCGCGTGATGAGTGATTCGATCCCTTCGCAACGCGCTGCACTAGAAATTACAGTTCGTTCCGAGCCTGGTGCTGATTGGGATTCGTTCGTTGACCGACATCCAGACGCGTCCATTTATCTCAAGAAGGGTTGGTCCCTTCTCGCCCGCGACGTGTTTCGGCATTCGGCGTACTTCTTAGAGGCGCGTGACGGATCAGGGGCGCTTCAGGGTGTTCTGCCGATCGTTCAGCAGAAGAGCCTGTTGCTCGGAAACTTTGCAACGTCTGTTCCCTTCTATAACTACGGTGGCGCTCTGGCTGAGAGCGAGGCCGTCGCGCTGGCACTCATGGACAAGGGCGTAAAACTGGCCCGAGATCGCGGCTGCTCTTACTTGGAGTATCGAGACGCGCGACAGAGGCCCGGCACTTGGACCGTCAGAACGGACAAGGTCAGCATGATCTTGGATCTCCCGCCCACGTTTGCAGAACTATCTAAGAACCTTGGTTCCAAGCTTCGATCCCAGGCCAAGCGGGCCGATCGCGAAGAACCGAGTGTGAAGATCGGTTCGACTGAATTGCTCGACTCGTTTTACGACGTGTTCGCACAGAACATGCGTGACCTCGGAACGCCTGTCTATCCGAAGAAATTCTTTGCGGCGATTCTGGAGCGCTTTCGTAACCACACGACCATCGTTTTGATTACGTCTCGGGGCGTGCCAGCTGCTGCGGCTTTCTTGGTTGTCGCGAACGGTAGAGCTGAAATACCTTGGGCCTCGTGCCGCGCGGACATGAAGCCGCTCGGATTCAATATGAAGCTGTATTGGGAAGTGCTGCAGCACGTGTGCGACCTGAAGTGCACGTCATTTGATTTCGGCAGATCGACCATCAATGCCGGCACGTACAATTTCAAAAAGCAGTGGGGTGCGCAGCCCGTCCAACTCTATTGGCACCGATGGGAAAGATCGCCGCGGACCGGGTCCCAACCGCGGGCAGAGGGCGAGGAGCGCGGACTGATGTATTACGCGACTCAAGTTTGGCGCCGCTTGCCGCTGCCAATCGCGAACACTGTCGGGCCTTGGTTTAGCCCGAATTTGCCGTGGTAACGATGAAGCGTCTAATCAAAAGCGTGCTGCAAAATGCAGCGGCAAAAGTCGCCCCCATGCGGTGGCGCATACGCTCTACCCCAGAGCTGCTGATTCTGATGTATCACCGCGTGCTTCCCTCTTCGCATCCTGCACGTGCGACAGAGCAAGCCGGCATGTACGTTTCGCCTGAGACATTGGCGATGCATATGGAGATGCTAAGAAAGTACTTCACCTTCGTGCATCTCGATGACTGGTTGCGAGATGTGGAAGCGGGACGGAGCATTCCCAAGAATGCGTGCGCGATCACGTTCGACGATGGCTGGCGCGACAACTACCAATACGCGTACCCCATCCTGCGCCAAGCGCAGGCACCCGCGACGATTTATCTTGTCTCCGATCTGGTCGGCACGCGCTATTCATTTTGGCCCAACACATTGGCAACGATTCTTACCAAAGCAAACTCTGAGCACTGGCGTGCATTGCCGGGTTGGTTGCGTGATTTGCTTCCCGTGGATGTCCGCAAGATGTCGAGCACGGAGATTGAGGATCTGATCGGAAGATGCAAATGCTTCACGGATGAGCAGATGAAATCCGCGGTTGAACACGCCGCTGACGATTTTGGCGAACGGGATCTTATCTCTTGGGAAGAAGCTCGTGAGATGCAGGCCAGTGGTGTGATCAGATTCGGTTCTCACACGCGTCGGCACACACGGCTTTCGCTCGTTAGCGATTTCTCTCAATTGAACGATGAAGTCGCGCAATCAGGTGTAATCATTCGCGAACAGTTAGGCAGCGAGGTCGCGACCTTCTGCTATCCAAATGGAGACATGTCGCCCGATGCCATTCGGCTGGTCAGCTCGCAGTATTTGGGAGCAGTGTCTACAAGGCGAGGGTGGAACACGCCACTCTCACATAGGTATGCCATGAGTCGCGTCGGTGTTCATGACGATGTATCTAACACGCCGCCTCGTTTTCTGGCCAGGCTCGCCGGGGTGGGCTAGCTCATGGTTCAAACCGGGATCAGCTCTCTCCCGCGTTCGAGCCAAGATGCATAACGGAGCACAGTGGACACTTCGTTCGGGAAACTAAATCGCGGCAGTTGGTAAAGTGTCTGCCATGGTTCGACGGGTCGCCGATACGCATAACCAGCTTGACTGGAAACACTGGCCTGCAACCCGAGTTCTTGAGCGATGGCGATGTCTTTGGCCTCGAAATCACCGGAGCGACCGGTCGGCCATGCAAAGATAGCCAAGGGTGCGTTCAACTCATCTCGGAGGCGTTTCCAAGACATGGAGAGTTCATTTCGCACCTCCGATTCGCTGAGCGTCGCAACAATTCGATGGGTTACCGAATGCGGCCCAAACTCCACCAGACCGGTCCTTTCCAGTGCTCGGGCAGCATCCCAGCTGATAGCTCGATAGGCTTCTGGAGGTTGTTGCGGTAACTCGACGCCCAGTTGTGTTGCGAGCTTTTGAGCAACTTCATACGGGTTGAGCGCGCGTTGGATCTTGCAATAGTCGCGCACTCTGTCCAGCGAAACCGCGCGATCGCGAAGCGTAGAAAACCGGACATCGAACCGCTGTTCTCCAACGTGGACTTCGGGAACTGAAGTCTTAGTAGTGCGAAATACGAAAGCAAGTTGGTCATCCCAGGGCCAGCAGCGCCGGTCGAGAAAATCACTAATCAGGAATATCGTCACCGGGCACTGCATGGGCACGAACGCTTCGTTAACCATGTAGGCCTGGTCCGCAAATCCGTCGTCGATGGTAAAGGCAACCCAATCTGGGTCAATTTTGGCGCTTGATCGCCATGCCGCCACGAGAGTTCGTAACGACACAAATTTGGCCCCGCTCTCTTTAAGGGCCTTAAGCGCTGTGAGAATGAATTCGATAGAGTGGCCGTGTATACCAGCCTCGGCATTCTCCAACCGATGCAACATGAAGATCGTTGCTCGATCCCGCATCAGGGGGCGAAACAATGCTCTGGAAAGCGGTCCCGTAAGGAGTCGAACCGCCGTATTCGGTATCGACGGTTTAACAGACATCAATTCATGTTCTTTTTGCTAACGCTGCGCAGTAATTGAGCGTATGAGTCGAGCATGGCTGCGAGTGTATAACGGCTTTCGACCCGAGTCGTCGCGCCTGACACAAGTTTTTTCGATAGCTCAACATTGGACGCGATTTTGTAAACCGCATTCGCCAAAGCGTCGGGATCTTTAACAGGCACCAGCAGGCCGGAATGCTCGTCGTCGATAATTTCTTCGGGACCGCCACTGCGGGTTGCTACCACGGGCGTGCCCGCAGCCATTGCCTCTATGCACGCAATGGAAAAGCCTTCTGTCGTGGAGCTGAGGACATAGATGTCCAAGCTTCGCAGGATATTGGGTATGTCGCTGCGCAGTCCCAGGAAGACGACCTTATCGCCTAACCCCAGCGAGTCGCGAAGTTTGATCAAGTCCTCGTAAAGCTGCCCGGAACCCTCTCCGGCGATAACGAACCGAAACGATTCCGAACGATCCGCGAGCGTCTTGGCGGCTCGCAGAAAGACTTCATAGGATTTCGGCTTGCGTATGTTGCCTACGGCGCCGACTAGGACTGCGTCATCTGCAAGACGCAGCTCAGCCCGCAGTGCGCGCTTGTCAGCGGTCCTGAAGCTTTCGACCTCAACCCCATTCGGAATGATCGCGCACTGTTCTTGCCGCAGTTTGAGCGCCGATTGGAGGGCTGACTTGAGTTGCTCCGATACGAACACCGCGCGCGTGGAGCCTAGCCGCACGATCGCTCGTTTTGCAGCGCTGAATCTCTCCTGGCTCGAAACATCGCTCTGTCCATGTAGAACGCTGATGACCGGAATACCCAAGAGTCTGCCAGCAAGACTGCAATAGATAGCGGACCCATAAAGATGGCCCATGATCACATCCGCTTTGCAATCCCGTGCAACCTGGATGAGACGGTGCAAGTACCGAAGATTGAGCGACCCGCTCGAAGGAATGATCAACGGTTTGCAGCCTTTCGCCCGCAGTGCATTTGCCAGCCATCCGTCGCGACTTACCACACAGGTCATTCGAAACGATCTTGCGTCTAGGCCGGTAGAGGTATTTAGAAAGACTGTTTCGGCACCGCCCGGACCGCCTGTGTCGATGACGTTCATTACGTTGATCACAGTGCCGACCTCAGCCAGGACTTCAATTCAAACCAAGCGGGTGCAGGGTCATTCCACCGAAATATTTCCTGCCGTGTTCGAGGATCTAGGAACGTGAATAAGAATTCGCTGATCGCCTGTGCGCGTGAACCACGAATCGGGCCTTGTCGCAGCTGGATCAGCAGATTGTCCAAATCACCTAGCAGCCAGCGCAAACGGCGACCCTGTCTGTAGAACCTTACGCCTTCGATCGAGGTGTTGGTCAGGCTCTCCACCATCAGCCAGGGAAAATCCACCCCACAATCCACCGCGAGTTGCAGGGAGCCCCAGAGGCGCGCGTTGACCTCCATCAGGTAGGGGGTGCCATCGTCAGCAATGCGGAATTCGATCATTGCAGGCCCCGTCCATTTGGCGGCAGCCAACAACTTCTCGGACGCTGCAATCAAGTTGGAATTGGTTGGCGTGCTTTCGCTCAACACGCTCACACCGCCTTGCGGAGGTTTCTCACGGACGCGTCTGTGTGCAAACCAAGCCAGGGTTTGTCCGTTGTGTGCGAAAGCGAAGACACCCGCACCATGCCCCGGAATGAACTCTTGCACGAGGCAAGGTTCGATTCCCAACCATACTTGCTGCCGTGCGTAGAGGTTGGCCTCCGCAGATGTTTGGGCAATGTGCACCGCTGTAGGTACGATGCGATCGCCGACGAGTATCTTTGACCGGGCAGGCTTGAGGACAACGGGAAAGCGGGCGTTGGCCAAAATCTGTCGCAGCTCATCTATCGAGTGAGCGAGTTGCGTCCGCGGCAAAGCAATTCCGGCTGCGGCGCCGATCTCCATCAGTTTGGCTTTGTTTGAAATGAGTTCGTATGATTGCGCTTCGCCGCAGGCCACTTTCCCTGATATGTCATGTTGGACGGGTGCCAGCAACATCGATGACTGGTCTGTCATGGGCATGACAATGTCGGTCTTTGCCGTTGCTGCGACCTCTTTCACCCAGTCCACGAATCGAAGCGGAGCATCCATTGGGTCGGGACACCGCAGCTGCTGGTAAGCAAAGCGCGATGAGCCCGCCAATGTCGTAGGCGCGGCGTCTGCGACGTAGATCTTGATTCCCCGCCGACCCAGGCTTCGTGTCGCCGCAAGGGCACTACGCTGTTGGGCGTCGAGTATTAGGACTGTGGTCATGAGAGAAACGCTATCGCAGCACGTTACGTATGGTAACAAACGTGTTGTCACGAACTGACGCGCGCTGTGTAGATCTGTGAGCGGATGCGCCTGTCGTTCCGAATGTCTGTGCTATGTTGATAAATATCGCGCGATGAATCCGAAAAGATTTGGCGGCTCAAGAACCGCTGCTCGTTTTGTGACCTGTGCCCTGGCGGGTCAGCTTGGTGCGTACCGGTCGTATCGACGCATAGATTGGACCATAGCGCGCCGTCTCGTATTCGTTTGCTCTGGAAACATCTGCCGCAGCCCGTATGCGGCCGAGTTAGCCAAGCTACGAGGCTGGCCGGCCGCGTCCTTCGGCATTGACGCCGCAGGCGGAGCCGTTGCGAATGATGTTGCGCAACGCATAGCGAAAGTGCGGGGCGTCGATTTGGCAAACCATGTTTCGACGCGTGCTGTCGACTTCGCGGTGCAGTCGGGTGATGTGCTGATCGGAATGGAGCCGCGTCACGTCCGAGCCATAACCGCAGGTGGTGTCGAGGCGAATGCGCAAGTCACCTTAATGGGCCTTTGGTCCATCCCACAGGCGCCCTACATGCCGGATCCTTACGGCATGGGCGACGAGTGTTTCGAATTTGTGTTCGATCTCATCGACAGCGCTCTAGATAGAATTTCTTTGCTGACGCATAAACGCAAAGGTTGACGTGAGTGCTGCAAGTGCAGAGCTGACTGTGGTTCATATTGCCTCCGGTGATCTCTGGGCGGGCGCCGAGGTCATGTTGTTCAACTTGCTCCGTGCGCAGCAACGAATCGAAACGCTTCAACCTTGCTTGATTGCCTTGAATGAAGGCGAATTGACCAGGCGCGCCCGCGAGGCTGGGGTTGCGGTGAGCGTAATCTCTGAATCTTCGTACAATGGGCTGCAGCTGATTCGCAAGTGTCGCAGCGAACTGCTGCGAATTACTCCTCAAATAATTCACACGCATCGAATCAAAGAAGATGTGCTCGGCTCTGTCGCGAGCATTGGCATCAAGGGCGCGCGGGTGATTCGGACCGTCCACGGAGTCGATGAAGCTCAGATGAGGACGCGGACGCTCGCGCGCAGACTTTCGCGGATATTGCATCGTACCTGTGTGCGCCTGCGGGTAGCTCGCACCGTCGCTGTTTCCGAATCGATGCGACGCGAACTGGCCTCGCGCTTTCCACGACGGGTCGTCGCATACGTTGCCAACGGAATCGAAATACCAACGTTACGGGACTCCAAGCCAAAACCGCGCAGACCTGTGTGCGTAGGATTCGTCGGGCGGTTGGTACCCGTGAAACGTGTCGATATCTTCCTGAGGGCGGCGGCCATTCTCAACGAGAGGGCCCCAGGCATCTTCGTGTTCAAGATTTTTGGCGATGGACCGGAGGAAAGCGCGCTGCGCGCATTGGCCGCGGAATTGAATCTTCTCGGCAACGTAGCATTCGAAGGATTCGTCCTGAATATTGCAGAAACGATAGCAGCGCTTGACATGCTGCTACTTACATCCGACTCCGAAGGATTGCCTATGGTCATCTTGGAAGCGATGGCACTTGGAGTTCCTGTGGTCGCATCCGCAGTGGGGGAGATTCCCGAAGTGTTGGCAAATGGCGGATGCGGCGAGCTGATCCGCACGCGTGAACCCGCTGAGTTCGCCGCGGCGTTGGCGCGCTACGCAGAATCACGGGAGCCCTTTTTGGAACGCGCTGCCGCTGCATCAGCGCGTGTACGGCAACGGTATTCCTCCGATGCCTGTGCGCGCGCATATCTGGACCAATATCTTGCGTGCCTTGAGGTCGAGTGATCGTATGGCGTCCTACGATCTAAGCATCGTGATTCCTGCCTTCAATGAAGAGCAGAACATCAGCAAGCTAGTACCGCATTTGCGCTCCCACATGGGTGCGCTGCGCGCGCAAATCATCGTGGTCGACAACGGGTCGAGCGATGCGACGCGCGAAGTTGCTACAGCTTGCGGAGCTGATTTGGTTTTGCTGGAGAGTGGCACTGTGGGTGCGATTCGCAATGCCGCCGCAAGGCGTGCGACGGCTGACGTTGTTGTCTTTCTCGATGCCGATGTCTTTCCCACGCAGGAGTGGACCCGGCAGCTGCCGCATGTGATCGACAGTTTGCGTGCCAAGCCACGTCAACTAACAGGTTCTTGGGTCTGCGTTCCTGATCGGTGCACATGGCTCGAGCAACATTGGTTCAAACCTCTGGAGCACGGCAGCAACACGCATATCAATAGCGGGCACATGATTGTGTCGCGGTCGTTCTTCCTAGAGCTGGGCGGATTCCATCCGTCGCTGAGATCCGGTGAGGACTATGAAATCTCGATGCGAGTGAAGGCGCACGGAGGTGAAGTAGTCGATAACGTTGCACTTCGGGTCATCCACGAGGGCTACCCGAAACGGCTGAGCGAGTTCGCGCGAAGAGAAATGTGGCACGGCGCCGGAGACTTCCAAAGCGCGCGAGCCTTCTTCACATCGAAAGTCGCTGTGCTCAGCGTAGTAGCGTTCTGGGGCTTGCTAGGAGGTTGGATTGCGAGCGCGATCTCGAGTCGCGTTACCTGGGGACTTGCCGGCACTTTGCTTGCCGTGATGATTTGTGCGGCGTCTTCCTTTAAACGGTATCCGCGCGCGGGTTGGCACACACGGATTGCGACTACCGCAATCTATTTCATTTATTTTTGTGCGCGAGCGCTTTCTCCCTTCGCGCGGCGTAGCGGACGTCAAGGTCGCAAGAATGCTAGCACTGCGCGGCACTAAGCCATGCGTTCACATGCTTGAACATACGATAAGGATTCTGTGATGTGTGGAATCGCTGGTGCCATTGCTGTTGTGCAATCGCAAGTCTCCCCATCCGAACTGAAGGGCGCCGTACAACGGATGGCTCTCTCGTTGACCCATCGTGGGCCCGATGCTGCCGGAATATGGCTCTCCGATGACGCATCGGTAGTGCTCGCTCACCGACGGCTTGCGATCGTCGATCTATCGGAGAGGGGCAGGCAGCCCATGAGTTATGCGGGCGGCCGCTACCAGATTACATTCAACGGCGAGATCTACAATTTTCGCGAACTCGTCACTGAGTTGGAAAAAGCCGGATGCACTTTCCACAGCGATAGCGACACTGAGGTGTTGCTTGCCGCAATTGCTAACTGGGGCATCGACAAGGCGTTGACGCGCCTCGTCGGAATGTTCGCATTCGCTGTCTGGGACAACCAAACGAAGTGTTTGCACCTGGCGCGTGATCGCATGGGAGAGAAGCCGCTGCATGTCGGCCGAATCGGATCGCACGTGTACTTTGCCTCTGAACTGCGTGCGTTTCGCCACGTGCCGGGCTACTCGTCCCGCGTCAGTCCAGTCGCCATGGGCGCCTATCTACAGCGCGGCTACGTGCCGGAAGCGTTGTCGATGTACTCCGGAGTCATGAAGCTGCCGCCGGGCTCTGCGATGACTATTCGTTCGTTCTCAGATGCCCGCCTAGCCGCGAGCGATAGGGGGTGGCACGCTGAGGAATCGCCTGGATATGTGGCGCCACGAAGATACTGGTTCCTGGAGCAAGTGGCGTCCGCTGCGAAGCCACAGATGATCGTAAACCCGGTACAGGCGTCCGCCGAGTTTGAATCCATTCTTCGGGACTCCGTACGCAAGCAGATGGCATGCGACGTTCCCTTCGGCGCGTTTTTATCGGGGGGAATCGATTCTTCGCTGGTGACCGCAGTCATGCAAGCCGAGTCTTCCACTCCGGTTCATACGTTCACCGTCGCTTTTGACAAACCCGAATTCGATGAGTCCGTTCATGCAGCAGCGATATCGCGCCATCTAGGCACGCGGCACGAACAATTCACGTTATCGGACGTCGATGTGCTGCGATGTGTGCCGGAGACCATCCGATGGCTCGATGAACCCACGGCGAACGGTTCGTTTTTTCCCGTCTATTTGATATCAAGGTTTGCGCGCCAGCATGTAACGGTAGTGCTATCGGGAGATGCGGGCGATGAATTGTTCAGCGGATACAATCGTTATGTCGGCACCGCGAAGGTTTGGGAACGGCTGAGGCATGTCCCGCTCGGGCTGCGCCGAATCATCGCGCGCTCCTTGCGCAAGAAGAACTTTCGTTCCCTCGATTCCAATCGAATAGTTAAGAGCTTGCTCGCCAGGGGCTCGCAGATTGCCGCCGGGACCGCTGCGATGAAGCTCGCGCGATTGCTTCCCGCCGTTGATCTGCGAGATTGCTATGCGCGCGCTGTGGCGTGTTGGCCGAGTGTTTCGCTCTGCGACGAACAGATCACGCTGCCGGAGCGCCCCTGGAGCGATGCGCTGCAGCCGATGGAGGCTCGGATGTGGCTCGCCGACCAACTCGATTATTTACCCGGAGACAACCTAGCCAAAGTTGATCGCGCAAGCATGGCGGTCAGTTTGGAAACCCGACTGCCACTGCTAGACCATCGCCTCGTCGAGTTTAGCTGGCGTGTATCGCCTGAGCTCAAACGCCGCGATGGCAGGAGCAAATGGCTGATGCGTCAACTCTTGGAGAAATTCGTTCCGAGGCCGATGTTCGAACGGCAGAAAATGGGTTTTAGTGTACCGGTTGACGCTTGGCTTACGGGTCCGTTAAAGGAATGGGCCAGCGGGATGTTGCAGGCAACAAATTTCTTGGAGGATCTGCCCTTCCGGGAAGGAGCGGTGCGAGAGCATTGGGATCTTTATCAGGCTCGAGGCAATCCGTCTGCTTACGAGGCATGGGCTCTCGTCATGCTTGCGGCCTGGATCTTCGAGTCGAAGCGTGATCAAAGCGTTGTTGCGGCCGCCTTGGATTGAGTTTGACTCCTGATTCGGTGAGCTGCGCCGGGTCGCTGCTGTGTGCTTTGCGGATCCAGTTTGGCCAGGAGTAGATGCTTGAGCGAGACCACCAGTGCGAGGTGGACCCACATGAAAGGATAGTAGACAACGGACACGAATTGACCGGCAACAAGAAAACCAACAAAGGCTGTGTCGAACCCTCGCGACAAAGTCGCATACACCACGCAATCAGGGGACTTCTCGACGATCTTTCGTATGTCCTTGGTGGTGCGAAACGTCCGGTATATCAGCATTAGATACACGAAAATTCCCAGCAATCCTGCATCGGTACCCACCTGGATAAAAATGTTGTGAGGCAACTCGGCGAACTTGTACAACTTATCTTGAGGGTAGTGCACTTCGAAATATTGCGGGAAATTGAAGTATCCGATGCCGAGCACAGGATGCTGCTCGATCATTTCGATTCCCCTCTTCCAATAAAGCAGTCGCTGCCTGGATGTGTCGTCTTCACCGGCGTGCGAGATCCGGTCCTTCTGTTCTGCGGGTAGCGCCAGCCATCCTGCGCACGAAATCAGAGCCACTACCAGTACCGTCTTGAGGGTTAGCTTGCCCTTTAGAAACGTGAAGTAGGACTCGATAGCTAGCCCGAGCTGACCGCCTCGCGTACTCGAGCCCAATATCGTCATGGCACCAAACAAAGTCCCCACTTGCACGAGGTAGTACTTCAACGGCGACAGCCATGGTCGGAAGGCGAGGGCGAACTGATAGCTGATTGCGGTGTACACCAGCATCTGGATCGCAAGTTCGCCGGAGTTCTGAAAAAAGCCCTCAGGTCCCATCAGCCCCCATTTGGTGAACGAAAAGCCGCGCATGGCCCAAGTTCGAGCGCCGAACTGCGCCAATTTGAAACTGGCAATCAGAAAGATAAGAAGAAAAATGAAGAATCGCTTCTCGTTGTTGACGATGTTGATGATCAAAAAGTAAATGACGAACCAGCCGAAGAAGTTCATGAAGTACTTCCTCGATATTTCCGGCCAGTACGCGGTGAGGCCAGCGAGAATCAAGACCAGCAGAAATATTGACATCCATGTATTAGCAGGGTCTTTGACCCAACGTCGGTTCTTATCGGCGATCCACGAAAGGGTGCTGAGAAGAATGAATGTTTGCGCCCAAGGCAGCACGTTGAGCGAAGGCAGAATGCTTTGGGGGCGCACATACTCGACAATGAGGTACCCGCAGATCGCCCAGAAGGAAATGTGCTCGCTCTTCAATGCCGACCAAATCGCGCTCAGCCGAAGTGCAAATAGGTCAGCGAGCGGATGCGACGCAATCATCGCATCTGCAGGAGGCGGGCTCGATTTCTTGGAGCGGCGAGTGGCAAGCATGCCTGATGGTTCAGAGATTCACGGCAATACGCGTTGACGCAGTTTCTCGCTAAATAGCGGCTAGAACTGAAAATACAGGAATGGCGATGCTCGAGATCCTGCGATCAGCGCAACGGAGCATCCCAATACCGCGGCAGCTGCTGCCATTCTAGTGGCCGTCGGGCTGAAGTCACGGTGATATTCGAAAGCGTTCGGCGCCCAGCGCGCCAGGATCGCCGCCAGGACAGCAACGGAGGTGAATTTCACAACTTCTTGCGGAAGTTCCCCGGACTGGGGTACGAACATCTTGTGCAGCAGATCTTCGGCCATACCGAGATTCGCGGATCGAAAGAACACCCAGCCTATGACAACCAGAATAAAGGTTACAAGTTGGGCTGCGGGGCGAGGCATCGATAGCCCGTGACTGCTCGCATAGTGATACCCGAGTAACAACATGCCGTGATAGGCACCCCAGATGACGAAGGTCCAATTCGCCCCATGCCAAAGCCCACCAATGAGCATGGTTATCATCAGATTTCGATACATCATCCATGTAGGCCCGCGATTGCCCCCCAAAGGGATGTAGAGGTAGTCGCGCATGACCGTGGACAGCGAGATGTGCCAACGACGCCAAAAGTCACTGGGATTTTCGGCGCGATAAGGAGAGTTGAAGTTCTGCGGAATTCTTAGGCCGAACATAAGTCCGAGCCCCACCGCCATCGCGCTATAGCCTGCGAAGTCGAAGTAGAGCTGAAATGTATAACCGAACATCGAAAGCCAAGCACCCACAGTCGACAGGCTGTTGTACTGATCGAGTGCTGGATCGACGAAGTAGGCAAGGGTATCGGCGATGATGACTTTCTCGAACATACCGAAGGCAAGAAACGAAAGCCCGACTGGAAGCCCTTGGCGACGATGTGCTTCGCCGACATGTTCCAAATCTTTCTCGATCTGTCTGAATCGAACGATAGGTCCCGCGACCAGCTGAGAAAAGAGCGAAACGTACGCTCCAAATTCCCAGAAGCTGCGCGTGGGCGTGATGTGGCCTCGATAGGCATCCACGATGTAGGTGATGGTGTGAAAGGTATAGAACGAAATGCCGATCGGCAGGATCACATCCAGGACGGGAAGATCCGTGCGCCAGCCTAGAAGGTCAGCGAAGTCGTTCAACGAGCGAGTAAAAAAGCCCGCGTACTTGAAGAACCCAAGTACCGAGAGATCCACGGTGATGGGTAACACCAGCAGCCACTTGCGATACGACGGATTTTGCGTGCTCAGAAATCCGCGGCCAGCCGAATAGCTCACGAGCGTCGTGAACGCCATCAATAAACAAAATCTCGGATCCCAATAGCCGTAGAACACATAGCCAGTGATCGTGAGCCAGACGTGACGCTGCAGTGTCGTGCGAAGACACCAGAAGACCACATACGTGACGGGCAAGAACGCGAACAGAAAGACCAGACTGTTGAATAACATGCGATGCTCTTAGCGGCTTTGCATCTGTTGCAATATCAACTGGGCAACTTTGGCGTGGCCTTCGTTGGTGAAATGCACCAGATCGATGAACAGCTCGCGCCGACCGCTGAGCTGCTGCGCAACGTCCACGAGAGGAACGTTCGTTGCGGCTGCTACTTCTCTGGTTCGTTCTGCCGCCGCGTACTCAAAACCAGCGAGTGTCGCCTCTGTGGCCCTGGGAACATAGACGCGCATTGCGTAAAGGTCGTTGAGATCCTCTTCACGAGGCGGGGAGGCAACTCTTACCGCATGCGTCAGCAGAACCGGCTCAGCACCCGATGCACGAATCAGTGCAATGAAATCTCGCAGGTCATTGGTGAACAGATCAAGGCGGTCTTGGGGGATTGTGCGAAACGCCCAGTCCGCGCTTTTGCCGCGCTGCGCATCCTCGATCCATTGACGAACGCGCTTCTTCTGAATGAAGGCGGGCATCTCGGCCGTATCTCTGAGGCGCTCTAGGAATCGAGATCGCTCCAGAATACCGGGTGAACTATTGGGGTAAGTAGGTGCTCTTTGCGGCGGAGTCGTATTCCTCGGACCCACCTCTCCCAGATAGAAATGTGTCGGCGGATAAACGAACACTACATCCGGCTTGAGTTGGGACATGTAGTACTCGTAGTACCGCATGAGCGCGCGCACGTCGAATCCTGGGAACGCGGTGTTGAGAACTTCGTAGCAGCCTTTACGCCTCAAGCTCTCGCGCACCTGCGCGGGATAGTCTTTATTGGCCTGTGTCGGTTCCCCGAAAGTCTCTGACGCACCGATAAACATCCAACGTTGACAGTGATTGCCTCTGTCGATCTGAACGTCGGGTCCTCTCAAGCCCACGTTATTCAGGTGCACCTTCTTCCACTGAGCGCCTGGGCGGCCGACGCGCATGCCCGTGTCATCAAGGAGAAAGAGCGATTGGTACGTGGGATTCGCAGTGAACGGAATGCCATCGAAAAACCAATCATCAAGGCGTGCGCCGATTTCGCACATGATCCCGGCGATCAAGGCGAAACAGCCCCAACCGGCCAGCGTAATAATCCGGGAGTGCAGCTTGGATCTGGCCACTTATTTTTCCAGGTAGTTATTCAAGTCGCCCGTGAGATCGATGCGGCGCGTGACGTCGTGTCTCGGGCCAGTAATCGACAATTTTGGCAAGATCAACTTTCCACCGCTGTCGCCTGCTTCACATTGGACTTATTGGCGTGGGAAAAGCGTCCAGTAGAAGGCTAGCTGATCGGGTCTGTGCCGGTCAAAGTGGATGGATGTTCCCGCGAAACATTTGCTGCGAATACCCCAGCGAATCGGCAGCGTTAGATTGTTCAGACCCTACGTGGCGCCCGGATGCGCGCGCACAGCTACCTGCCTCGCGCAGCCAGTGAATTGCGAACTCAGGCGAATGCTCTAAATCGAAGTAGCGGTAGTCCTAGCCGGCGTTACCGGCTGACGGGAAACCTCTTATGTATGGTTGGGCTTCCGAATGCTCGGAGGCTATAACTCCAGTGTGATCAAGCGTCTAAGTCGAAGCGCATTGCACGGGCCGATGCGTGCCGTCGCGAATGTGGTACTGCCGTTCACGTCATAATGAGGCGTCGCGAGGCGGCGACGGGGTTGACGCCAATTCGGATTCGGAGAAGATGCCCCGGCTGTAGCGATTCCACAGAATCTGGCAGAGAAAATCGCGCGGAGCGAGCGCAGTAGCTCGTCGGTAGATGCAGCTTTGTTCGCTCGCATCATGGTTATCTGATAACGGACGAGGATCTTTGCATGAGTCTTCCTTGGTTTGCTGGGCGTGCGCTACCTGCCTTGGTACTGAGCGCAGTTTCAATTTTCGCAACAGCCTCTGCAGGGACTGTTTCGGCTCCCTCATACACACCGCTTAAGGTGTGGTCTGCTGCAGGAGGTGCGCGGGGCACTGCTGTCAAAGGATTTTACGCATCCACAAACACGACTTATTCCACCGACTTAGCGGGACCGTTCGGCGGATCGACAACCGCGAAAATTTCGCAGCAAGCTGGCTCCAACTGGTTTGGAGGCGAAATCACTGGCGCGATTAGCCTTAAGGCAGGTTCGGATATTTGGATTCGCGTGTATCAGTTCTTTCCGTCGTCTTTCTGTTTTTCGTATGGAGGAGGAGGTGACGGTTGGGGTGGCACAAAGTGGTTCCGTGCTCAGACTAGTGGCGGCCGATCAACCGTAGAACTTGGCACAGCCTCACCGAACAGCAATCCGACTTATGCATTTCAACGCGCTCCGGCTTGCGGAACAGTGACTGCCGCATATGGCGATATCAGCGAAATGGGAGCCGGCAATCAGCCATTCCCGGACTATACGGCGGCGCCTCTCGTTCGGGGGAAATGGCAAGCTCTGCAGACGCATTGGCATTTCGGCGACTCAGATGGGTATGTTGAGGGCTGGGTCGATGACACATACCTGGGTCGCAGCAACCATACGACGCTGAAGTCAGGAGCCACAGTGGACGGGATCGTGTACGGCGACTACTGGAACGGCGGTTTTCCTGTGGACCAAGCGTTCTACTATGACGACGTCATTGTTACTGCGCAAAAACCCAATACGGTGGATAGTGGAGGTCGTCCGTTTATCCATCCAAGCCACAAAGTTTCAGATTTTTCCGGGCAAACTCAGCCTTCAGCGCCTGCGAACGTTTCCGTTCAGTAGATCGCCGGCTCACGAAGCGGGCGCGCTTGAGGCGCCCGCCGAAGCTACAAGCGCTTGACACGGCCTTGCTTCAGGGTGTTATGCAGCGAGTCCAACGCCTGGCTCATGCGCCGCGGTAGCACGTGCTCCAGAAGTGAGGATATCCGCTTCAATTCCGGATGAATGCGGCGGCGGTGGCCCAAAAACGATCTACACCAATAAACGAATGCGACCATCCCTCGGTGTTGGTACCAATATTTAACGCCGAGCGTGAACTCATCCCACGCCTTCGCTTTTCTCCTCAAGCCAGCATCTTTGATCTTGCTTCTGATCCATTGCCGACTGTAGATCACAGAGGTGATATCTCGTTCCGCTCGTATCTCCCCGTGCACGCGCTGGATGAGTGTGAGATCGGGTACAGATCCCACTGGCGCAAGTTGCGCAAGGCGCTGGAGAAGCTCTCGGTCCTCGCTCTCGACCAAATTCGTCCTGAAGCCACCTGCTGCCAACAACACACTGCGGCGAACGAAGATATTCCCGGTGGCCCCGGGAAATGCTGTAAATACAGCCAGATCTTCGTATGTCGTCGATATTCGAGCATGCGTTGGATTTATTGGCTGAGCGCCGTTCTCGCTGAAATATTGGCATCCTCCTCCTACAACGCCAACTTCTGGATGTTTCAGCGCGTATTCCACTTTCAACTGCAAGCAGTGCCGATCGTAGAGATCGTCGGAATCTAAGAACGTGACGAATTCACCGCGTGCGTGCTGGATGCCCAGATTTCTGGCAGTAGAGACGCCCTGATTCATCTGACGCAGACAAGCGATCCTGGGATCGTCGAACGCTTCGATCAGATCCGCAATGCGCTCGGACGAGCCATCATCGACGACGATCAATTCCCAGTAGGGGTACGTCTGAGCCCTAACAGACTCGATCGCGTGACGCAGCAAATTCCGCCGATTGAATACCGGAATGATAACCGTAACCAGATGTTCGTCAGCCATACCTGCTTCTTCGAAACCGAATCAATCCGCGATGGATGTTTGCCATTGTGACCGCCGTCACGGGCCTGCATTATGCACGGCTAAGCCGAGTCGTTACTCTACCCGGCACTGAATAGCCGGGACATAAAGCGAACGAAGCGACCATGCGGCTGTTGGTGGTCCCACAGCATAGTCATGCAGACCTACCGGTGAAGTGTTTCAAATGCGAAGAACTTCGATTAACAGAAAGTGCCCGAGCAATGACTGACAGCGCGTCCGCGAAGGACCTCGTAAAGCACTCGACTATCTATGCGATAGGCAACGTAGCAAGACAGCTAGTTGGCTTTTTGATGTTGCCTGTCTATACGAGGTACCTAACTCCCGCGGATTACGGCGCAGTAGGTCTGATCTTGTTTGCTGTGTCTCTGATGGAGCCCCTTTTAGGCGCCCGGTTAGCGCAAGCCGTTCCTAAGTTTTTTTATGAGTTCGATGAGGAGGGGAAGAGAAAATCCGTGATCTCCACCGCGTGTACTGCGACTGCGGTGCTCAGCGCGCTCAGTGTTCTTGGTCTGGTTGCGTTTCGCGGACCCTTGTCGATCGTTGTATTTGGGCGGCACGACTATGGCACCGTATTTGCCCTGTTTTCGACACTGCTATTTTCGCAGGCGGTGGAGAACTACGGTTTGATGTACATGCGCATTCGTCGCGCTCCGGTGCTGTTCGTCTCAGTGAATCTGGTGAAGCTGATCGTTCAGCTGTCGCTGGGGATCTGGTTCGTGGTCGTGTTGCGGTGGGGGGTGTTAGGAGTGGCCGTTGCTTCTGCCACGTCAACGCTGCTTTCGGGTGTCGGCTTAGCGATGTACACGTTTCGACATGCAGGGCTACATTTCGATCGGACCCTTGCTTGGAAAATGGTCGGTTATTGCTGGCCGTTGTGGCTTGCGGGACTTGCGACGCTGTACCTCTTCTCTTCGAACCGTTACTACATGAGATTGTTTTCGTCCCTTGACGAGATCGGCCTATACGAACTCGCGGCGAGGTTCGCTGCCGTGATCGGATTTCTGATTTGGGAACCGTTCATGCAGTTCTGGAACACTGAGAGATTCATCTACGCCAAGCATGAGAATGCCGCGGACAAATTCAATGCTGTGTTCAATGTGATGTGCGCCGGATTGGTGATGATTACGCTGGGCATCAGTGTGTTTGCACCGGACGTCATCTCAGTGATGTCTTCACCGGCTTTTCATGGGGCCGGCTCGTCGGTTCCATTTCTGACGCTCGCAACGGTGTTCAATTGTCTCCTCACTTTCTGTCAATTCAGTTTCTTGTTGACCGGAAACACAAAGTGGATTTGGCAGAACAACCTTCTCGTCGCCGGAATAATTACCATCTTGAACTTGGCCCTGATACCAACCCTCGGACACGTGGGGGCTTCATTGGCTCTGATGTTTTCATTGGCGATTCAGTTTGCGATCGTTCAGGCCACGTCGAGGCGATACTTCGACATGAAGTTGAGTAATCGAACGTTGATTTCTTCGCTGGTGATAGCCAGCATTGCCTATCTACTCACCCTGCTCTGGGGTAGTGCCGAGCATCTCCTGCTCGATCTATCGCTCAAAGTTGGGATATGCATCGTAGCCGCTGTCTTAATCGGAACCGTATTACTGAGCAACCGATCTATCCGAGAGCGGCTCGTCGAGCTTCCTCCGGCAATTAGACTCCTCGAGCGATTCAAGCGGGCCTAGATGCCTAAGTTACAACACACTGGGACTGCGGGTACGCAATGAGAACTCTTCTGTACATTTGCGAGGAGTGGCCCAATCCATACAAGCCAACCTGGGATTTCCAGATACAGAGTCTGCGCGATTTGGGGTTGGATGTTTTCGTCGTCCAATGCGGAGACTATCTGTCGAAGCAGTACGAGCAGTGGGGCGAGAAGGGCGAGTCACTGGCGGCAGTCCCACGCTTCAGTTATCCATCGACCCTTAGAGACATCCCCAAGCACTTACGTAATGGCGCCTTTGTGTGGAGGCTCTTTGCCAGATTGGGCTATTTGCCTTGTATCTTGGGCCAGTCGAAGCCGATCAAGGAGCGGCTCTTGGACTATCTCAGATTGTGCGCACTGCCGAAGCTGCAATACGACTACGTTCTAGTCAAAAACTTGAACTGTGCAGCCGACTATTCATGGCTACCGACTGTGGTTAGGACTCAAGCAATGCCCTCCGTTTACTATCACGGAGGCGCGGTCGTTGGCGTCGATTCCTGGTACTTGAGGCACCGCCAAAGTTTTTTCGGAAACTTTGGAGCCTTTCTCACCAATACGAGATACAGCAAGTCGGAGCTGGAAGGTTTAGGTTGTCTGAGTTCGAAGATCCATGTAGTGCCAGTCGGACTGAAAATGGATTTGCCATCGCCGACAAGAACGGAATACAGGCGCGCGGGCATCTTACGCATCTTCAGTGCGTGTCGACTGTCTGAGGAGAAGGGTGTCATTTACGCAATTCAGGCCATCGAAAGCCTGGTCGAGTCTGGCGTTACGAACATCAAGTACGACATCGTTGGCAATGGGCTGGAAGAGGCTCGTTTGCGCGAGTACGTCCGTAAGCACAACCTAGGCCAGTGGATTGAGCTGCATGGCCGAAAGCCGAATACGGAGATCAACGAGCGTTTCTTGACTCATGCCGATGTTTTCCTAAATACGAGTTACCCTACCGAAAGCTGGGCCGAGAACCAGTGCATTGCAATTCAAGAAGCTGGCCTAGCTCGCGTGCCTGCAATCGCAAGCAATTGCGGCGGATTGCCAGAGGTGGTTGTCGACGGGGAGACGGGCTTGCTAGTCGAAGTGAAGTCGTTAGCGTCGATCGCAGCTGCCATCAAATCGATGGCAGAGATGTCTCCTGCGGAGATCGCGCGAATGGGTTTGGCAGCAGAGCAATTCGCTCGTCGCAATTTCGAAGTGGCGACTGTCACAAAGAAGCTTGTCGAGCTGATGAGAGGCGGCGACATGCCATTAGTGCCGGACAACTCGACAGGCATGCGGGATGACGCGAGCGTCAGTCTTACTAGTCGCTAACTACGATTCCGGCGTCGGCTACGCATGGTGGCTGATGGAAAGCTTCTGGGTTGCCATGGCGGAGCATTACGCGGCGCAGGGGCGCAGTGTGTTGCTGGCGTATCCTAGTATCTCGAAGCTGCCTGAAGCGATCAGTGTTGCGCCACTCAAAGTCGAAGTAACAAATTTCGCGGCCACCAATTGGTCAAACGTGTGGAGGCAGTTGATCTACCTTCGCCGCCACAGGGTCGCATTGGTTTACTTGTCGGATGCGACACCGCTGCATTGGCGATACGCGCTGTTTCGCTTTGCTGGTGTCGGTCGCATTGTGATTCACGATCACTCACCGGGTGCTCGTCCTCGAGCCGTGGGTTGGAAACACCTCCTGAAGCGTGCTATTTACACCCCGCGCTTGCTGACTGCTGACGCGTACTTCGGCGCTTCCGAATACATCAGGCGGCGTCTGGTGGAGTCCACATGCATTCCGCGCAAGAGATGCTTTGCGATACCGAATGGCTTACCTCCCGCAGAGTATGTTGAAGCCGTCGACTTGAGTGCGCGATTCGGTATTCCTGCTGGCCGAGTGGTCATCGTCATGACAGCTCGGGCGACGCGCTACAAAGGTATCGGTTTTGCCATCGAATGCATTGCGCAGGTTGTCCACCAGGAGCGGGTCGATTTGCATCTGCTGTTGTGCGGTGATGGACCTCATATCGGCGAATTTCAGCAGCTTGCAGCTTCGCTCGGCGTTCAGACACGAGTTACGTTTGCGGGAAAGCAAAACGGCATTCCCGGAATACTGAAGAGCTGCCACATAGCGTTTCACCCCTCACAAGGCGAAGTGGGGTATTCACTTTCTATTCTTGAGTACATGCGAGCCGGGCTTCCGGTCATTGTGCCGGACAACCCATCCGTCTGTGGGGCTACCAGGGATCGCATCGACGGCCTCGTCTATCCTGAGGGCAATTCCGGCGCCGCATGTGCGGCAATTGTTCAACTTGCAACCAACGTAGATATGCGAACCAAGCTGGGCACCGCCGGCGCTCAATCTGTAGAAGACAGATATCGGCTCACTGATACGCATGGTGCACTGTTGAACGCGCTGGCATCCGTATATCCGTGAGATCGTACTGAAAGGTTTCGATCGGGTGCTGCTACTCGCTACTCATTGTGCATACTCTATAGCTGTGCGACCGACCGCTTTGAATTTGCTCATCAATGCCTTTTTCAAGCTTGCCTCCAGTTCGACGTCGGGTGCCATACAAGAGGGTATCTGCTGCCAAAGGACGCACTCTGGCTGCGGCGACCCTCGGGAGCGCGCATTTCATGGCATTTGGTTCAGGCACAGAGGCTCTCGCAGCGGCTTTGCGCTCATTGAGAGAGAGGAGTCCTTCGGCGCGACCTGAAGTCATCGTGCCTGCGTATGGGTGCCCAGATCTTGTGTCTGCTTCCTTGTACGCAGGACTGCAGGTACGACTGGTAGACAATTCGCCCGAACGATGGGGCTATGACGAGGCCGGATTTTTGGAGGCGCTCTCGGACGACACCGCCGCAGTGCTGAGCGTGAATTTGCTCGGAGTTGCAGAAAGAAGCGAATTGATCAGAAGGTTCGTGCCGACAGATCGCGTGGTGGCGGATAGTGCGCAGTCGCTGCAGCTCCCCATCGACACGACTGCGGGTGAGTTTGTGATTATCAGCTTCGGTCGAGGCAAACCACTCAATCTTCTGGGCGGAGGACTTCTAGTAACCAATGCCGCTGGGAAACTTCCGGTCGTCACGACTTCTCGTGCGTGGATCAAAGACTGGATGAGTTCTAGCTGGCCTGCTGGGTTTCTGTTCAATCAACTGACCCGAGGCTGGCTGTTCAGTTTGATTTCGCACGTGCCAGGATCGAACCTGGGTTCCACTCGTTATGAGCAACTCGAGGCAATTAGAACTCTACCCAATCGCGCCTTGAGTCGTATTGGGCCGGGTCTGAGGGACTACGCGACCAGTCCGGGATATTGCTCCGATGTCTGGGCCTCGGTATTTTCTCGGTGGCGAACACTAGGGTTGGCGGAACTCGTCGGCGCGGATGGTGCGCAAGGGGCGCGCAATCGGTTGCGGCTTGCGTTGCTAGCGCCCACCAGGGAAGTTCGCAATGCCCTAGTGAGGAACCTTAGTGCGGCCGGGCTGGGGGCCTCCGAAATGTATAGGCGTCCTTTGCCGGAAATAGAAAACGTGCCCGCATCGATCGCAAGTCAAGGCCCTTTTCCCAATGCCAGCGCCTTGGCTGATCGCTTATTTACCTTGCCAACCCACGATCTGGTCGACAAGAACGCTATCAATCGCGCCGATGAAATCGTTTTGGCAACGCTAGTCACAAGTCGAAGTAATCAATCTTGAAAGCGCGCGCCAAAGATTTGGACCTGCTTCGTTTCTTCGCCGCGGTTGCGGTGATGCTCTATCACTTCTCGTACCGTCGACTTGGGGACGTGAACATTCCGTTGTTCCCGATGCTCGAACACGTAACCAAGTACGGATATTTGGGCGTCAACCTCTTTTTCATGATTAGTGGGTTTGTCATTCTGTGGACGGCTCTCGACAGAGGCCCGGGTGACTTCGCTCGTTCTCGGTTCGTCAGGTTGTATCCGACTTTTTGGGCGGCGTTGTTCATCACCGTCATTGGCGTTCTGCTGCTGTCGCAGACGCAATTTACAGCGGCGCAGATCGTGAAAAACGCCACGATGGTCGGAGGCTATCTCGGTACCGACTACATCGATGGTGTCTATTGGACGCTTCAGCTCGAATTGAAGTTTTACGTCCTAGTATTTGCGCTGCTTCTGTTCGATCAGATGCGCCGCATCGAAGCTTGGCTGATCGCGTGGTTCCTGCTCGCGGTCGTCGCGTACTTCTTCAAAGGGATTCCCGGCATACGCTCCCTGGTTTTATACCCGTACGGCTTCTATTTCATTGCCGGTGCGTTTTTCTTCCTCGTACGTCATCGTGGGCCCACCTGGCCGCGGTTGATCTGTCTGTCGGCGTGTTTCTTGTTCACGCTCCAGCAAGTAGACGAGCAAGCCGCGGGATGTCTGTTCACCGCACAGCAAATCGACTTCGTGATCGTACGCGTGCTGTGCGCACTCTTTTTTGCGACTTTCGCGATGGGCTGTTTCGTGGATTTGTCGAGCTTGTTGCCCAGATACGTGATATCTGCGGCTGCAATCACCTATCCCCTTTATTTGATCCACAATCGCCTCGGCAAACTTGTTTTTGCACACCTTTCGGACTCAATAGGCAGTGTTGGCGCGCTATTCGTTAGCATCGCGGTGGTGAGTGCGATCGCTTGGGCTGTTGTCCTGCTCGTGGACCAAAGACTCTCAAAGAGACTCGATGCGCAATTGAAACGGATTCCGATGTTTCGCAAGGCTGCGAACGCGAGCGCAGTTGGTTGAGGTTCGCTTCGCCTCCGATCTGCCGGGGCCCACATTGCTAAGTGTCCTCGGGAAGAAAGACTGCTTCTTTGAGTGCGGCGATGTCCCGTGGCGCGTTTGCATGTATTTGAGGCGTTGATTGCCGTCCGGAGCCACAAGAATGTAAAGGGGACCGGCACTGGGCGGCGTGACGCAGATTGCGATCGATCCGGTAGTCGGAAAATAGGCATGCTGCACGCCCGTGCTGCCTGTGGACGTGTATCCTTACCAAGAGTGAAGCTCATTGCGGTGTCACCGCACTCCACGTCGGCATGACAGTAACTAACCAGCAGCCGCTGTTTGAAACGCAGTTGTGGAGCGAGGAAGCGTTCCGACACTCCAGGGACGAATGGCAGTCCCTCATTGCTCGGTCAAATGCGGACCCCTTGTTCATGTCATGGGACTGGCAATGGAGGTGGTGGAAACATCACGCGCCCGAACTCAACGCAACGCTCAGCGTGTGGGCCCTCAGGTCTGCAGACGGACAATTGGTCGGTCTCGCTCCGTTTTATCTCCATGCTGCAAAACATCGCGGCGGATTCTCAGGTGCTCGCCTCGAACTAATTGGAAGCCTATGGCGGCGGGAGGGAGGAGTATTCTCGGAGTATCTAGATCTCATACTTGCCGAGTCCCACCGCGACGCACTTATTCGAGAACTGGCCACACGAATTCTTCCGGCCGCGCAGTGGGTTGATTTGGTAATCAGCAACATCAAGCCGACGAGCGCAGCAGCACGCGTATGCAGCTTACTTGGCGACCGAACGTATGTTCGCCAAACCGATCCTCTTGAAGCTCACGTTACTCGTTTGGATGGGGACTTCGCCGGCTACGTGCGGGCTCTGAACGGCGGGACGCGGCGAAAGCTTTGGAACCAGAGGTCCCGACTTGTTTCTCCACGCATTGGGCTCGCCGATGAGAGCGGAGTGGGCGACTTCTTGGATCAGCTCGATCGCTATCACTCGACTCGCTGGGGTGGGGCGCATTATCAGAACCTACGTCGTCGCTTTCATTTGGACTACGCGTCAGCGATGGCCAGGCAAGGTGCACTGCAAATGACGACGCTCTACAGTGATGGCGCGCCGCTTTCCGTAATGTACAACGTACGTGCCGGTGAGGCGGAGTACAACATTCAGTCGGGTTTCGATGCGGGGCGTACTAGCGGCATATCGCCTGCCTACCTTCACTTCGGCTACAGCATCGAGCAGGCGTGCCGCGATGGGATCAAGACATTCGACTTTCTTGCGGGGGAAGGGAGGTCGCGCCAGTACAAGCGAGATTTTCTAACTCAGAAGACCGAGGTGGTGACAATACAGGCCATACGCGCACCACTCGCCTGGTTGTATCGGGCGTACGATCGATTTCGGCGTAGAGATCTGGTTGAATCTAATTGCAAAGAGCACGACGAAGCAGAAACAAAGATCTAAGCGGGGCAGTCATGAACGAGTCAGTTGGTATCAGCGGGTTCTCGCTTTTCGTTCCACCCTATCGTGTCCAGCTTCGAGACTGGTGCACCTGGACCGGTAATTCGTGGGACAAAACGCGTGCGGTGATCGGCAATAGCTTTCGCGTCGTGGGTCCCGACCACAGCGTCTACACGATGGCTGCCAACGCCGCACTGCGTCTGATCGAAGACTACGCGATCGATCCGCAGTCAATCGGTTATCTTGCCGTTGGAACAGAGTCAGGTACGGACAACGCGACCTCGGCCGCCGTTGTGGTACGTGGGTTGATCGACGAAGCATTACGAGCTTCAGGCAAACAACCCCTGGCGCGCGATATCGAAGCGCCAGAATTTAAACAAGCTTGCTTGGGGGGCGTGTACGGCATCAAGGGAGCTCTGCGCTACCTGGCCGTTGACGGTGCGAATAGAAAAGCGATCGTGATTGCAGGCGACATCGCAGAGTATTCTCGCGGCAGCACGGGCGAAGCAACGCAAGGTGCCGGCGCGGTGGCTATGTTGCTCGAGCATTCGCCGAAGATCATGGAGATCGATGTACGGAAAGCCGGTAGCGCGACTAGCTACCGAGCAGTTGATTTTCGCAAACCATTTCTGCGGTTCTGTTCTCAGACGGTGTTGGACGACGGACGTCCGCGCGATTTCCCAATATTCAATGGTAAGTATTCGACTGCATGCTACATCGATGAGACGCTTTGCTCACTGTCCGCGTTCTTCGGGCGCCAATCGACCAATCGCCTTCAATACATTCGCAACCTTGCCGCGGTCTTCATGCACCGGCCATATCACCGCATGCCAGTCGCGGCGTGGACCTATGCATACCTATTCGCGTTAGGCGCAGATAAAGACCAAGGATTAGATGAGCTGGGCCGGTTGGCTCAGGAGGCGGGCGTTTCGCTGCAGGATGTCTTGAACGAAATGTCAGTGTCGCCGGATTTGCTCGGGCGTGCATTGCAAGGAGACTTGGCTGAGGAAGCATATCCATTGACTGCACAGCTGATCAAACCGCTGCGTAAAACGGCGGCATACAGCGATGTCATCGAAGGTAAATTGAAGCTGGGCGCCTCGGTAGCTATGGAATTGGGAAATCTCTATTGCGGCGCATTGCCTGCGTGGGTTGCGGCAGGGCTTCATGAAGCGGCCGCGCATCCGGAGTCGCTCGCAAGCAAAGAGATCTTGATGATCGGATATGGCAGCGGCGATGCGTCCGAGGCTATCGCAGCAACACTCGTCGCCGGTTGGGATCGCGCGGCGGCACGCATCAATATCGATGCCGCACTTGCTGGCGCGATCGATCTGACTCAGTCGCAGTATGAGGCGCTACACGACGGTAAACAGGTGGCCGATCTTCCGTTGGGTGCGGCGAAAGGGTTTTGCATCCAAAAGATCGGTCGCGAAACCGGAGCCGACTTCCAAGATTTCGGTGTTGAGTACTACCGGTTGAAAGCGTAGCTGACGTCATGAGTCTGGATATTCCCCAGCAAGTTTGCGAGCTCATCGGAGTGAAGAAGACCCGTCGCGTCTTGGTGACGGCTCGTGATATCAGTCGCTTTGCACAGGCGATTGGAGAAACCAATCCGCTGCATTTTGACGAGGCGTACGCCGCAAAGTCGCGGTACGGCACCATCGTTGCTCCGCCATTGTTTTGTCAGACGCTAACTTACGACGAGTTGCCGCGCGAGCAAATCGGGGCAGATGGATCGCCGGCGGAACTGAACGTGCCTATTCCGGCACAGCGCGCTGTGGGCGGTAGCAGCGAGTATTCGATCCGGCGACTAGTGCGCGCAGGCGAGACCATCACCGTAACGTCGCAGCTGAAGGACGTGTACGCCAAACAAGGTAAGAGCAGCATCTTGTATATGGTAGTGGTGCTGACGGAGTTCGCCGATGCAACGGGACAGCTCGTCGCATCAGAGACGGCGACATACATCAAGCGACCGTGATCATGAGCGCTCCTCACTCGTTGCTCGGCGAAACCGGCGTGCCGATTGAACTTCCTGCAATGGATGTCGTGCCCGATGCGATGCAGATCTTCATGTTCAGTGCGGTCACATGGAATCGACACCATGTCCACTACAGCAAGGATGCGGCCGTCTCAGAGGGCCTTCCTGATGTCGTCGTGCAGCGCGCGCTGATTGGTAATTTTCTGGCGCGTGCATTGACGAACTGGTTGGCGGAACGTGGTGAAATCCGCGAGCTGACATGGAAGGTGGTCAGTAGCGCGACGCCCGGTCGTCGGCTGCGATGTCAAGGAAGAGCGCTCAGTTTAGAGTTGGAGGATGGTCGGCAGCGCATTGGCTGTGAGCTACGCATCGTCAATGATGACGATCAGCTTGTTGCCTCTGGAACAGCTTGCGTCGAACTCTTCTAGCATTGATCCAGCCTTGAGTTCCTAATCGTTCGTGGTAGCGCATGTCTAACACTCTCTACAAATTCGTGCGTTCCAATTTGTACTATGGGCTGTTGCTCGTCCCGCAGGGCCGGCGCAAGCATCGCGAGCTTTTGAGTACGTCCAAACGCAGCGATTCTCATACCTACACCAGCTTCTATCGATCTCCTCTGCAGTTAGAGGCGCTAACCGGCCCGGTGCTGGATCATCTCGCATTGCCACCCGCGGGCGCACTGACGATCAACGTTTTCGCAGGGTCAAATGGATCAGAGGCGTACACCATTGCATCGGTGTTGTCATCGCGCCGCCCGGAGTTACAGTTTTCGATAAAGGCGTCCGACTTGCATCAATCGATGGTGGACAAGGCCAATTCGGGAACGTATTCGCTGCAAGAGATCACGCAGGGTCTGCCGGTACCGCAGGAGTTTCTAGATCAAACCTTCGATAGGGAGGGTGATCAGTATGTCGTCAAGCCGGCGATTCGCTCGCGCGTTCGGTTCGTCCAAGCCGATATGTTGAGTCCAAAACTGGATCAGCAGTTCGAGCCCTCAGATATCGTCGTCGCGCAAAACGTTCTGTTCCATATGCCACCCGAGATCGCCCGCAGCGCCTTTCGCAATGTCGTGCGCTACCTCAAGCCGCGCTCCGTCCTATTCCTTGATGGCATGGAACTAGACATGCGAGTCGAACTCACGCGTGCCGCAAATCTGCGTCCGTTGCGATTCAAAAATCGACAAATCTACGACTATTCGCGACGTCACATCCCTGAGAACTGGTGGGACTTCTACTATGGTAACGAACCTTATTTTCCGTTCTCAGCGCAAAAATCCTACCGATATGGAACGATCTTCTTGAGAGGATGAGGGACCGCTTGCGACGTGTCCGCTGGCCGCGATCGATTACGTTCGCGCCTCAGTGGACCAAAAGTCTTCTTGAACGTCGATCGTAAGTCGAACCCTTCCGTTCTTGTGCTTGATGCGCAGTTCGCCCACGGGGACGTATCCGCTCTTGCGTACCCCCTTCAGTGATTTTGAATTGAACTGATCGACGAAACCGAAGAGACGCTTTACGCCTTCCGGGGCGGTCAACTTCAATAGGTTTAAGTGCCGGAGCGCTTGGAAGCTCTTTCCGCGGTATTTGGGATTTGTATAGCCTTTGTAGTTATAGATGGTGTCGTTGGGCAGGTTCAGATGTACGCCGTCTTCGATGTACGCAAGGCGATTGGTCCAAATCCATGCGTAGCCTACGAGTGTTTCGCCGTCCATTTGCAGCATGCATCGTGCTATTCCATTACGGACGCGTTCGATGTCGATCGCCGCGATCGAATTTGCAGGATCCGGCGCTAGGGCTGCTAGGTCCTCGGGCGATGCGAACTTGAAAACGTGGTTTTCGGATGCTTTCAGTGCATCAGGTAGAGGCTGCGGTTTGGCAATCGCGAACAATATCTTGCGCGATTCGCCCTTGTAGCGCAGGCCGCACCAGCCAACGCGAACCGTCTCGACGATCCCTTGGCTCTTAAGCGTTTCTGTTAAGAAGCTGATTCGTTCTTGGACGCCCATCGATTGCTCCCGCGAAACACAGTCGAAATATTGTTCTTCATCGTTCTGGCCAAGGGTACTTCGCGAATCCACGGTTTGAAACGGAAGTACGCCCAATGCGTCGATGCCATACGGAGCGTTGGGGCGAACAAATAGTAATGGCTGTGATTCCGTATGGCTTTGGTCCAGTTCAACTTGTACGGTTCGGCGGTTCCCATGAAGTCGTATTCGGCGAATTGCGCGGGAGATTGCCCAAGCGCTTGTCGAAAGATGAAGGCCTTTAGCACGATCCCGGTGGACAGCTCGCTGTATTTCTGCCGAAATCCTAGCTTGAAGTTGTGCAGCGTTGCGCCGTGTTGCAGATTGAACTCGAAAGCGGCAGGTTGGCCATCGATTTCCATGATTGCGCAACGCAGCGTTCCGTGCTGGGCGGCGTCTTCGATGATGCTGCGATAGAACCGAGCTATGCGCGGATCCGACACCATCGAAGTGCCGTTTTCGTGCTGCCAGGACTCGGTCGATATCGTTTCGATGGAAGAAAAGCAGCGCGCGTCTTCCACGATCCGCATCGAAACGTTCTTCATGCCCTCGACCTTGCGAATCTTTCGCCGCACCGTCTGCCGGAACGACGGCGAGAGGGTTTCCAGCAAATCATCCCAACTGGCCGGGGATTTTAGATAGGGCGATCTCAAGTTCGCATCGATTCCGAGCTTCAGATTCGCCTCTCGGGCGCAGCTCATAACTAGTGCGGTTACTGCACTTGCGTCTTCGAGTGGATAGAGATCGATCACGTCGAACTCGGTCGCTCTGCAGATGTGCTCGAACATTGCCCGGACGGGAACGGGGTCGACAGATCGAAGTAGGAAATTGTTTCGGTCGACCCACGTATTCGAGAACAGCGATACCGTTCTCAGTTGCTGACCGAACAAGCGTGCGGGGGCGAAGGCCAACGGAGCTGCGGCCACGAGCGCTGCGCCATTCCACACTAGAAGCACTCGACAGTCGAATTCGTTTCCGAAGGCTTCCCACCACGCGCTGACCCATGCGTGGCTCAACATCGGGAAGGATTCGACAGAGTTGTCGAACAGGTCGTCCCAGAAGGGCCTAAGCTGCCTGAACTCCAGCAGCTCTGTTACTTCCTCGACTCGTAAGCTACGTGTGTTCACTGTTGTCGCAGAATGTGTGCAGAGCGGCTGGCCTTATGCTGATGCGTCCTCGTGAGGGCGGCGAGTTTGCATGCTATCTTTGGTGCCTGTGCACCTCTTTCGCCCTTCACTGCTGTTACTCGCATGTGTGGCTGTGATCGCGATTCTCGCAATCGCCTCAATGGTGTTCATCAATCGCGTGATGCCGTCGGCTTATGCAGTGCCCAATGTTGCCGCTCAACAGTGGTACACCACCGCATCGGGCGCCATTCGCTACCAAGTAGTTGGAGAGGGTGACACAGCGCTATTGTTTCTGCACGGCTTCAACTCACACCTTGGCCAGTGGGACGGAGTTTGGACTCGTCTTCAGTCCTCGCCATATCGATTGGTGAGAATGGACTTGCCGGGTTACGGGCAGTCTTCCTGGCGGGAAAGCGATTTCAGTCTGAGTGCTCAGTCCTCCCGAGTAGTCGCCCTCATGGACCACTTGCACCTGAATCGGGTCGTGCTAGTTGGAACCTCGATGGGCGGATCTCTCGCCGCATGGATAGCTAGCCATTATCCCAACAGAGTGACAGGACTGTGCCTTCTCGCGCCTTCCGGCTTTCCAGGATCTCTAACATATCCGGGCTGGTTCGGAAGACTAATTCGTCCCGGGCCAGCCCATTCAGCAGCGCAGTGGATCAGTTCTACAGGCCTTTACGGAGTCCTATTTCCCGGCAGTCGAGCGCGCCAGGCGCTGTCGGTTACCTCTGGATACGGCGCGGCGTGGTCTGAGGCACTTGAGAGCATCACCGCTCCGACCGTGATCATCTGGTCGACAGGGGACCAAACGGCCGATTCGAAAGCCGCCACGAACGTCAATGCGGCCATCCGCGGAAGCGTGTTGCTGCTGTTAGATAAATCGACAGGGCACTCCATCGCCGGTGACCGTCCAGATCTGGTCGTCTACGTCGCACTGCAACTCGCCACTGGGGACTCACCGGCGCTTTCGTCTGCACGCCTGCCTGGCTACCTTCTCCACAGCGGAGAGCAGATGCGAACGTTCGATTCGCACTCCTCGTACAACCGCTGATGTGAGGCCGGTCACGATTGCCGCAATGGCTTGCCCCTAAACTGCTGCGTTTAAATCATCAGCGGCGCATGAACTCAGCAACAGAATCAGCACCGGCGGCGCGAGTCTCGGCGGCGGCCTATTCGGTCACCTTCGATGATTCCGACCCGGAGCAGGTTTGTGCGCTATGGCGCGACGGAGGTCTTGCCGGAGCTGGCGATCTGGCACGCGATCGTGCTCGGTATGAATGGTTCTACCAGCGCAATCCTCAGGGACTGGCGGATCTGAATCTGCTCACTGTCGATGCGCAGCCAGAACCGGTCGGATTTCTCGGTATCGGCGCGAGACGATTCATTCTGAACGAGCGGGAAGTCGAGGCTGGCGTTCTAGTCGACTTCGTTGTGAAGCCGTCCCATCGATCCGTTCTCCCAGCCCTGACTCTGCAACGCAGAGCCCGCGAACGGGCGCTCAAAACCAAGTCCGTGGTTTATGGACTCCCGGACGTAAAAGCGGTGGCGCTCTGCAAGCGACTCCAAGTGACCGTCGAGCACGAAATGCAACGATGGGTCCGTGTGATTCGGTCGCGTGCATATCTGCATCGCAAGGTGCCAGCAGGAATTGCCGCGCCTTTGGCATGGTTCACTGATGCATTGGACGCCGCCACAATTTCACTGCGGTTAACGCTGCGCAACGTGTCGGGCGAGTGGGGCGATCGAATCGATTCGCGCATCGATTCGATCTGGGGTCGCGTTGCGAAAGCTGGCCGGGCATTCGGCGTTCGCAATCAAGAATTCCTGGCGTGGCGATTTGAGGAGCAGCCTGGTCGCACATACCGCACTTTCCTCGTAAGTCGTAAGCACGACCTTGTGCCCTTGGTGTATTTCGTGTGCGAAAGAACAGAATCGTTTCTTGTGATTAGGGACTTTCTCAATGCCGGAACTGACCGCGATCTGCGTTCGGGACTGCTTCTGCTCTCGAGGGCAGCACGCAGATTAGGTGTGAGCGCGATCAGTCTAGAGGTAGTCGCTACTGAATCAACGCAGCGTGCCTTGCGCCGCTCACAATTCGTACGGCGTTCACATCGGCCGTTCTTTGCAGTTCTGACAGACGAACTCAGTAGTGAAGCGAAGCGATGCGCCTGGTTCATTACACCTGCCGACGAGGACGTTTGATCCACGATGTGCGGTCTTGCCGGCATCTTCAATCTGTCTGATCGAGCGCCGCCGCAGCGGGAAACGTTGCGCGCAATGATCGAGGCGCTGCACCACCGTGGCCCGGATGGATACGGCTTCTTCAGTGACTCGCACTGCGGTTTGGCGCATGCACGTCTCAGCATCATCGATATCGCGGGCGGCAATCAGCCGATCCACAATGAAGAATCGAACGTCTGGGTCGTCTTCAACGGCGAGATCTTCAACTTCATCGAACTGCGACAAGATCTCGAACGTGCGGGACACCGATTCACGACCCATTCGGATACTGAAGTCATCGTCCATGCGTACGAGCAATACGGCCTCAACTTCGTCGATCATTTGAACGGCCAGTTCGCTGTTGCGCTTTGGGACCAAGCGAAACGTCGGCTCGTGCTCGCACGCGACCGAACAGGAATTCGGCCACTTTTCTACACTGAGGCCAATGGCAGCTTGATTTTCGGTTCGGAAGTGAAGTCACTGTTTGCGGTCAGTGGAATTACGCGCGGTATGAATCTCAGCGCGGTGGGTGACGTACTCACGTATTGGTCCGCACTCGAGCCCGACACCGTCTTCGAGAACATCCACTCGCTGCCCGCTGGTCACATGATGATCGTTGAAAAGGGTCGTCGAGAGATCAAGAAATACTGGGATTGGACATTCCCAACGACGCAGCCTACGCGCGATCGGTCGGTGGTGTCTTACGTCGAAGAGCTGCGCGAATTGTTGATCGATTCGGTTCGGCTGCAATTGCGGGCGGACGTTCCGGTGGGGGCATATTTGAGCGGCGGATTGGACTCCTCTGTCATTGCGGCGCTCGTAAAGGTCTACAACAACGAACGCCTGCGCACCTTCTCGATCGCATTCGAAGACGCGGAATTCGACGAGAGCGCATTTCAAGATGAGATGACGCGCAAACTCGGGACCCAACACACACGCGTAGTTTGCAAGACTCGCGACATCGCTGCCGCATTTCCGCGCGTCATCTGGCATACCGAAACTCCGATTGTTCGCACTGCGCCGACGCCGCTGATGTTGCTGTCTGAAGCCGTTCGTCAACACGGATACAAGGTGGTGTTGACGGGCGAGGGCGCAGATGAGGTCTTCGGCGGTTACGATTTATTCAAGGAAGCGAAGATTCGACGGTTCTGGTCGCGCTTTCCGCAGTCGAAGATGCGTCCGCGATTGCTCGATCGGCTGTATCCGTATCTGAAGAACTCTCCTGCCGCTACGCGCGCGATGACGGATCGGTTTTATGCACAAGGCATGGATGCGGTGAGCGATCCGTGCTTCGCTCACCTGCCGCGCTGGTCGACCACCCATCGTAGTTGGCAGTTTTTATCGAAAGAGGCGCGAGCGGAACTTGGAGAGCAGGACTACGTGTCGCGTGCAAGGACGAGATTGCCGAGCGAGGTGGCGGACTTCCTACCGATCGGCCGTGACCAATATGTCGAGGCGCACACCTTACTCAGCGGCTACTTACTAAATTCGCAGAGCGATCGAGTGGCGATGGCGAATTCGATCGAGGGGCGTTTCCCATTCCTGGATCATCGTGTCATCGAGTTTGCGAGTCGCTTGCCGCCATCCCTCAAGATCAATGGTCTGAACGAAAAGTACCTGTTGAAACGTGCGATGCAGGACTTGTTGCCGCCATCGATTGCAAAGCGCACCAAGCAACCATACCGAGCGCCTGACAGTCAGAGCTTTTTCTCTGACGGAAAGTCATGCGACTACGTGGACGATTTGTTGAGTGAAGATCGTCTGCGCAGCGCCGGCTATTTCGATCCGCTTGCAGTCGGGAAGTTGGTGGCCAAATGCCGCGCGGGTCGCGCGATCGGATTCTCGGACAATATGGCGTTTGTGGGGATCCTGTCGACGATGTTGGTGGATGAGATGTTCATTCGACGCCGTCAGGCGTCGACGTTGGCAGTTGAGAGTTGGCCGTTGGCAGACAGATCGGCGAGCGAACCAACCTTGACGTCCAGGGCGAACGGCTGACGGCAAACGGCAAACGGCAAACGGCCGCTCGCGGCATCCTGCCTCCCGCGGCATTGGCACATCCCTGTGCGGCAGCAAACGGGAAATGGGAAGACGAAGAGATACTCTGGTTAACCGCTAACCGCTAACCGCTAACCGCTAACCGCTGGTCGTCGCTACACGTCTCACACCCCACACGACACTACACACTGTTTCTGCCAACCGCCAACGCTCAACCATTATTCTGCCCGCCAACTCCCAACCCTCAACTCTCAATCGACCCATGCTCCTCCACCACTGGCTCGAACAACACGCGCGCAATACGCCGCAGAAGATCGCTCTGGTTTGCGAGAACGAGCGTCTCACCTACGGCGACATCGATTCGCGTGCGCGGGCGTTAGCTGCGACTTTGCAATCGTGCGGGCTGCAGCGGGGCGATCGAGTTGCGATCTATCTAGAGAACTGCACGGAAGCAGTGATCAGCATCTTCGCAACATTGAAGGCGGGTGGCGTCTTCATGCCGGTCAATCCGCAAACGAAGACCGACAAGCTCACATACTTACTGAACGATTCCGAAGCACGAGTGTTGGTTACGAGCGGTGTGCTTGCGGAGATTGCAGGTGCTGCGATTGGAAAGTCCGCGAGCGTAGCGGCATCCATCATCGTGCAACCGAAATCGGATATGCAGATCGCAGAGCGCAAGACGTTATCGCTCGACGATGCGTTGAAATTGTCGAGCGAATTCTCGGTCCCGGCCACCATCGATCAGGACCTTGCAAGCATCATCTATACGTCTGGCTCCACCGGTGAACCGAAGGGCGTCATGGTCACGCACCTCAACATGACCAGTGCGGCGACCTCGATTAGTACATACCTAGGGCTGCGCGCGGACGACATCATCATCAACGTTTTGCCAATCGCATTCGACTATGGGCTGTATCAGATTTTGATGTCCTCGCGTGTTGGTGCCACCGTCGTGCTGCAACGCTCGCTCGCGTTCCCGGTACGAGTGCTCGAAACCATGGTGCGTGAGCATGTGACGGTGTTGCCTGGGGTGCCGACCGTGTTTTCTATGCTTCTCAATTTGGAGAGTCTGTCTTCGTACGATCTAAGTGCGTTGCGCATGGTGACGAATACCGCGGCGGCACTTTCAGAAGTTCAGATTCGCGACATTCGAAAGAAATTTCCTCAAGCAACGTTGTTCTCGATGTACGGGCTCACGGAATGCAAGCGCGTGAGCTACCTGCCGCCCGATCAACTCGACATTCGGCCGATGAGCGTTGGGCGAGGCATGCCAAACGAAGAAGTCTGGCTTGCCGACGAAAACGGTAAGCGCCTTCCCAACGGCAGCACCGGCGAACTCGTGGTTCGTGGTAGCAATGTCATGCGGGGCTATTGGCGCAAGCCTAAAGAAACCGCGGAGCGTCTCAAGCCCGGCGACCTTCCCGGCGAGATGTATCTCTACACGGGCGACATCTTCAGGACTGACTCGGAAGGGTGGTTGTATTTCGTTGGCAGGAAGGACGACATCATCAAAAGCCGCGGTGAGAAGGTGAGCCCCCGCGAAGTCGAAAACGTCCTATATCAGCTGGACGGCGTTTTGGAGGCCGCTGTGATCGGTGTGCCGGACTTGGTGTTGGGTCAGGCCGTAAAAGCGTTCGTGGTCCTCAAGCAGGGCTTTACATATTCGGAGCGCGACGTGATCAAGCACTGCCTTTCCTATCTGGAGAGTTTCATGGCTCCCAAGCACGTCGCATTCGCGGACGCGCTGCCGCGAACGGATACTGGCAAAATAAGCAAAAAGGGGCTGAGCTGACGATGAGCGCCGGGCGCTGTGTGGCGTGTGAGGTGTAAGAGTGTAAGAAGCCCCGTCACGACCTGACGCACAGCTGCCAGTTGACCGTTGAGAGTTGACGGCCAGAGTGCGAAACGGAGACAAGACGGGAATTGGGATTCGAGATGATTTACCCATCGAGAGCAAAGCTCCTCCCTCGCCCGTTTGCGGGGGGGGGAGGGTCGGGGAAGGGGCATAGGAACGGAAGGTGTCTGACGGTTCAAGAAGGCATGAGGGGTGACACCCTGCACCTCACATTTGGTCATGCGGCAGATGTTAACCATTATCCGAATCCACGCTTCACACCCGACGCAACGAACAAGTTTCTCCGAACCGCTACCGCCAACTGTCAACGTAACCTGCGGACCGAATTACACTGCACACCATACACGTCACACATTTCACCTTCATCAAACATGCAAGACATCAAACAGACTGTTCGCGCCTACATTCTCGAAAACTTTCTGATGGGCGACGCTGGTGCGCAGCTCACCGACGACCAGTCGTTTCTCGATCACCACATCATCGATTCGACCGGGTTCATTGAGTTGGTCACGTTCCTCGAAACGACGTACAAAGTCCGAATCGCTGACGAAGAGATGATTCCAGAGAATTTGGATAGTCTCGATAACATCGCGCGATTCGTCGCGAGCAAAGCGAAAGCCGCGTAAGTCCGCGCGCATGTCTGCGGCTAGTACCACTGTGCTCGATGAAGCGCGCCAACAGCTTGCTGGCCGCGTCGAGTTCCTGCCGGACAAGCCAGAAGAGACTCTCGAGAGCACGGTTCGCGCACTGTGGTTCGCAGCCGCTGGTGTGCCCAAATCTGCTGAGGCTGCGTCTTTTGGCGACTTGCCTGAGTTGGCTGAGGAGCAGCGCCTCGTCTTCTCTGAGTTGGTGAACAAACGTATCGGCGGCGTTCCTCTGTCGCATCTCACGCGCCGTCAGCGGTTTATGGGTCTCGAGATGCTGGCGGGTCCGGGCGCGCTGATTCCTCGCAAAGAAACCGAATTGCTCGCAAAGGCGGCTATGGATGCGGCATTAGAGGTTGCGAGCCGAACATCCAATCCGATGGTGATCGACGTGTGCACGGGTAGCGGCAATGTTGCTTTGGCGATTGCTCATTACATCGTAACCGCGCGAGTGCTCGGCGCCGACCTGAGCGAAGACGCAGTTGCATTGGCTAAGGAGAATGCCAAATTGCTGCGCATGGAAGATCGCGTCGAATTTCGCTGCGGCGACTTGTTGGCGCCATTCGAAAGCGATGAGTTTCTTGGCAAGGTTGATGTGCTGACGTGCAATCCGCCGTACATCAATTCTGCGAAAGTAGGCGCGATGCCGAGCGAGATCTCGCAACACGAACCTCGTCTCGCATTCGACGGTGGTCCATTAGGGATCGGCATCCTGATGAAACTCACGCAGCAGGCGCCGCGATTCCTGCGAGCAGGCGGGTGGCTCGCGTTCGAAGTAGGGCTCGGGCAAGGACCTGCATTGATGAAACGACTGCGCGCCAATCCTCAGTTCACCCATGTCGAATGCCGAGAAGATGAACACGGTGCGATCCGTGTCATCGTCGCTCGGTGTTAGCTGCTTTGCCCCAGCCCCCAGCGTCCAGCCTCCAGGATTCATCCGTGTTCAACAAAGACGTTCTGAAGTTCGCTGAAGGTGCCGAGATTGAGCGCATCATCGCTCGCTTGCGAGAGATCACTCGCACGCTCCACAAGCGTGGGCTCATTGTCGCGATCTCCGGTGGTGTGGATAGTTCCGTGTGCGCCGCTTTGGCCGTAAAGGCCGTGGGTGCGGCGCGTGTTTGCACGCTGATTCTTCCTGAACACGACTCGTCGGGTGATAGTGCACGTCGAGCCCAATTGCTCGCGCAGCAGTTTGGATTGAGCCCGATCACGGTGAACATCGGCCCGGCGCTGGAGAAGCTCGGATGCTACGAGGCTCGTGATGAGGCGATGCGTCGGGTACTGCCGGGTTACGGCCCGGCCTGGAAGAGCAAGATCGCGATTCGCAGCGCAATGCAGGGTCGAGTGAGTCACTTCCATCTCATCGCGCAATCTCCCGATGGGGCGATGCACGACGTTCGCATGCCGCTCCAGGAATATCTGCAGATCGTCGCCGCAACGAGCTTCAAGCAGCGGACTCGCAAGATGATCGAGTACTACCACGCCGATCGATTGAACTATGCAGTGATCGGTACGCCGAATCGATTGGAATACGATCAAGGATTCTTCGTGAAGAATGGCGATGGGGCCGCCGACATCAAACCGATCGCACACCTGTACAAGACGCAGGTGTATGCGCTTGCGAAGGCTCTTGATCTACCGGAAGACATCACTAGCGCTCGTCCCACGACCGACACATACAGCCTGGCGCAAGGGCAGGACGAGTTTTATTTCGCGCTTCCTTATGAGCAGATGGATCTAGCGCTCTGGGCCCACAACCACGCAGTGCCAGTTGCGGAGTTGGCCCCGGTCATCGGCATCACTGAAGATCACGCCCGCATCGTTTATGAGGACATTCAGGCGAAGCGTCGCGCAACGGCGTACCTGCATCGCTCACCGGTGCTCATCGAGGACGTGCCGGAAATCGACGCCTAGCCGATTGGGGCTGGCTGGAGGCTGGAGGCTGGAGATATGGCCTTGCCGTATGTTCAATGGAGCGTGCACGCAAGACGTCCTAAACGCACGCTGTTACTCCAACCACATCCGGTGTAGAGCGACACGAGCCGTCGGGTGTTCGAGGCTGGTGAAGAGGTTGATCCAGTAGATGTGCTGCATGTCCATCTGACGACCTGCAGGAGCATTGCGAACAGCATCCAGCGGGATGGTGAGGATTTTGTACTCGTTCCCGGCCAGATCGAAGGACTGGTTGAATCGATCCGTGTATTCCTGATTGTGGTGAATGTCTTCGATACGGATCGTGAGCGGGATTGGCTCGTTTGCAGTGTTCGTAATCTCCAGCTTAAGTCGCGAGTAGCCTCGCCAATCGGCATAGGGCTCCGCAACGCCGATTTGTTTGCGGCACGTCGGATCCAGTTCGACCACGAGCGCCGATCCTGATTTCATTTGTTCAATCTTGGCGAATTTGCTGTGGGCTGCGCAGTCGTAGAGGAAGTAGCGATCGAGTCGCGAGCCGAACTGCAATACGAAGGGAAACTCGCGATCTCGATGAATGTACGCAGCAGCGCTCCATGCGACAGGAAACGCGGCAATCAATACGGCCACGCAAGCGAGCACCAAGGACGTTTTGCGAAGCCGATTGGAAGACGGCTCCCATCCGCAGGTGTGCATGACTGCCGCGCCGATGAGTGCTCCAAGGAAATCATGGAACACGTCCTCGAGGGACATATCTCTGTGGAGCGCGCCTTGGATTACTTCGATTGCTGCGCCGATCGTAGTGGTGACCAGAACGACAGCTACATAGCGCGTGAGCGCAGTCCATTTGCGACTAAGTGGCCAATGCCTGCATAGCACGAGTAGCAGAGCTGCTATGGCCCCGGACGCGGGTACGTGCGCGCTGTTCTGCAGCGCGCCGACGAATAATCCACGGCCCGGCAGATCACCGAAGACGACCGTAAGAACGAGGGAAATCAGAGCGGCGCCGAGAAGATAAGCGCGTGATTTGCTCAAAGGACTAAATCGGCCTCAGGCGCGGATGTGCCGGGCGATCCCTTCCATGCCGCGACTCCAGGCAGACTCCAGCTCCGCGAACATCGCAGAGGCGTCGTAGGGCTTCTTTGAATTTACTGCGCGCGCGCCTTTCAGGATGAACGCTTTGCAAGCATTCGAGATATCGATAAACGCTAGAGCACTCGATTCGAGGCCAGAGAAACCGTGGGCTTCGAGCCAACGAAGGTTGAACGCCGCAAGTTCGAACGCTGCACCCAACTGCCGCGTCGCCGCGAACGCCCACGCGTGATAGAACTTCAGGCCGCGTGCTTGCATGAGCGGCAGATCGGTGTTGAACCGATCCCGGAAGCGGGGCATCGGGTTGGTATCCGGAATGCGCCCGAAATGTTTTTGCAACAGTTCCCAAGATAGGGCCCCCAGCTCCTTGTCGGCCCGCTCGCGAGCACGCTTGATGCGGACGAATTCGCAATACAGCGGCATAAACGCCGGATCCTCGGGCGCATCAAGGCGAAACGTCTTGATGAAGTCTTCGCCTTCGAGCGTGTAATAACCTGCGTTATGGAAGTAGCTGAGGCGCCGGTTCTCGACGTCCAGATCGTTCAACACGATCGTGGTCTTGGTGTGCTTGTCGCGGTAGTCCGTTCCCGCTGTGTCGGGAAGCCAGAACGCATCGGCTTCGGTGCTAACGAGTTTGCCCCCGCTCAGTTGTTCCTTGGCGTGTTCGAGCAGCGGCTGCCAAATCGTGAGCTCTTGAACGTCTACGCCGTACAGCTCGTAAAGCTCATCGTGGGAAGGTTTGAAGAAGGTCCACTGATCGCCTTCGAAATCGATCGTGATCGTGAAGGGCAGCATCGCGAGCGGATTGAGGCGCAATGCGTGCAGCAGCTCGATCCACAGATCGGCGTAACAGTTTTTTTCCGTCCACACGCTTGCATCGGTATGCAGCAAGTGGCGGGTATAGTTCGACGAGTCGAGACCCGAAATGACCGTATGACGCATGCGAACGTGTTTAGATCGACAGGCGACGGCGAACGTCGGAGGGCCATTGGTCTAAGTCACAGCCATGCGTCTTGAACAAGGCCATCACGATTCGTTCGAGGCCGAAGCCCAAACAAGCGGTATTGGCGACTTCACCATCGGCAGTACGAATATCCCACTTCGATCCGAAGTGATCTTGGTGGAAATTGAACGAGCAGCATGCGGTGGGGTTC
This sequence comes from Steroidobacteraceae bacterium, assembly GCA_035760885.1. Classification (GTDB taxonomy): domain Bacteria; phylum Pseudomonadota; class Gammaproteobacteria; order Steroidobacterales; family Steroidobacteraceae; genus Steroidobacter. The sequence goes on along the minus strand of DASTSB010000290.1, from coordinate 10,898 downwards.
TCTTCCGAAATGACAGGGATCAGAACCTCGAATTTCAAACGCTGTTCGCGCTGATTGGCGGCCATCATTTTGCCGCCGCGGCCGAAGAAAGGATCTGCAGCGACATCGGAGTTGGCGTTCAGCCCGAGCGATCGGAGAAGATCAAGACCGCGTTGCAGCCACATATCTCGCCATTCCACGACTTGGTCTGCCGTACCGGCGCGAATGAACTCTCTCATGCGGAAAGACTGCATACGCGTGGGTTCCAGCGAAGGCTCGTGGCGATACGCCCACCCGAGCAACGAGTACAGCCCACCGCCTTCGGGAAGCTTGCCCTTCAGCGTAGGGTACAGCGGGTAGCAAATGGCCGGCGTTAAACACAGGTCGGTGACAGCCAAATGCTCTGACCAGGATTCTCCTTGTGAAGCCTTCTGGGCCATCTGACGCGCTTCGAGTTCCTTCCCGAAGAAACTGAACACAGTGCCACACAGATGTGGGAAGGACTCGAGATAGTTGTTCTTCTCGATGACCTTGCGGCTGACGACGGGCGGGTAGGTCCGCGTTTCGGCGCCGTCATCTCGTGCGATCTCGCTAACCAGGTCATTGAAGCGATCGACGATGCGCTCGAAAACTGGCCCACGCCCAAAGGCGCCTTGCACGCCGACTGGATAAATGTGGCCGTGCTCGACCAGTGCGTCGTAAAACTTTTGCGGATCGTAGTCGATGGTCATGGCTGTTGTTTCGCTTAAGGTCAGTGTCTACGTCACTCGTCTTTGAACACCAACAACATGGACGCACTTTTCGAGAGTATTCGATCGTTGGAAATCATGAGCGCTGCGGAAAGCACATCTCGATAGTGACGGCCGACGCTGAACTTCGAATCATTCTTGTAGCCCATGACACCAGTGATCTGCAGCGCCTGATGGACGATCTGTGGGGCCGTTTCAGCGGAGCTGACTTTCAGGCTATTCATCTTGAGCGCCCAACCGATGCTCATGAGTTCATCGCGGCCATCAGTACGAGATTCGTACTCATCGAATTCTTTCGCGAGCGCGAGCCAGTTGTGTCGCATCGTTTGCAGCTGGGTCCAGACCGCCGCCAAGCGTACCGCACCCGCTGGTACGGTCCCCGGCTTCTTGCGAGCTTCTGCACGCACCGAGGCACCTGCGCGGGCCACCGCATCGGCCGCAATTCCCCACCATAGCGATGACCACAGAATGTGAGAGTACGGCACCATGCTTTGCGCGGAAGAGTCTGCGAAACTCCCTGGCACGATCTGCTGTTCGTCGCCAGATGATTCGAGATTGAATCCGGGACTGCATGTGCCGCGCATGCCCATCGTGTCCCAGCTCGTCGTTTGAGTTAGTTTGTAGTCGCCCTCACGAACGAGAACGAGCACTTGATCGTTGTTCGGCGCATCAGGCGCACGTCGGCAAGTAACGAGAATCGCGTCCGCGTGAGCGCAGTACGATCCGGTCGTAGCTTGTTTGTTGAGCGTAAAACGTCCATCAGCTCGCTCTACGGCGCAGATGCTCGAACGAGTGTCGCCGAACGTGCCGACTTCGGACGTGATGGATGCGAGAAGGTATTGATGCTCGACCAGCTGCTTTAGATATCCGACAAACCAATCCGAGCCAAGTGCGTGTCGCGTAATGCAAGCAAGCTGACTGAAATGCATCGCAAGGACCATGCCGCTTGATCCGCATCCTTGCGCCAGCGTCGAACATAGCTCTGCGGCCTCGCGCATGGTGCATCCGGCTCCGCCAAGGTGCTTGGGAATGAGCGCGGACAAGACCTTAGCCTGCTTCAATGCGGAAACGGATTCGGTCGGGAAGCGGCCCTTGCTGTCTACGTCCGCAGCGTTCTCTCGCGCGACGCCTTCTGATATTGCTTTGACAGCATTGATGAGTTCTTGGAAACCGGGATTCGGAGGATTACTTGTCATGCATGTCACACAATTGTGAAAAAGGGCACAGCTTCACGAGTGCCGAGCGCTTGAAGTCGACCGCATGGCCGCATTTTGGCGCGCACTCTAGCATGCTTAAATCGAAACACCGTGACCTGGTGGGCAAAGTACGCCGACCGATCGCATATGCAAATGGGACGATCGTGCTACGCAGGCTGGGTCTGGGCTGCTGCGAATTGCTTGAAACGACGCCATACCGGCAGAGGGATCTCGTGCCGGCCTTCGAAAGGGACCCATTCGACCTGTGCGCCCGCATTCAGGAGAAAGTCCCGCAGTTGGCAGCCTGCGTCGAATGCCAGATCTGGGTCCTGATACCCATGACTGATAAACGTCGGCAAGTTGCGCACCTGATCTGCGTGCACGGCCCAGCTGTCTCGATCGATGAGCGAGCACGAAAATAACGCGAGGCCGTCTATTCGAAGCTGCTCCAGAAGGACCGCGTCCAGGATCAGCATGCCTCCCTGCGAGAAGCCGCAAACGATCGTACAGTGCGGATTGCGGCGTTTGATTTCACTAATAAGTGCGCAAATTTGGCGGCGTGCCGATTGTCGCTCCGGCTGAGCGTGCGCCAAGTTGCGCGGTCCCATGGCCAATGCCTGCGCTCGCTTGATGGCATCGACATGCCACCACGTCCAGCCGCCATCCAGCGATCGTTGTGGAGCTTGCGGGAAATAGAAGTTGGCGTTGACGCCGAGTGAATGAGCGAACGGAGATAACGCAGCAGACGACATGGAATAGCCGTGCAGCATCACTATATTTGTAGCTGATCCTGCAGGGGCGTTCACAACGACCGTTTCCAGGCCGGCGAACATGTCCCGATGCTCACGCATGCCGCAGCACTTCTGCTGATGTTCCGGCTTGAGGCGCGCGCGGAGTAAACGACGATTTCAGTCGCAAGAAGTGCTTCTCGAACAGATGGTACGAAAGATACGCACCTGCATAGCTGAGTAATCCGACGATGACTACAAACACGATTCCAGCCCAAGCCGCCAATCGCTGCTCCAGGAGCGGCAAGAATTTCTGCAGGTGCCACTGGATCGGGAAATGGAATACATACATCGCAAAGCTGTACTTCCCGACGGATCGTAAGGCGCGCGCAGAAAGAAGGGCGCGCCAAATTCGATTGAGCCGGTTCGTGCCGATCACGCATGGTAGAAGGATCAACGCGAAGAATGCAGCTAGAAAGGTGTACCCAATCGTCTGCGTGAAGAGAGTGTCTCGGGTGTAGAGGCGTGAGAACAAAGCGCCCAACGTCACTATCGCGAGAGCCGCGGGCAGGTGCCAGGAACTCGTCGTCAGCAGAAGCCTGGGGCGATCTTGGTAATCAAGCCACGTAGCAAGTAGAGCTCCCGCCGCCAATGCGTCCATCCGACAGATGGTGAACTCATAAATCATCTCATCGGGAGCGCCGATTACGGCCATTATCGTGCGGACGACCAGAGTGCCAATGATCAAACCTAGACACGCACGAGCTAGCTTCGTATCCGAGAGTCGATGCACAACGAATGGCCAAAGTAGATAAAACTGTTCTTCTACGGCTAGCGACCAAAAATGCGGAAAGCCAAAGGCCGGCGTGCCCCACGGATGAACCCAATTGAAAAGGAATGTCCACAGCCAGATTTCATGAACGGATGACGCATCTCCGCCTGGCGGCTTGCCAGTCAGCGCAGGGGCGATGACCAATCCAACGATGAGCGCACCGTAATACAGCGGAAAAATTCGCAAAACGCGTCGCCCGAAAAACACCGCGTAGTAGTTCGAGGCATGGCGGGTCGCGAGCAACTTACTGGTGATTAGGAATCCCGAAAGCACGAAGAACAACTGAACACCGACCCAGCCCTGCGCTGCAATGACGGCCACGATCCAGAAGAAACCGTGCGGGTGCTCGCCGAAGTGCGCGGCGTTGTGAAGGATGACGAGCAGGATCGCGATTCCCCGTAGACCATCCAGCGCCGGAACGTGATCGAAGAAACGTTGTTGCAGCGGACGCGGCATCGCAGGCTGCGTGCAGTTTGCTGTCATGAATGTTGAAGCTTCACTATTGGTAAGTCGTCGCGCCAGTTTGCAGATCTGCGGTTTGTGTTGAAGAGGATGCTGTAAGTGGCCAGTTCGCCATCTCATCAGCCATGCTTTCAATCAGCATCCGATTCGCCCATCGCGGCGTGAACGAGTGATCGGGGCCATCCAGATATCGCACCTGCAACCAGCCGCGCGTTTGCAATTTATCGAGATGCGAACCGAGCGCACGTTGCAGTTCCTTGATCCCCGAATCGCCCGTACTAAAGATGATCGAAGTCAGTCTGCCGCGGCGTCCAAGTGAGTTGATGTCCATGGCAACCCGTGGGCGGCCGATCTGCAGAGGCAATGTTGAACGAAGTCGCTGTAACGCCAACTCCCCGACGCGCAAACCCCGGTTTCCGAGAATCGCAAGTTTGCGCCAGGCATTCTTCTCTTGTCGCAATTGATCGCGCCATGGAATGGATGCTTGCAGCGTGCGGACGTGATCCTCGAGCGAGTATCTGAGAGGTTTGAACGTTTCTGGATTGACGAGAAGGAGCCCCGAGACGTCCGCTGCAGATATCCCCGTGTACCAGGCGAGAAACGCACCAGCACAAATTCCGCTGAGTACGACGTGCTCATAACCGCGAGCCTTCATGAAGGCCACTGCGGATTTAACGTCGTTGATCGCGTCCAAATGATATGGGGGATTCGGTGATCTCTCGACGGACTCGCGGCTCTCGCTCACGCATCCCAGGTCGATGCGCAGGGTGGCTATGCCAAGTTTTGCCATGCGTCGGGCACATGCCACATTCATGCGATTAGGCCCAACACGGTAGCCGAAGGTACTCGTAATCAAGATGAGGGCAGTGGAGCAGCCCCTATCGGGCTCCGTCAAAATCGCAAGCCGAGTTTTCGTCTTGTCATACCACACTGCGGATTCGTGCAGCGCACGCGCCAGCGGATTCGTGCGGTTCGGATCGACAGGCAGTGTGGATGCGTGCGCGGTCGAAGCGAATTGCTGTACGAATGTCTCGATGCGGGAAATCGCCTCGTCCGGGCGTCTCGAGAGCCAAGGCGGCTGCATGAGTTCCGGATACCCAGGTGCTGCGGCTTCTTCTGTTGAAATATTCGACTGTTTCCAACTCTGAGGAATTGCAGATCGCACAGGTATGTCGGTGCGATTTAAGACGAGTACACGCGTGCGCGCGTGTAACTGCAGCTGCTTGAGGTCTATGCCCTCAAAAGCGGCGACGGTCTCTTCCGTGAAGACATAACCGTTGGCCTCGAACCCGTTCTCGCCCCATTGTTCCAGATGTTTACCGTTCGCAGTGGCAGTCACGTGAGCCATTGCGGAAAAGGCTCGCTGCTCGCGCAGAAACAAGCGCCCGCTTAAGGTCGGTGCCCACAGCACGAGTCCATCGATATCGTCTCGACTTGCTGCAGCGGCTGCGGCAAGCAAAGCACCGGCACGCAGTCCTATGAGCACGGTAGGTCCATTGCCCGGAGCCAGGCGTTGGATTTCGTCGACTGCCGCATGAACGCTTCCGATCCACCTTTGGACCCGTTCAGGCTCCTCGTCGGTGCCGGCAGAATCGCCGCATCCGTGATAGTCGAATCGCAGCACAGCAGAAGCGGTCGTCCCGACTAATGATGTCGCGAGGTGCCGAAGCGTTAAGTATGAGAACTGCCCCTCATATCCCAGCGGGGCACACAACACAATTCTGGTTCCAGACCATGGTCCCGCTGGGAGCTGGAAACACCCAAAAAGCGGCCGCTCTGGCGGGCCGAAATAGTGGGGCTCGGTTATGACGGAGGCTGTGCTCATGACGCTAATTGGAGTTCGGTCGCATCAAGAGATCGGCACCGCCATCGAGCTGTTCAGTGCGCTTAGGCGACCCTGGACGAGTCCACCCGCTGGGATGCCGGCGATGCGCATCGAGCGGGAACATCCCGGAGCAAGGTGGAAGTAGTTGTCGGGTGTGGAGCAGTGCGGGATGTCGATGTGGACCCCATACGCAAATCGCTTGGTGCTCACTTCCAATACGAGACAGCCGCTGTCGTCGATTCGAGTGGTCGCCTGTAAGCCGATGTCCGCCGTTGATTGCATCGACGTGCCGGCATTTGCATGAATGCAATCGCTTACGACGGCACCTCGTTGGTCTTCGAGCCTAGCGGCAATAACCTCATAGGTCTTCGGCCCAAACCGATATGCGTAGGCCAGATCGCTAAAGCTCTCGAGAAATTCATTGGCAGGCATTTCCATGCTGCTTCGAGAAGGGACCGTAATCGAACAATCAGAGTGCGTGCCCGGAGCGGCATTGTTGCGATAAAGGCTCAGGACTAAGCGTCCGCTGAATTCGCAGCCAAGGTCGTTGGCAACGTGTATCGACAAACCATTGCAGCCCTCATCTGAAATGAATACTGCCACCGGCTGTAGTGTGCGCTTCAACGCATAGTACGCAGCCTTGGGTTGTCCGAACGAGTCAACAACGCCCCAGCCGGCACCCGGTATCAGATCGCGCAAGAACCATACGAGCCCACCACCACATACAGATCGTTTGCGGCGCCACTCCGCGAACGTGGCTGCCATCACTTGACCGGTTGCGATGCGGCCGAGTTGCAGATAGCGATCGTGATCGGAATAGCGCAGCGACATCACGTCGACGCCGAAGAGTTCTTTCACGTAGTGATCGCGGACATCTTCGAAATCCCATCCCGCACCGAGGTCGCGAGGCGTGCGCGACTTCCACTCGGGATGGTGAACTCGAAGTGCGAGGCCTTTCGGCATCTTTGCGATGGTTTCATCCTCGGGGATGTTCGCGAACGCGAGACACTCAGATGCGAATTTCACTTCGGATCTGCGCGCATCTTCGAGGGATCGCAGGTAGGCGCCGACTCCGTAGTACGAAGTGGTTCCGACATTGGGTTGATGTGGAAACGAGCCGCCATGTGCACTCGACGGCCAGTACGGCACATCCGGGCAGATCTCTTCCGTCAACTTGGGAATGAAGTCGTGAAAGAGGGCAGGCGTCCAGCGATCACGAGTTGCACCGAACATCGCTGCTTGTTGCTCGACTTCGCTGTTGCCGCAAAGCACAGCTAGTGAAGGGTGAGAAGCGAGGCGAGTTAGCTCTTGTCGAAGTTCACGTTCCACGGAAGCATCGAATGCGGTGTCTCCGTGCGGGAAGTCCATGTTCGCGAACATCAGGTCCTGCCAAATAAGCACGCCATTGCGATCGCATTCGTGGAGCAGCGCATCCTGTTCGTAAACCATCGTGCCGCCGACACGGATCATGTTCATACCGGCATCGCGAACTTGTTCGATGGCGCTCCTGTATTCGGCTTCGCTAGCGCGTAAGGTCACCACATCGATGGGTGTCCAACAGGCTCCGCGACAGAAGATTGGAACCTCATTCACGAGCACGCGAAATTGGCCATCGGTTGTATCGACGCGCACGGTGCGAAATCCAACCTGGCCGATATCGAGCCTTTGCACAGTGAGTTGATCGCCATCGCTTTCGATCTTGAGCTCAAGCTGAGCGGAGTAGAGCGTCGGAGTGCCGTGAGTGTGTGGCCACCATCGCTCGGCATTAGGAACTGTCAGTTCGCCGTGAGCGGTTGAGTCGGTGATTGTGAGCGGATGCGAGAACCGCTGCTCGTCCTTGGAGAGGATCAGTTCGGCACCGGTCAGCTTCGAATTCTTGAAAGACGAGTGCTGTAGGCTGACATGTGCCGTTCCGCTTGCGCCGGCCACCGAAGTGCGAAGCTGAACACTGGAGATCGCAACATCATTCCGATACTCGATCCAGACCGGTCGCCAAGGACCGACTGCTGCGGCAGAGGGCGACCAACCCGGCGTGCGTCCGAGCACCGTGGTGCGAAACCAGCGCAATTGCTGGTTTTCGATCATAGGTGCTTTCCACCGCGGGCGAGGACGCTTCGCGGTGAGCGCCTTATCCAAACTGCGAAATCGCAAATGTAGTTCGTTCTTGCTCTTGATGCGCTCTGTGATGTCGATCTCATGAGCGACGAACATATTGTCGCTAGAGAGGATCTTCTCGCCGTTGAACCAAACGTCTGCGAGAGTTGCAAGGCCATCAAGACCCAATACGATGCGGCCGCTGCGACGCTGCGCGCCAAACTCACAACGGAACCACCAATCATCCGCGTCGAAGCGGCGCGATGGCGCATCGAAGCTCCATTGGCCGAGGCTCCGTAAAGCCGACGCCGCTGTGCATGGCACCGTGGCGGTGAGCCAGTTCAGGCCTTCGTTGAGTTCACCGGGAGATGCGACTGCATCCGGTGAAACGGCGCAGAAATCCCAGCCTGTGGACAGCGGTTCGCGGTGCTGCAAGGTCGAACCGCGAATCGGACTGGGCATCACTGGCCTCAATGAACAAGTGTGACGCGCCGCCTTAGGCAGCTTGCAGTTCGCTCAGCGCCGCACTGATCGAGGCGATCGAATTGAATACGTTGCGCTTGAGCATCGCGTCGGGGAATTCGACGTCGAACTCGCCCTCGAGTGCCAACATGACGTTGACGCTTGCGTGCGAAGTCATGCCTGCTTGATACAAATCCGCGTTCGGATCCAGCGTGTCGGCATCTTTGCTCAAACGGCCATGCTCTTTGAGGATGCCGCGGATTTTCGTCAGTTGATCGCTCATGTTCTTACTCGCTCTCGAATCGAAAAAAGTAACCGTTACGGCATGGCCAAACAGACGACCACGGCAGTTGCATAGTCGCCGTCATGACTCAAGCTCACGCTCATTTCACGAATGCCCGCCTCGGTCGCAGCGGCATGGGCCGCGCCGTGTAATCTCAAAGTGCAAGCGCCGTTTGCAGCGCGTCGCACTTCGATCATCTTCCAATCCAGCCCGACGTCCGACAGCGAAAGCGCCTTGATCGTGGCTTCCTTCGCGGCGAAGCGTGCCGCAAACCGCTCAGCCTGCAATGGCGTACTCGAGCTTGCGTAAGCAATCTCGTCGTCAGTAAACAAGCGTCGAATGAACTTGTCCCCGAACTGCTCGATGGATTCAGCGATGCGGCTGATCTGAACAAGGTCGGTGCCAACTCGCAGGGCACGCGCGCGAAGTTCGGAAGCGTCTTCCGAGCCGGGCTCCATGGGGGCGGCATTTTGCGTGGTCGGACCCATCGACTCAAGCGACTTAACTGTCAGTTGGACTTCTGTCCAACCGGCTGTGCGCAAGTGGAAAGTAATTCGACACAGATCTTGCAGAGCAAGCGCGCAATGTACCTCTCGAAGCGTTGCTCGTTTGTGACCGAAGTCGAAAAGAACCACTTATTCGGGATCGGTGGAGCTCAACAGCAGCGGCAAGCCCGGATCGGTGTTGCGAATGATTGTACGTAGGGCTCGCTTCAGAACATGGATTTCGCTCGGATCCAGGCTGCGTTCCGCATCTGCTTCGATGGCCTTGGCGGCAGAGACGAGCTCGATGACCACTTGTCTTCCTTTTGAAGTCAGGGTCACGCGAGCGTGAGGATCATAGACGCCCTCAAGCTGCACTAGATCCGCAGCCGCTAGCCCGGCGACGAGAGGATAGGTCACGCGTTTGCCCGTATAGGCGAGCAGGCGATCAAGCTCGGCCACGGTTCGATGATCCGACACGCCAAGCAAACTCATGACGAACCACTGATCTTCGCTCAACCCGCGGTTCTCGAGTTCTTTGCGGATTTCCAGAAACAGCTGATGGTGCGCTCGGCCCAACAGATAAATCAGGAAGTCTCGGCTGAAGCTGCTATTGGGATCTTCGGGTTCGCCGGCGGGCTCATCGCGCCGCTTGTTGACCGCGAGCGCGTATTGCCCTCCGTGAAAGAGCAAAGGTGCGCGGACTGTGTGATCGAATTTCTCCACCTTGCCGACGAAGATCACGTGATCACCGCCTTCGTATTGGAATGCCGTTCGGCACTGAAAGCGCGCTGAGCAATCCTGCAGCAGCGGAACGTTGCCCATCCCGCTGTCGAAAGTGAGCCCGGAGAATTTATCCACGCCAGGGCGGGCAAACAGTGTCGAGAGCGGTTCTTGGTCCGCGGAAAGGATGTGAATCGCAAAGAATTCCGCGGCCGTAAAAATCGGCAGCGCTCGCGAAGTTTTTGCGAGGCTCCACAACACCATCGGCGGATCGAGCGACACGGAGTTGAAGCTGTTCGCAGTGAGTCCGACTTTCGTGCCGTCCGCTGCAATCGTCGTCACCACCGTCACGCCCGTGGCAAACGATCCAAGCGCATTGCGAAAGGCGCGCATTTCTTCTGGAAGAGGAGTAGCCATGGCGCAATAGTGACTTGCGGATGGCGGATAGTGAATAGCAACGCTAGGGACGCGTGACTAGTGACTAGTGACTAGGCAAGAGAAGATCAGCAAACGGGCACCGTGGTTCGTGGATCGGGGTTCGTGGATCGTGGTTCGGGGGTCGTGGTTCGGGGATCGGGATCGTGGATCGGGACACCGCGTGATCGCCAACCGATAACGGTCAACTGACAACCGTGAAACAGGCGCCCAGGCGTCTCACTAGCGATATAGCGATCTGCTCAAGCTCCCTCTCCCTTCGATGACCCTTCGATGGGAGAGGGTTGGGGAGAGGGTGGAAGAACTTCTTGGATTTCCGCGTGGATGTTGCAAGGAGGAGATGCGGAAGCAATTGCGAGGTCGACGAAGGCGGGGAGGGCCGCGCATCGCGCAGTTGCCACGTTCGGGTGACCGCACCCAAAAAGGCCGCCGGCGGCGGCCTCTTTCCTAGTCACTATCCGCTAGTCACTAGTCACTAGCGTTGCTTAAAGTCTTCCGGCGTCAGCTGATGCCGAGCCAACAGCTTGTAGAAGTCCGTGCGATTGCGCTTCGCTAGACGCGCAGCCTGGCTAACGTTTCCGCCGGTGATTTGCAGGATTTGCGAGAGGTAGTTCCGCGTGAATTCATCGCGTGCTTCATCGAAGGAGG
>DASTSB010000289.1:0-5587 GCA_035760885.1 Steroidobacteraceae bacterium | reverse complement strand
GGCCGCAAGTGGGTCACTCTTTCAATCCTTCGCGCTCGGCGGTCGCTGCCGGTGCACTCGTTGTGGCGGGCTCCATCTGGGGCAGTTCGGCATGGGCTGCCGACTCGAAGCCGCAAACCGTGGATCGCAGCGAGCAAGTGGATGAGGTCGTCGTGACCGGTCTGCGCGCGAGCATCCAAAGCGCGCAGGAGATCAAGCAGAACTCCGAGCAGATCGTCGACTCGATCTCGGCGACGGACATCAGCGCGCTTCCCGATCGCAGCGTAACGGAAGCGTTGCAGCGCATTCCCGGTATTGCGATCGATCACTTGTTTGCGCCGAACGACACGAATCGCTTCTCCGCCGAAGGCAGCGGGGTCGTCATCCGCGGTATGACTCAAGTGCGCAGCGAGTTGAATGGTCGCGACGTGTTCAGCGCGCGCAATACGCGCGGTTTGAGTTTCGAAGACGTGCCTTCAGAGTTGATGGCGGGCGTCGATGTCTACAAGAATCCGTCGGCAGACATGATCGAAGGCGGCATCGCCGGTACCGTGAACTTACGCACGCGCATGCCGTTCGATTCGCCAGGGCAAGTCATCGGATTCACCGGCGGCGTGAACTACGGCGACTTCTCCGAAAAGAGCAAGCCGTCCGCATCCGCGCTCTACAGCAATCGTTGGGACACGGGCATCGGCGAGATCGGCTTCTTGGTCGACGTCGCCTACTCGGAACTCGCGACACGCACTGACAGCATTCAATTTGGCCGCTTGTTCCGCCGCCGCGCCGCAGATGTTGGCGCAACGACTGGCGAACAAGACTGCCCAGACATGAGCGCTCCTGGCACCTCATTCACGTGCGTGTACGTTCCCGGCGGCGCGCGCTGGAGCGATCTCGATTTCACTCGCAAACGCAAAGGCTATGCAGCGGCGCTGCAATGGCGCCCGAGCGATCGAGTCGAAGCGCATTTGCAAGCGATGCGATCGGACTACGATCGCGATTGGCGCGAGCATTCGGCGTGGTTCCAAGACTCGTACTACAACGTCGGTCCAGCGGCGGGTACGTCCTTCCAATTCGATGAGAACGGATTGTTCACGTCGGGCACGCTGGCTACGACCGGCTGGCACGGTAATCAAGATCAAGTCGGCGGAGATGGCGTTCCCACCGGTTCGACGACGCGATTCGCAACGACGAATCAAGTCACGAGCGAGTATTCGGCGGGCGTGCAGTTTGACGCGACCGATCGGCTCTCCTTCAACTTCGACGTTCAATACGTCAAGGCGACCGGTAAGGCCACCGACTACACGGTGAACACCGAGAGCATGCCGCGAACCTTGGCCATCGATTTGAACGGATCGTTGCCCGCGGTGACGGTCGGGCCCGATGGATACCTGAATGCTGCATCCAACTACTATTGGTCAGCGGGCATGGACGACACGCAGGACAACGATGCGGACCAAATTGCTGCACGCTTGGATGGCACGTTCACCATCGACAGCGGTTGGTTCAAGACCGTCCGCATCGGTACGCGCTACACCGATCGCGACGCGACTAACAAAGACACGGGCTACAACTGGAATCCGATCACCGAATGGTGGCAGGGCAACAGCTCGGGCGGCTGGCCTGGCGACTTGGCTCGCGTCGATCAATACATGGCCGATCACGGCACGTTCTTCACGTTCGACAATTTCTATCGTGGCGATACGAAGCTTCCGGCCGGCATTTGGGTCGCGAGCGACGATCTGGTGAAGAACCTGAATCAGAACGGCGCCATCATCAAGACGGCTGAGATCAATGGCAGCGGCTGGGCGCCGGATACGTTCGGTCCGTTCGATGTGAATACGCAGAAGGAAAAAACGTACGCTGCTTATGCGTTGCTGCGCTTCGGTAAGGACGATCTCTCCATGCCGATCGACGGCAATATCGGCGTGCGTTGGGTCAAGACCAAATCCGAGGCTGTCGGTTATGCGCAGCAGCCGGATTGGACGAGCTACTCGCTCCTCGATCCTTCGGTTTCGAGTCTCGGCCAGAACCAAGCGGTGCCGATCGATCTGGAGAACGAATACAGCGATGTATTGCCGAGCCTCAACTTGCGCGTGAAGCTCACCGACGATCTGCAATGGCGCTTCGCCGCATCGAAGGCCATCGCGCGTCCGACCTTGGATCAGCTCCGTGCGAATGTGAAGCTCGGCGGCACGATCCAGACGACCTACGACGGCAGCAATAATCCGATCGATCAGCGCGTGCTCGAATTCAACGGCGATGGCGGCAACCCGCTGCTCAAGCCGATGAAGGCGACGCAGTTCGACACGGCATTGGAGTGGTACTTCGCGCCTCAGGGCTCGTTATTCGGCACGCTGTTTTACAAGGACGTGAAGGATTACTTCATTACCGGCAGGGCGCCCGTGCCGCTCTTTGGGCACGACTGGCTGCTCAAGTCGACCATCAACGGCGACTCGGGAACGATCAAGGGTTTCGAAGTCGGTTATTCGCAATTCTATGACTTCCTGCCTGGCATCTTCCGCGGCTTCGGCATCCAAGCGAACTACACGTATGTCGAGAGCAACGGTGCACCTGGGCCGACCGCTGGCGACTACACCGTGCCTGGTTTGCCGCTCGAGGGCTTGTCGAAGAACAGCTACAACTTCGTGCTGATGTACCAACGCGGTCCCGTCGAAGCACGCCTCGCTTACAACTGGCGTGAACGCTGGTTGCTTACGACGGCGGACGGCGACGACAAGGGTACGGTGTGGAACGATGACTTCGGACAGCTCGACGGCTCGTTCTTCTATCGATTCACGGACAACGTTCAGCTCGGCATCGAGGCGAACAACCTGACGAACACCACGCAGAAGTTGCTCGTCGGACCGTACAAGTACAAGGACGACAGCGGAGCCGCTTACAACACCGGCTACGTCGACAATCGCCTGTATCGCAATGGCTGGTTCACATTCGATCGTCGCGTGGCGCTGACTCTAAGAGTTACGTTCTAAGCGCAGCTAGAACTGCACCCCGAGAGTGGGGCGACATCGCGTCGCTCCACTCGAAAAGCCGGAGCGCTTCTCATCGGTGCTCTCGCGTCCTTGGCCGCGCCTCGTGCGCGGCTTTCTTTATCGAGCTTGCGTATGCGAAATACTTCCACCGCATTCCTAATCTGCATTCTCGCGTTCGTTGCAGGCGAATCTGCTGGATCGACTTCGACGTACACCGAAACGGATTCCGGAGTCGTGATCGCACCTCACGCTGGACCTGCCAAACGTGTGCGGCTAGAGGTCATTTCGGATCGAATCATTCACGTCACGAGTGCACCGAGCGCGGATCTTCAAGATTTGGCAGCAAGCCTGATGACGATTGCGAAGCCGGAAACCCAAAAGACCTTCGCAGTGAAACAAGGCGATGGTTCCGTCACCCTAGCGACAAGCAGTCTCCAAGCGACGGTGTCGCTGCAAGACGGCGCCGTGCGATTTGCCGATGAGAAGGGGAACGTCCGATTGGCCGAGACATCGCGTCGAGTGCTGACGCCCGTGCAGATCGACGGCCAAGGGTTCTATTCGATCGAGCAGCAATTCAATCCGAACACCCAAGAAGCGTTCTACGGCCTGGGCCAGCATCAGAACGCACAGATGAACTACAACGGTGAAGACGTGCTGCTCGCGCAGCACAACATGGATGTTGCGATTCCGTTCGTAGTGTCCGATCGCAAGTACGGCGTGCTGTGGGATAACAACTCGATCACGCGATTTGGAAATCCACGGCCCTACGGGCTCGTCTCGCGTGATTTGAAGGTTTACGACGCCACCGGCAAGTTGGGTGGCTTCACGGCGACGTACTCGGTCGCGGGCATCCCGAAAGTCCAGCGCGTTGAAGCGGACATCAACTATCACTACATCAAGGATCTCGCCAATCGCCCGCAAGAGGTGCTCGGGGAAACGACCCCGAACAACGCTCCACGTCGCAACGACATCAAAGATCTTTCCGTGGTCTGGGAAGGCAAGCTCGAGTCCGACAAGACAGGGCTGCATCGCTTTCAACTCTATGCGGGCAGCTACTTCAAGGTGTTCGTCGACGGCAAGCTGATCTTCGATAAGTGGCGTCAGAACTGGAATCCCTGGTATCACAACTTCGATGTGCCGATGCAAGCGGGCAAGCCCATCGCGGTTCGCATCGAATGGATTCCGGACAACAGCCACATCGCGCTGCTCCACAACGACCCGCTACCGGAGTCGGACCGTCATTCGCTGATGTTGTCGTCCGAAGCTGCGCACGCGATCGACTACTACTACATCGCCGGTTCGAACTTGGATGAGGTGATCGCGGGCTATCGTTCGCTGACCGGCAAGGCAGTCATGTTGCCGCGCTGGGCATATGGCTTCTGGCAGAGTCGCCAACGCTACACGACGCAAGCCGAGCTGCTGGACGTCGTGAAGGAATATCGCAAGCGCAATCTGCCGCTCGATAACGTCGTGATGGATTGGTTCTACTGGCGCGAAGATCAGTGGGGCTCGCACCAGTTCGATCCCGAGCGGTTCCCCGATCCGAAAGCCATGATCGATCAGATTCACGATCTGAACGCGCATTTCATGATCTCTGTATGGCCGAAGTTCTATCCGAACACGAAGAACTTCAAAGAGCTAGATGCGAAAGGGTTCATCTATAAGCGCAACATCGAGAAGGGCACCAAGGACTGGGTAGGTGAGGGACACCTCAGCTCCTTCTACGATCCGTATTCAGAGGAAGCGCGACAGATCTACTGGCGACAGATCGACGAGAACCTCAATCGACTTGGCGTCGATGCCTGGTGGTTGGATGCGTCCGAGCCGGACGTCCACTCGAATTTGGATCCAGAGGAAATCAAGAAGCGCATCGGCCCAACTGCGCTCGGTCCGAGCGCGGTGTATTTCAATTCCTATCCGCTCGTGCACAGTTCAGGCGTGTATCGGGGAGATCGTGCCGCCGATCCTGCCAAGCGCGTATTCATCCTGACGCGCTCGTCGTTTGCAGGTCAGCAGCGCACGGCCGCTGCAACTTGGAGCGGCGATGTGGCATCGCGATGGGATGATTTGCGCAATCAGATTTCCGCGGGTGTGAACTTTTCCATGTCGGGTCTTCCGAACTGGACGTTCGATATCGGCGGCTTCGCGCTCGAGAGCCGATACATGAAGCCGAGTGCGGCGGATCTGGATGAATGGCGCGAGCTGAACTTGCGGTGGTTCCAGTTCGGTGCCTTTGCGCCGCTGTTTCGTTCGCATGGCGAATTCCCGTATCGCGAGATCTACAACCTCGCGCCGGAAGGTTCCGATATATATCGCAGTCTCGTGTCGTACGATCAGCTGCGCTATCGATTGCTGCCCTATATCTACACGCTGGCTGCGGACACGCATCATCGCGATGAGATCATCATGCGTGGCCTCGTGATGGATTTCGCCGATCCGAATGTTCGCAATATCAACGATGAATATCTGTTCGGGCGTGCGTTCCTAGTCAGTCCCGTGCACGAATACAAAGCTCGATCGCGCAAGGTCTACTTGCCGCAAGGTGCTGCATGGTACGACTTCTATTCGGGCGAACGAATCGAGGGCGGCAGATCGATCGATGCCGCCGCGCCGCTCGC
>DASTSB010000288.1:0-12414 GCA_035760885.1 Steroidobacteraceae bacterium | reverse complement strand
TGCTTCCGCGCGGTTGCTCGCCGTTGGTCAGGACGCGTCACGCGAGAATATTTGCTCATCGAAGGCGGGGTGCCTATTTCAAGTGGCCTTACGCTTGATGTGCCGCCGCCTACAATCAGCAAACTTATCGATGCGAGCATTGATGTGATTGCACGCATCGAGCTCGAGTTCGGTGGCCTTTGGATTTGTTTTGAGCGCACCGGTGGCGGTGGGCCACAGTTGTTCAGACAGAGTTTTTTTGATCAGGTGCGGATCGAACTTCGCGGTCCGAGCGCGCTCGAGATGTCCGAGATACAGCAGCTCATAAGGGAGCTGGATACCTGCTTAAAGGTGGGGACCGCCTTCACCACCGAGGATCTCAGGTTGGTGAGTGAAGCGTTAGGGTCCGCCAGAATCTCCGCACAGCGAACTGTGTAGCCGGACACTCGGATCGCCTGACCACCTGCTCAAACGCAGCCAAACGCCTCGTGGTCATTCTTCCCGTTCAAACATTGGAAGTCGCACAACGAATGCACTTCCGCGACCTTCGCCCTCGCTCCGTGCCTCGATGTGCCCGTCGTGCAGCTCTACCAAACGTTTTGCGATGTTGAGCCCTATCCCAAGACCGCCACGGGTGCGCTCGTGGGAATGTTCGACCTGCGCGAACAAATCGAATACTCGATCTAGCATCGCCGCAGGGATTCCGATGCCTGTATCGCTGATGATCACCACCGCATCCTTTTGCTCCTGCCGCAACGCTACTGTGACTCGTCCTCCCTTGGGCGTGTACTTGTTAGCATTCTGAAGGAGATTGGCGAACACTTGGGTCAGCCGAATGCGATCGCCGAGAACGTACGCGGACCCGACCGGTGACGCCACGACCAGCTCTTGGTGTGAGGCCTCGAACTGTGACCTAAGAGAGCTCTGAACGTTGTCGACGAGTTCGCCGAGGTCCAGCGCCTCCTTGTTCAAATGGAGTTTCCCGGTTCCAGCGCGCGAGACGTCAAGCAGATCATCAACGAGCCGCGCCAATTGCCCGAGCTGACGATCAATGATGCCGCAAGCCTTTTGCACTTCCGGGCGTGCATGCTCGGCTCGACAAACAATCGCCGCAGCGTGTCTAAGAGGTGCCAACGGGCCTCTCATTTCGTGAGCGACTGTCGCAAGGAACTCATCCTTCCGCTGGTCAGCTTCCCGAAGAATCTGCTCTGTTTGCTTGCGCTCCGTGATGTCACGGGCAATCTTCGATGCGCCGACGATCTCGCCGTCGTCATTTCGTATGGGCGAGACAGTCAACGAGACTTCGACGCGCTTTCCGTTCTTCGTCAGACGCATCGTTTCGAAATGATTCACTTGCTCGCCGCGTCGCAATCTAGCGAGCACATACTCCTCTTCGTCATGCAGTTCGGTCGGGATGATTTTGGTGATCGGCTGGCCAATGATCTCCTCAGGCGTGTAGCCGAACAGGCGAGTCGCAGCAGGATTCCATGATGTGATTTTCCCATCGAGAGTCTTGCTTATAACTGCATCGTTGGATGACTGGATGATGGACGCAAGCCAGGCTCGAGCATGCGCGCTTTGTCGCTGCTCAGTGGCGTCCCGAAAAACCAGTACGACACCGAACAACTCGCCATCAGACAGACGGATCGGCGCAGCGCCATTGTCGATTGGAATCTCGCGCCCGTCGCCTGCGAGCAGCAAAGTGTGGTTGGCGAGGCCAACAATCTGCGCGAAGTGGCAGGCCAATATTCCGACCGAATTGGCGGCCACGTTCAAGGACCTGACCACCGCCGTGCACAACTGGCACGACGAAATCTTCGCCTACTTCGAGCAGCCGATTACCAATGCCTATACTGAGTCAGTCAACCGAGTGGCCAAAGACATGAACCGCATGGGCAGGGGTTACAGCTTCGAGGTGCTTCGGGCGCGCATGCTCTACGACAAGAAGGCGCGCAAGGATGGCTCGGTTATCGAAACCGTGTTGGTCGATGACGACGACCCAATGACCACGGACTTCGTGTTCCAGCGGATGACCACGGCGGCAACGCGCAAGAAGAAGATCACGCGCGTGGTCGAGTACGGCCCCTATCTCCCGACGCTGGCGCGGCTACTCGAAGAGGGGTATTTCGAATAGTCCTCAGCCCATTGTGCAAGAGGCGGCGCTTCAGCCTGAATTTGTGATTCAGCCGATGAAGCATAGGTAAGAGGCCCAGCCACTACCCCGCGCAACAGGACAGTTGCTTTACGTCCTTGGTGAAGGTTTGTGCCGCGAGTTTCAGCCCCTCGACCATCGTCAGGTAGGGGAATAACTGGTCGGCCAACTCTCGCACCGTCATGCGGTTGCGAATCGCCAGTACTGCGGTTTGGATCAGCTCGCCTGCTTCCGGGGCTACCGCTTGCACGCCGATCAGTCGTCCCGAACCGGCCTCCGAAACCAGCTTGATGAAACCGCGCGTGTCGAAGTTGACCAGCGCCCGGGGCACGTTGTCGAGCGTCAGCGTGCGGCTGTCGGTCTCGATACCGTCGTGGTGCGCTTCGGCTTCGCTGTAGCCCACGGTGGCGACCTGCGGGTCGGTGAACACCACCGCCGGCATCGCCGTCAGATCCAGCGTCGCGTTGCCACCCGTCATGTTGATTGCAGCGCGGGTGCCGGCCGCCGCCGCGACGTAGACGAACTGCGGCTGGTCAGTGCAGTCGCCGGCGGCATAGATGTGCGGCACGGTAGTGCGCATCGCGTGGTCGATGGTGATGGCGCCTTGCGCATTGACCACCACACCGGCCGCGTCGAGGTTGAGCGTGCGGGTGTTTGGGGTGCGGCCGGTGGCGAACAACAGCCGGTCGGCATGCAGTTCGCCGCGTTCGGTGGTGAGCACGAATTCCCCATCCTCATAGGCGACCTGGCTGGCCTGGGTGTGGTCCAGCACTTCGATGCCTTCGGCGCGGAACACGGCCGTGATGGCCTCGCCAATGGCGGGGTCTTCGCGAAAGAACAGTGTGCTGCGCGCCAGCATGGTCACCTTGCTGCCCAGCCGGGCAAAGGCCTGCGCGAGTTCGACGGCCACCACCGACGAGCCGATCACGGCCAGCCGATCGGGGATCGTGTCGCTGGCCAGCGCTTCGGTCGACGTCCAGAAGGGCGTGTCTTTCAAGCCCGGGATCGGTGGAATCGCCGGACTGGCCCCGGTGGCGATGAGGCAGCGGTCGAAACTCACCTCGCGCATCCCGTCGTCAGCGGTTGCCACGGTCAGCGTGTGCGCATCCTTGAATCGGGCATCGCCGCGCAGCACGGTGATGGTCGGGGTGCTCGTCAGGATGCCTTCGTACTTGGCGTGGCGCAGTTCATCGACGCGCCCCTGCTGCTGAGCCAGCAAGCGCTTACGCAGAATCTTCGGCGAGGCGGCGGCAATGCCGTCATCGAACGGACTCTCGCGACGCAGATGCGCAATGTGGGCAGCGCGGATCATGATCTTGGACGGCACACATCCGACGTTGACGCAGGTGCCGCCGAGAGTGCTGCGCTCGATCAGCGTCACACGCGCCCCTTGCTCGACGGCCTTCAACGCCGCCGCCATCGCCGCGCCGCCGCTGCCGATCACGGCCACGTGCAGTGCAGCCTCATCGTCCTCGCGCTTTGGTTCGCCGCCCAGCCGCTCTTGTGCATTGTTCAGCAGGTCGCTGGGTTGCCCCGGCGCATCGGCAAGCTGCGCTCGGTAACCGAGTGCGGATACCGCCGCGACCAGCGAGGTCACGTCCGCGGCGGTACCTACGCTGGCCTCAATCTCGGCCCGGCGCTGTGGGTAGGACACTGAGGCCGAACGCACGCCGGGCACCTTTTCCAAGGTCTGCTTGACGTGCTCGGCGCACGACCCGCAGGTCATGCCATCGATGTGCAGCGTGATCGCCTCGGTCATGAGCGTGTGCTCACTTCTTGACGGTAGACGGGTAGCCGGCGTTCTCGGTGGCTTTGGTCAACGCGGCCGGAGTGGTCTTGGCATCGTCGTAGGTTACCACCGCCTCCTTGGGCTCCCAGGTCACCTTGGCCTCGATGACGCCTTCGACCTTGGTCAGCGCCTTCTTGACCGTGATCGGACAGGTGGCGCAGGTCATGCTCGGCACCGACAGCGTGACGGTTTTGGTGGCGGCCCAGGCGGGAGCGCTGAGGGCAACGGTCAGAGCGAGCAATGCGACGAGTTTCTTCATGGCAATCTCCTTTCAGTAGAACAGGGGCATGAGGTAGGGGAACACGAGCGCGATCAGCACCAGGGCGGTGACGATCCAGAAGATCACCTTGTAGGCCGTCCGCACCTGGGGCACGGCGCATGCGTCGTCCGGCGCGCAGGCGCGAGCCGGCCGGAAGATGCGACGCCACGCGAAGAACAGCGCCACGAGCGCCACGCCAATGAAGATCGGCCGGTACGGTTCCAGCGCGGTCAAGTTGCCGATCCAGGCGCCGGAGAAACCCAGCGTGATCAGCACCAGCGGACCGAGGCAGCAGGTCGAGGCGAGGATGGCGGCGAGGCCACCGGCGGCCAGTGCACCGCGGCCGTTGCTGGGGTCTGCCATGTGAGGGATCTCCTTCCGAGACGTTGCGTGATGCGCTAAGGTTACTTCCGTAGTCAAGTACGGAGTCAAGCGCGATGGTGAACGATCCGCAAACACTGACCATCGGGGCTTTCGCCAAGGCCGCTGGGGTCAACGTGGAGACCATCCGGTTCTATCAGCGCAAGGGGTTATTGCCAGAACCAGGTCGGCCCGTCGGCAGTATTCGCCGCTACGGATCGGCGGACGTGGCGCGGGTGCGTTTCGTGAAATCCGCCCAGCGGCTGGGGTTCAACCTGGACGAAGTCGGCCAACTCCTACAGCTTGAGGACGGCACTCACTGCAGCGAAGCCGCCGAGCTGGCTGCGCTCCAGCTCACCGACGTGCGCACCAAGATGGCGGACCTGACGCGAATCGAAGCGGTGCTGTCACGGTTGGTCAACGAGTGCCATGCGCAGCGAGGCACTGTGTCGTGCCCGCTGATCGATTCTCTGCACGGGAGCTAGGCGCGTGGCTTAACCCGGTTTTCCGTTCCACTGCGCCTCAAACCCCAGTTCGAGCCGGGGGCAAGGTGACCTGCCACTGATTGTTTCCTTGCACCGACATGCGCCAGACAAAGCCCACACTGAAGGCTAAAAGCGCGTAAGCCTTGCGATACCAGAAACCTACCGAACGAGAGCTGTCAGACAAGAAGGGCTAGTGCGGTCTTCCCACACTAAAATCCGGATACCCCAATCATTCCGCTTCGGAGTACCTTCGCGACGGGATCAGCCTCGGGCTGACGACTGTATTCGTTGATGATCTTGAAGACTTCGGGAAGCGCGCGGCCGCTCGCACTTCGACTCGACCAACCCGTGAGCGACTCAGCAACAGAATTGAGATACGTCACGCGACCTTCCGCATCCGTCACGATCACAGCGTCACCAATACTTGCGAGCGTCACTTCTAGAATTTGGCTCTGGCGTCGCAGCGATTCTTCCACCTCGCGCCACTTGTCACCGGGCGGCTCAGAATGAGTTCGCAGAACTGGCGCGCGCGTACCGGGCACGTTGTCCACCACTAAACGCAGCAGAACCTGTGATGCCGACGGCGCGGATCGTGGAGGATAAGCAATGCCGCGGGCGTGCAACGCAATGGTCTCTGCACGCCGGCGCAAGATCAACGAGCCGTTCACTGTGTCTTGGCTTTGAGCGCAGGCACGCAGGTACTCTTGTATCGCCGCAGCCGATGCCGCTGCCAGCGCGTCCAGTCTCCTTCCCTTCAATCCCTCGGGCGATACGCCAATCGTGCTGGCGAACGAGTCGTTAGATGTATCGATGGTCCCGTCTGCCGACACGAGGACCATGGGTTCAGTGAAAAAGCCGGGTACCCGCAAGAGATCTCTAATTGGCATGCTTATCCAACCCGATCGATCGTTGTAACGCCTCGTATTAGTAGTACTAGTAGGAGGTAACTAGATGGCAAAGTGTCGTGATGAGCTAACCGGCCTGTCGACACCCAAACACAAACTAGGGCTTTACTTGGCGGTAAGGATTGTACAGCGCCGAAAACTCGGCCCATGTCAGATTTTCGGCGAAGCCGCCGGATCACGTAAACGGCACTCCACTCGGCATCGCCATCTGTCCGGCATGACCACCGCTTCAGGCCATCACGTCGGTGCTGGAATCGCGCCGAGCCGCGACTTCACTGGCCAGGCACTCTAGGTGCTGCGTAACCCCTTCGCACATCACTCGGCACTCAACGCGTTTGCATGACCGCTTCTGTTCTATACATCAGCGTTCCTGCTTCGATTGGCGAATCGCGAGCACTTTGTCGCCGACGCGAAGCAAAGCGTCGGCATCGTCCACTGCGACTTCTCGTCCGCCGCGGATCACGGCAACAATCATCGTGTGCTCGACATCGCGCGGCATGCGTCCGATTTCTTCTTCACGTACATCTCTCTCCACGAGCACCACACGTCCAGTGGCGCTGATCAGATCCATGAAGTAATTCGAGAGCGCGGAGTTCTCGATTGCGTTCGCCATCAGGATGCCACCGACTCGCGACGGCAGGATCGTGGCGTCCGCCCCGCTCTGCCGCAGCAGCTTTTCGTTCTCTGCTTCTTCCACGCGAGCGATCACCCGTATGTGCGGCGCAATCTGCCGAGCTGTGAGAACGATGAGCACGTTCGTGTCGTCGCGATCGGTACACACAAACACCGCACGTGCGTTGGCGAGCATGGCCTCTCGCATCGTCTCCTCGCGCGTTGCGTCGCCTAGAATCCCAATGAATCCCTGCTCGGCGGCATCTTCGAGCACCTTGCGATCGCGATCCACGATCAATATCTGATGCTTGCCCATGCCGCGGCCCACCAACTCATGGGCTACACAAGCGCCGGAGTGCGTGAACCCGCAGACGACAATGTGATTGGCGAGTTTCGCCTGAAGCCTTCGCATGCGCAGATCCTCCACCAGCCGCTGCAACACGAGCTGATAAGTAGTGCCTAAAAATACCAGCCAGATCACCAAACGAATCGGCGTAACGAAAATCGCGTCGATGAGCCGTGCGCTTCGCGTGACGGGAACAACGTCGCCGTATCCCACGGTCGTCACAGTGACCATCGAGAAATACACGACGTCGGAAAATGAGATTCGATTGTCGTAGTTGTCGCGCAGACCTTCACGGCCGATCCAGAACACCAGGATGACGATGGCATACAAAGTCAGCACCGCAGCCGCTCTCATAAAAAGAGTGCGGCGCACGCTGCGTTCACCGCCGACGAACAGCCGCTTGCCCGTGCGCTGATCGTGCTGCTCGATCGCGCGACGAACGGGCGGTATGGGCGGGGTGGGGTTCAAATCCTGTTTCCTGGGATCTGCACTACAGCTTCAATCCTCCCACAACGCGTCCGCTGCCAATAGAGATGCATTCGCACATCATCCGAGCACTTCCCAGCAGGGTAGAAAGCGCGTCCGAAGCTCCGTCTTGAAGTTTCACATTCACCTTCTTCTGGCATTCGACTGAGACATGTCGGCATGGACTATGGTCAAGCGCTGCACTCCATGCTATCTACCGCGCCCGGTTTATCTAAACCGAACGCATGCGAACAGCAGCACGAACACTCCTTGAACCTTCACTAGTAAGTATGAAACTCGGATACACCATCATTTACGTTCCCGACGTCGCAGCATCGCTCGGTTTTTTCGAACGCGCCTTTGGCCTGAAGCGCCGCTTCCTCCATGAGTCCGGTACCTACGGGGAATTGGAAACAGGTGAAACCACGCTGTCGTTCGCAGCCCATGGACTAGGAGATACGAACTTTCCAGGTGGTCACGTGCATGCACACTCCTCTACAAAGCCACTCGGCATGGAGGTGGCATTCGTGACATCGGACGTCGAGAAGGCACATGCAACCGCTATCAGCTGCGGTGCTCGCGAGTTGTCAGCGCCGACTACAAAGCCTTGGGGCCAAGTCGTCTCCTACTTGCGTACTCCAGATGGCTGCCTCGTCGAGCTCTGCACACCGATCCACGGTTGAGTACGAATCGCAGTCAAGAATCGACGCATTTGCAACGATGCGGCGAACTCTCCGCTTCAAGACGATGACGCGCCGATCAAGTAAGAGGTATTCGCGTCGACCGAACGGACCAGTGTGATGGCGATCCCAAGTCCGGGACCGACGGATTCCTTCTTCACTTTTCCGCAAACGACTTCAGCCGCGCAAGCGCATCATTCCATTGAGCCGAAACGACTTCGGCATAGTCTCGGACTTCGCGCAGCACGACCGGATTGAGCTCGAAAAGACTTTCACGCCCTGAGCGTACGTTGCGCACGATCCGCACATCCTCCAGCACACGCAAATGTTTCGTGACAGCCTGCCGAGTCAGATCTGTCTCCTCAGTCAGTTGCGAGATCGAACATGCACGACCTTGCTTGAGTCTGTCGACAAGCGCCAATCGCGTTTCATCGCCTAAGGCAGCAAAGACTGCGGCGTAGGCGGCAGAACGCTTAACGGCTCTCGGTGACATGTTGTTGGATGTTCTTGACCTGCTCAGCCCAGCCACCCTCGTTCATTCGCAATGCCTCCATGCGCCGATGCGGAGGAATGTTGTCGAAACCGGACTCCGTCACTGTGAGTAGCGTGCCGTTTTGTGTCGGCTGAAGCCGAAACTCCACCAGCGTGGGTGCCTCATTCGAATAGTCAGTGTTGGGATCAATCGCATACGGATGCCATTTGAGCGACATGTAGGTTTCCGGTTCGATCTTCTCGATCAGCGCTTCCCACTTAAGGTGTTCATACCCGGGATAGGTTACTCGGCCTCTCGCCCACTGGCCCGCGACAAACGGGCCATCGAGAGCAACCCGAAACCATTCGCCGAATTCGCGGTGATCGCTAAGTGCACGCCATACTCGAGAAATGGGAGCGGCGATCTCGATCTGCTTCTCAATCACGTTATTCATATGCAACCTCCAGGTTGCGCATAAGGTAACGCCGTCTGATCGAATGTGCAACCATTTGGTTGCGCGTTAAGAATGACGCTCAGTATTGTGCGGCTCGCCAAGTTTTCCCGGCATCCGAAGAAATCATCCGCGGCCCAATTGCCGAAGCGGCAAACGCTTGAGTGCCATCATCACTGAAGAAAACATTGTCGAAGTACACGTCAGCTTTCGTCGCTTCGACCCAAGTCTTGCCGCCATCCTCCGTGTACGCCAACGCACCTCCCTTCGCGAGCCACTGGCCCACATAAGACACGCCATGCATCGAATCTTTGAACGCCGGCAACAATGCAAAACGCGACGCGGATGAAGGTTTCCACGTCTTGCCCAAGTCATTGCTTTCATAAGGGCTCACTGCGATGGTTGCCGCGCACCTGCAGCGTAGTACTCCATCGCGCGATGCAGAGAACATTTGGATTGCACCGGGCAAGGAGCGGATCTCGATACTCCACGAGACTAAGTCCATTGCTGCGAGCTTGCGCCCGGGTAACGTCGTGACGAGCATATTTCCCATCAAATACGATTGTGGTCTGACGCCTTGGATATCCCAGAACGAGGAAATCTGCAGATCGTGTGATGCGAGCAATTTCCAATCCAACGTCGCCTCATCGGCGCTGTAGATCCTTACATTTTTACCCCTCAAGACCGTCACGATGATCTGATCGCGCCACTGAGCCAGGTCTGTCATGACCCCGAACGGAAGAGCCCCGCGAATCGAACGCCAGGTTCTTCCTTCGTCGGTCGACATCAACAACGTTCCTAGTTCGCCGCCAGCGATCCATGAGCCCGATGAGGTCACCAGCGTGGTCTCGATCGACGCCCTGACTCCCACATCCATGGGTGTCGCATGATGACCCGGCTTCCAACGGTACATAACTCCATTGGCACTCCCATAAACCACGTCTCCCGCCTTGGTCTGATGCGGCGAAACGAACCCGAAGCTGTTAACCAGCGAGTAGCGGTACAGATCACTCATCGCGCCGGGAATAGTATCTTCATCCCAGGAGCCAATCGGTTGCGTGAGTAGTCGAGCAAAATTCGGTATCGATTCTCGTACGATTTCCGAAGTTGCTGATGCATCAGGCTGGCGTGTATGTGCGATAAGCACATCGCCCGCAGCTGATCCTCGCAATTGAATCAGCACACCCAGGTCAGTGAGGCGTCCGCTTTGCACCGTGAAGCGGCTGAACTTCTCGCTCATCGTGATAGATGAGCTGACGCACATGTATCCACATTGTTGTGACGAAAACGCATCGAACCTATAGCGTCCGGGGGGCAGCGTACCCGCGTAGACAGCGCTGCGAGTTGTACCGTCGGTCGTAGGACTCACGGAGAATCTTTGTTCTTTCTCTCCGGGGCCCGCCAGGCGTACTACTGAAATAGCCTGCCAATTTTTGAAGAACATGCTGGCGCTCTGCACGTTAGGCAGGACCCGGAATAGAACTCCGCCGTCGTTGGCATATTGCATTTTCGCCGACCGGCGCTCGGGGGCTGTCGCGCAAGCCGTGAGTAGCACAGCTGCAAGGGCGAGCAATATTCTTTTCATGATCTTTTCTCCATAGAGCAGCTCAGCCAATACGTGCGCAACTTCCGATTCGCAGCTGTTAAGTGTTGAGCGACGCGCCAGTCAGAGTGCTTCAATACGCGCTGGAATATCGCAATTTGTGCCGCCGCGCAGAATCGAAACGAAGTCCAGCGGGCTATAACTGAAGAAAAAGAGGAAGAACATGAAACAGATCCTGCCACGTCGAATCCTTCTACGGATGTCAACGATGTGCTTTGGCTTGCTGATGATATGCACTGCCGGGTCTATCCATGCCAGTGAGAACGCTTCGCAATCTGAGCCGCTGTACATTTATTCCTTTACGGGCAATCCATCTGTCGAGCACAACTTGGGCGTTCTTCCGGACATACTCATGGCCCTAGGTGAGATACCCAACAAACCGCTCAAGCAAAAGATGGATGCGATTCTAAGTCATCGGAATCGAGAGGATCGATTTCGAGAGGCATTCGGATGCATGCCCATTTCAGAAAAGCCGGGCGGCTGCAGCAAGATCGAGTTCCTTAGTGCTGTCCCCTTCGAGGGTGAGTGGAAGCCTAGTAGCGAGCTCCTCGCAGCGATGCAACGCGACGCAGTGCAAACAGCGTGGGTCCTCCACGTCACGGAGCAGTTTCATGTGGGAGGTTATTTTCTTTCCGCAACGGCTACCAAGATCTATTCAGATGCAAACGACAAACAGAAGCGGGCGCGTCGTGTAAACGCTATGTATTGGACATGCTATTCGAAGGAACTGGATGCACTACGGCGTTCGATCGACGTGAAGCAGAAGGGCGTGACCCCTGCTTTCGGCAGCAAAGAGGCCCTGGCCGCGTTCTGGTATGAAGGAAATCCCTCGCGCCTTGAGTCCGAAATCGACAAATCGCCTGCGGCGCTCGCGGACATGTTGTCTGTGTTGATGACCCTGCCCTTAGGAAGCCGAACGGTAAGTCCGCCCGAGCAGCTCACCAAGCTGCCGAAACTGCGAACGTTAGATAGAGCTGGCGTCGCTTCCTGTGGTGGTGGTTATTGCAGCACCTGGGTAAGGCAGGAATTCCCGGAGCGAATTCTTGTAGAGGCAGACTGGCAGGGACGTCCCTGGCTGCTCTCTTTGCCCCGCTGGGAAAAATGACTCCAATACGAGCGCATGGTGCGACTGCGTGATCGCAGGTTTCACACAACCGATTCCGAATTGGACCCAAATCCCGATCGCACATGAACGCGCACGGCTACATATCAATGAGCGATCGGCTGCGATGGATGCTGTGGCGACTCGATGGACTATGGTTGGCGGTGGAGGTGTTGGTGCAGCAGGAGAGCCGACGAGTGAATAAACAAGACGTTTGCCGCATGGGCCCGTCATATCGCTCGCCGTAGCGAGCAATAGGTCGCAGCGGAAACGTTTAACCGAGAATAAGATCGAGTTAAGGACGCGACGCTGGGGACGAATCTACTTGCCGCAAAAGATACAGAGGTAGTGCGACTCACGACCCGGGGTGACGAGATTGGATGGGGCTTGTGCAATAAAATGGAGAATAACTTGTACGCACATGAGATCGGCGCTCGACGTGGGATCACTTCAAATGACGTCTTTAGATTTGTTGCCGCTCTGACGACGCTCATGGCGCTTGCTGGGTGCGCTTCAACAAGCGGAGTGCGCCAATGCACGCGGTCTCTGCCGCAAGGTTCGTACGAGGTCATCGAATTCGCAACGCTCGAGAACAAAGGCATCTGGGCCTTACTGAACAATCACCGGCCTTCCGGGCAGCCTCCGGCATTCGAAGACTGGCACGTTAACCCGCCCAAAATATGGGGTCCCGCCGGAAAGGTAACGTTGGTGCTCTTCAGGCGAACTGACACAGATGAGCTTCTCTATTGCGCGG
>DASTSB010000287.1:0-2930 GCA_035760885.1 Steroidobacteraceae bacterium | reverse complement strand
GCCCAGGACGATTCCGGTTTTGGTTCGGCTTGTATCGGTCAGGCGTGCAATCCCGAAGTCTGTAATCTTCAACTCATCCGTGTCGGGATTGAACATTATATTAGCTGGTTTGATATCGCGATGAACCACGTTCTGCCGATGCGCATAGTGAAGCGCCTCTGCCACACGAGCGACGAGCAACATCACGGTTTTCGGCGGAAGTAAGCGATTTGGGTCAGTCGAATGGCTCAAGTGCTGACCGCGCAGATACTCCATCGCGATGTAGGCCAAGCCCTGATCTTCGCCTGCATCGTATACCGTCACGATCGCAGGGTGATTCAAGCGGCCCGCCATTTCCGCTTCGCGGAAGAATCGCGCGCGAGCCTCCGCGAGGTCTTGCTCTTCGAATTCTTCGGCCAAAGGGATGGCTTTGATCGCGACCACGCGATTGATCTTAGGGTCGCGGCCTAGATAGACGATGCCCATCGCGCCTTTGCCCAGTTCGCGCTCGATTTCGTAGCGGCCGAGCGTGCGAGCTGGCGGTCGCTCGTCTCGGTAGTCATGCTCGAAATCTTCGTGAACAACCGGCCGCGTCGGAGCGGACGGGCTCGCTGCTTGGGCAACATTGCGAGTAATGGGGGCGGGAGCCTCTTGTGTACGAGCGCGTCTGGCGCGCAAATCGCGATAGTTGGGGTCGCGGCTCGCGATGTAGGTGTATACGGCCGCTGCCTTCTGTGTTTGCCGGCGCCGTTCGAAATCCAATCCCAAGTAGTACAGCAGCTCCATCGTTGCGTTATCGAGCGGACAACGGCGATACGTTTCGAAGGCCAGA
Organism: Steroidobacteraceae bacterium; assembly: GCA_035760885.1. GTDB lineage: Bacteria > Pseudomonadota > Gammaproteobacteria > Steroidobacterales > Steroidobacteraceae > Steroidobacter. The sequence goes on along the minus strand of DASTSB010000287.1, from coordinate 2,119 downwards.
TCGAGTTGTCCTTGCTTTTGAAACGTCTGACCGAGGGTGCGCAAGTTCTGCGCCGAATCGCGATGGGTGTCCGGCCGAACGTTGGCGCGCCGAATCAGTTCGCCCACCAAATACAGCCCGAATCCCGCAATCGCAGCAATGCACGGCAGCACGAGGCGCACCCATAGGTGCATCGAGCTCAACACGCCGATCTCCCCGACCACGAGCGCGGCAATGACGAGAATCGTTGCGAGTCCGCCGATCAACGCACCCGCCGCCGGCACGGCAAAAGCCGCAAACAACACCACGAGGGCGCCGCAGCCCAATTCGATGATCGTGCCGAGTCTCGACTGTTCGTAAACCGATCCTCGGATGAAGCTCGATGCAGCGCTTGCGATGGCAACGACAGCGGCGGTCGAGTGACTCACCGGAGTTGCGAGCGGCGTTGCGGCGGCAGCATCGACAAATCCGATGATGACGACCTTGCCTTCCAGTTCTTCTGTGCTGACTTCGCCCGCGAGCACCTTCCAGTATGGAATCCGCTTGAAAGCGCGTGAGCCCGACTCCGGGAAGTACTGAGGCAGGGACTGCCATGAATCATCTACTGGAACTGATGTTTTCCCGATGACGAGCCGATGGCTGACGCCGTACGCGAGCTCGCGTGGAGCGACGTCGAGAGCGCGAGCCGCGATTGCAGTCGCGAGCGAAGGCAAAGCGCCGTTCGCCAGCGGAACGCCTGTGAGGTCGTGTCGTACGACCTGATCTAGATCCGTCGGCTCGAACCCATGGCCGATGGCGCTGGCCACATTCAAGTAATCCCTTGGCGGCGCTTGTTCGACGACGAACTTCCTCGAGTCGGTGCTTGGACTGGTCGCCGCAGCCAGCAACTCGTCCGGCAGCGTCGTTGCATTGGGGGCTTGCGGGTTGGTCGTGATCGCCACCGGCAGAATCACGTTGCCGTGAGTAGCGATGGATCGGATCAAATGTGCGTCCGCATCGACACTGCCGCGGCCTGAAAGCAACGCGCGAAGCTGTTGGGCCTGCTCACTCGAGCCGAGATTAGACGACTCGAGCAAAGCCAGCGCCGCGCGCAGATGTTCTGTTTCTCCGCTCGATTGTGAGGTATCGAAGGGGATGCTGAACGCAATTACGCGCGCGCCTTCTTCGCGCAGCTTGTCGATCAAGCTCGCATGAATATCGCGCGGCCATGGCCATGCACCGAGCTTTTCGATGCTTGCATCGTCGATGGAGACGATGACCAGGTTCTGATCGGGCGATGCGCTGCTCGAGCGCAACACGCGATCGTAAAGGCCCCATTCTGCGGGAGCGAAAGAAGCAGGGGCGAGCCAGCGGCCAATGGCTATGACGAGAACTGCAGCCAGTCCTCCGGGGAGCCAGGAAAATCGCGCCAGTTTCGCCGCCACCGGGTCATCCGTTGCTAAAAAACCGCGCGAGTATAGACGATGCGCACATTGTCAAATTGCCGGGCACTTCACAGTGCGGGTGCATGCGAAGCAGTCCTTATCTATTTGCACTGCTTGAAATTCCCAGCTTGACGGAGTAGCGCGCCCTTACCATTCTCGCCACCCCTCCATCGGCTCGGGCATGCAATGGCGAAATCTCGCGAGGTATTTGTCTGCGATCAGTGCGGCAACGAAAGCCTGCAGTGGCAAGGCCTGTGTCCCGCATGCGGTGCGGGCGATTCGCTCAAGCGCATCACTCTGAGCAAGGCCAAGCCGGAACGGCGCTCGTTAGCCGCAGCCACGCAGGAACCGCAAAAGCTTTCTCAAGTGGCGCAGGCCGACGATCCGCGGATCGAGACTGGATTGAGCGAACTCGATCGGGTGCTGGGAGGCGGTCTCGTATTGGGATCGGTGACGTTGCTAGGCGGAGATCCCGGCATTGGAAAATCGACGATGCTGCTGCAAGCAAGCGATGCCCTGAGCCGTGCGACTTCCACGCTGTACGTCACCGGCGAAGAGTCGCTGCGACAGGTCGCCTTGCGAGCGCGCCGTCTCGGGGTGACCGGCGATACGCTGCAATTGCTAGCCGAAACGTCGATCGAAACCATCATCGAGCATGCACGCGGCACCAACACGCGTGTGCTCGTCATCGATTCCATTCAAACCATGTTCGCGAA
>DASTSB010000286.1:0-5979 GCA_035760885.1 Steroidobacteraceae bacterium | reverse complement strand
TTCGCCGGTACGCGCGCATACGGTCCCAGCGTCGTACCCACGAATCCGCCGGCGACCTGGGTGCTCAAGGTTGAGCCATCGTCTTTTTCATCGAGTGCTTTCCATCCCTGTCCGGCATCGAAATAGAACGAATACCAACGTTGGTCGGCGGACACGCGCAATTTGATCGTTGCACTCCACGGCACCGTTTGCTGAGCGATCACTTGCACTTTGTCGCCTGCTTTCTTTTCCAGAAACAACTCGACCGTGCGTTTGTCTTTGCGGCGCGCTCCGCAGAAGTACCAATACTTCTCGCTTTGAAACACGGCGATGCCCGCATCGACCGTTCCGCGCTTCGGCAGGGTGAGCTGCGTAGTTGCTTCGAAGTTCTGATGCTGTTGGCGCCGTCCTAGATAAGAAGGATTGCCGAGACCATCGAGGGGCATATCCAGCGGATGAATCGTTAGCGCGCTCTTCTTACTCGTGAAATCGAACCAAGCGTGCTTCGGCACGCGTACTTGCAGCCAAAGCGGATTGACGACCGGTGCATCGAATTCATCGCGCCACTTGAAATTTCCGCTCAACGGCGCCTGATCGCCGCTTTGCATGAAGGCAGGCCCTTTCGCCACGTAAGGCACCGCAGCACCTTGCTCCAAGATCGTCGGCCAGCCGTCTTTCCACGTGACCGGAAGCAAGAACGTTTCGCGCCCGGTGTTGTAGTACTTGCCTTCATACGGACGGCTTCCCAAGAACACCGCCCACCAGCTTCCATCGGGTGCTTCGACCAAATCGGCATGACCCGTGTTGGTCACTGGATTCGCGCGATCTGCGGGCAAGTCTCGCTGGGTCAGGATCGGATTGTGTTCGTACGGCGTGAACGGTCCCCACGGCGAATGGGCACGCAAGATCACTTGCGAGTGATTCACTTCCGTGCCGCCTTCCGCGCAACTCAAGTAGTAGAAGCCATCATGCTTGAACACATGAGGCCCTTCGATCCACACCGGCTTTTTCGAGAAGTCCACTCCGCCATTCACCAACACGCGACGCGGACCGAACAGTTTCATCTTCTCCAGATTGAACTGCTGGATCCAAATTGCGCGATGGCCCGGATACTGCGGCACATCTTCGGGCGGACCGTTGTTGACGATGTACGCCTCGCCATCATCGTCGATGAACAACGATGGATCGATGCCATCGATCTGCGGCAACCAAATCGGATCCGACCAGGGACCTTGCGGGCTCTTTGCGGTGACGATGAAGTTGCCGCCGCTGTCGACTGCCGTGTTGAGAACGTAGTACGTGCCGTCGTGATATTGAATGGTCGCAGCGAACACACCGCGCGAAATGCCGAGTCCATCGAACGACAACTCCGAAGCGCGATCGATGACGTGCCCCACCTGCGTCCAGTGCGCCAGATCGCGGCTCTCGAATACAGGAATACCGGGGAAATAAGCGAAGCTGGAATTGACTAGATAAAACTTATCCCCCGCGCGGGTGACGCTGGGATCTGGATAGAAGCCCGCGAGGATTGGATTGCGATAACTGCCGCTCGGCAGCGATTGCTCGAACACGGCATCGCGTCCGGTGTATTCGAAGTAGTCGAACGAGACGCTCACGTCAGTGCGCGCGTACGCAGTGCCGCTGAGCAATGCGATGACGACCCAAAATTTACAACGCATGTTCTTTTACTCGCTTCAGTTATGCGCCGATAAGCGTATGCATATGGCAACGGTGTCAATGATTACCGCGCCGGAACGATGTGGCAAATGCTTGCAACACCTTAAACTTTCTTGGCGCGCGTCAATGGTGCGGGTGTAACGGCGGGAGTAGGCTGCCGTTCATCCGTCTCGAGGACTACAACATTGAGAGCGAACGCCAAGTCGTCGCGGCACGAACGCGCGCCTTACGAGGCCACCAGATTGATGCACAAGGCATGAACGCATCGGATATCCGCAAGGCGACGGTGGTGTGTGCGCTCGGCATTGCTTCGGGCATGGCACACGCGGAGCAAGCATCGCCGGAAGTGCACTTGATCACCTTGGATCCGGGGCACTTCCACGCATCGCTGGTACAGAAATTCATGTATCCGCAGATCGATCCGCTCGTGCATGTCTACGCGCCTGCGGGCGACGACTTAGCTGAACATCTAAAGCGCGTGGAATCGTTTAACACTCGCGCGGAGCAGCCGACGCAGTGGCGCGAGCAGGTTTACACCGGTGCGGATTTCTTGCAGCGCATGCTCAAGGACAAGCCGGGCAATGTCGTGGTGATTTCAGGTAACAACGCTCGCAAGACCGACTACATCCTGCAGTCGGTCGCGGCAGGGTTTAACGTCCTCGCCGATAAGCCGATGGTGATCACGCCGCAAGAATTTCCCAAACTGCAAAAGGCATTTGCGGTTGCGCAAGACAAGGGCGTCTTGTTGTACGACATCATGACTGAACGCTTTGAGATCACTACCGTCCTGCAACGAGAGCTGTCGCGGCAGCCGGAATTGTTCGGCACGCTCGAGCAAGGCACGCCCGAACGTCCTGCCATCACCAAGCAGAGCGTGCATTATTTCTCCAAGATGGTGGCCGGTGCGCCGTTGAAGCGCCCGCAATGGTTTTTCGATGTGGATCAGGAAGGCGAAGGCATCGTCGATGTCACGACACACTTGGTCGATCTGATTCAGTGGGAAGCATTTCCGGAGCAAGCCTTGGCGCCGGCAGATGCGAAGGTCATCAAGGCTCGGCACTGGAGCACGCCGCTGACGCTCGCTCAGTTTTCGAAGGTTACGGGCGCGTCCTCGTTCCCTGCGTCCTTGCAAAGCAATGTGAAGGACGGGACGCTAAACGTGTTTTCGAACGGAGAATTCACCTATGCGCTGCGCGGCGTGCACGCGCACGTCTCCGTCGAATGGCGCTTTGAACCGCCTCTAGGCGGCGGCGACACGCATCACTCGGTACTACGCGGCACGCGCGCGAACTTGATCATCGAGCAGGGCGCAAAAGAGGGATTCAAACCCGTGCTCTACGTCTCACGCACGGATGCGGTCAGTGCGGCAGACTTCGAGCGCAACCTGCACGCAGCGATTGCTTCATTGCTCGGCACCTACCCCGGCATCGAGGTGCGCCAAGACGGCTCGCAATGGCGAGTGGTGATTCCGGAGCGCTACAACGTGGGACACGAAGCGCATTTCTCCCAGGTCACCGAGAACTTCTTGCGATTTTTGCGGGCTGGTCGCCTGCCAGCCTGGGAAGTCCCCAACATGCTCACGAAGTACGCCACGCTCATGCAGGCGTACGAACTCAGTCACGCAACAGGACCATGAGATTCCGACAGTTCTTGTCATTCGCATCCACTGCGATCGCGCTATTCCTCCCGCTGACCTCGTTCGCCGAATGGCAGCGCGACAACAGCACCGTGGCGTGGCGCGCAGGCGATCGTGTGCTGTGGCGCTTTTCGTACGACCCCGAGAAAGGTAAGCCGTTCTTCGATCCGATCACGACTTCGTCGGGCATGAGCCTGACGAGGATTCGGCCGCAGGATCATCCGTGGCACTACGGCCTATGGTTTTCGTGGAAGTACATCAACGGCGCGAACTATTGGGAAGAGGATCGGCAAAGCGGCAAGAGCGAAGGCGTGACCCGCTGGAGTCCGCCGCAAATTGAAACCCATGACGACGGCAGTGCCGTGATCCAGTTCGAAGCGACGTACACGCATCCAAGCGGCCGCGTCGATATGACCGAGCAGCGCAAGCTCGAAATTTCGGCACCTGCGCTCGATGGATCGTATTCGATCCATTGGCATTCGCACTTCATGGCTGGCAAGCAAGGCGCCGTCCTCGATCGCACGCCGATGCCATGGGAACCGAACGGCAGAGTGAACGGGGGCTACGGCGGCTTGGGCATCAGTCTGGCGACCGCACCCGTCGAGATGTCGGTACTGACAACAAACGGGCCTGTCACTCACTACGACAGCGATCGCGCGAGACCTTCCGCGCCAGCACTCGCTGCGAACTTCACTCTCGACGGCAAGAACTTAGGTTCAATCGCGATCTTGAGCGATCGCGCCAATATTGGAGAGAAAGCACCGTGGTACATCGTGAATGCGCAAACCGGCTTGCGCTTCATCTGCGCCGCGATTCTGGCGCCGCAAGTCCGCACGCTTCCGCCCGGCGGCGAATGGAAACTGCACTATCGCATTCTCGTTCAACCCCAACCCTGGACCCCGTCTGCATTGCAGGCTGCGGTGAAGGATTGGGGCTTTTGAGAGGGAAGAATTTCACACGGAGAACACGGAGGCTCAGAGAGAGAAAGACATTTCCACGGGGCACAGGGGACACGGGGGGAAGAACACACTGATTAGTTCGCTCAAAGAAAACGTGTGAGCTGCGCGTGTGAAGTGGGAGGGTAGGTAGCCGTTGACAGTTTTCAGTTGACGGGAAAGCGAGACTCCTCCGTATCTTCCCCGTTCCCGGTTCCCCGTTCCCGGTTTACCGACGACTGGTGAAAAGAAGAATCTCACACGGAGAACACGGAGACGAGAACGCAAAGCGGTTGCCAGTGTGCGCTGCGCGTGTGAAGTGTGCGACGGGGGGTACCCGTTGACAGTTTTCCGTTGACGGTCAGCGCGATTCCCTGTTCCCTGTTTCTTACCGCCAACTCTCAACGCTCAACTGCAAACCCTCATCACACCCCATACCCCACACGCGCAGCGCACACCCGTCTAGTCACTAGTCAGCAGTCCCTACTTATGCACCTCATGATGCCCACCAAACTGCTTGCGCATCGCAGACAGCAGCTTGTTGGCATAAGCATCTTCGTCGCGAGAGCTGAAGCGGCCGAATAGCGCGCTCGACAGCGCCGGCATCGGCACGCCGAGATCGATGCTGGCCTTCAACGCCCAGCGGCCTTCGCCGGAATCGGAGACGCGGCCCGCGAAATTTTCCAGCGTCGGATCGGTTTTCAAAGCTTGTGCGGTGAGATCGAGCAGCCATGAGCGCACGACACTGCCATTGCGCCAAAGTTCGGCAATCGCAGGAACGTCAAACTGGTACTGGTAGCACTCGGGATCGCCGAGGGGTGCGTGCTCGGCATCGATGCGCTGCTCCTTCGAGCCGCGACCTGCATGAGCCAGCAAGTTGAATCCTTCCGCATACGCCGCCATGAGCGCGTACTCGATGCCGTTGTGCACCATCTTGACGAAGTGACCAGCGCCCGCGGGGCCACAATGCAAAAACCCGTGGCTCGATGAACTCGGCGAAGTTTGATCGGATTGCGAAGCTTCGTGCACGGTCGGAGCGAGTGCTTCGAAGATGGGACGCAATCGATTCACCGGTGCAGTTTCGCCGCCGATCATCAAACAGTACCCGCGCTCCAGACCCCAAACGCCCCCACTCACTCCCACGTCGATGAAGTGAATGCCAGCCGCTGCGAGCTTCTTCGAGCGCGCGATGGCGAGACGGTAGTCGGAGTTGCCGCCATCGATTACCACGTCGTTCTTCGACAACAACGGTGCGATCGTTTCGAGCACTTGTTCTACGACACCTGCCGGAACCATCAGCCAGATGGTGCGAGGTGCGGGCAACGAAGCGATGAGCTGTTCCAGCGTGTGCGTACCCGTTGCACCTTCCGCAGACAAGCCGTTCACGGCGGCGGTATCGGCGTCGTACACGACGCATTGATGTCCCGCACGCAGCAACCGCCGCGTCATATTGGCACCCATGCGACCCAAGCCGACCATTCCGATTTGCATAACCACCCCTGCTGCTTCGAAACACGAGATGCCGACGGCATCCGAAAGGGTGCGCATTTTCGCAGAGCGCTCCGTCAGAAGAAACCGTGTCGCGCGAGTATGGCAGCGAAACTGTTCTACCCCGACGTCTGAACAGGCATGATTGTTCGCCCCGCGCTCGCACATTTCGGACTCGCCATGACGACTCGGATCTTCGGCATCAAGAACTGCGACACCATGAAAAAAGCCCGCACTTGGCTGGATGAGCACGAGATCGGGTAC
>DASTSB010000285.1:0-2670 GCA_035760885.1 Steroidobacteraceae bacterium | reverse complement strand
GCGCGCACAAAATCTCGAGAAGGATTTACTCGACACGCGTCTTGCTCTGGCCAAGGCAAGTGAGCGCACGGGCGGCGATGAAATGCTCGATGCGCTCGCGGAGCGGCTGCATGCAGACGTGTTGTTTCGCACTGCCGCAGCCGACCTCGATACGCCCGTTGCGACGCAGTTGCAGGAGCTCGGGAAGCTGTTAGCCGCTCACTCGCAGCTCGAAATCGAACTGCACGGGTTTGCAGACCCGCGAGGCAACGCGGAAAAGAACATCGAGCTTTCTTTGATGCGTGCGAACGCGGTTCGTGAGGCTTTGATTCAGGGCGGTGCGGCACCGGAGCAGATCCAAATCAAAGCGTATGGCGAGGATATGAGCACGGCGCCCAAGGGAGATCTGGAAGCGTATGCGTGGGAGCGACGCGTCAGCGTGGCGATTCGGCCGACCGGTCAAGTGTCGGTTGCGCAAGCTCGCTGATCTCGCAGCGCAGCCGGTAATCACCGGCTGCGCATTTTTCGCCTCGCGCTTACAGTTGGAGTCCCGCCATGTGTCTTGCGAGCATCGTCATGATTCATCCCGTCGCGCCCGGTATCACCGACTTCGCCACTTCCGAGCCGGACGTCACTCATTCCACGCCGCCGGCCGATCGGATTCTTGGCGGCGAGCCCCAGCACGTGGTGCGCAACTTCTTTACGGACTCCAGTGCGCGCTTTTTCGCCGGGGTGTGGGAGAGCTCTAAGGGTGCTTGGAAAGTTCGCTACACCGAAAACGAGTTCTGCCACATCACCAAGGGCCGGGTCCGTATTCGCGACGAAGCGGGTCAGAGCTGGGAATTCAAAGCAGGGTCGAGCTTCGTTATCCCCAGCGGTTTCGTGGGGAGCTGGGAGGTGCTTGAGCCGACTGCGAAGGTCTATGCGATCTTCGAACCTGCACCATGAAGATCCGTGTTATCCGCGCTTGCACTAAGTTCGCGCATGCGCCGATCATTCGCGCCCCAAAATGAGGGAAAACAAGAAGCGCGAGTGGAGCAGTCGGTAGCGGAAAGCCACCGCACGCAGGGTGTTGCCGCAATAAGTGCCCGACGAAGGCATTGCCCTGGCTCTGGCATATTTGCTGCATCGTCTCCCGTGTGCTGTGGCTGTAGTTTCTTAGCGGCAACGACGAAGGGCTGCAGCCGCGAAACAGTAATTCAATGTCTGCGCCAGTCTTTGGCGCGTTCCTTTCTCAACAAGGGGAGATTTATGCGAAATGCGAGGGTGTTGACGGCTTTGGGGTTGCTTGCTGCTGCGGGTGCGGCACATGCAGGCGTCTCGTCGACGTGGACGGTCACGAACGACTACGACTTCCGAAGCTACAGCCAAAGCGCAAAAGATCCGGCGCTGCAGGCCAGCCTCGACTATGCGCACGACAGCGGTTGGTATGTCGGCGCATGGGCCAGCAACGTCGACTTCGGTACATCCGATCCCGATCTCGAACTCGATATCTACACTGGCTTTAGCAAGTCGTTCGACAATAAATTCGGTTACGACGTCGGCATCGTGTACTACAGCTATCACGCACAGCCGGATCCAGGAGTCGATTACTACGAAGCATATGCAGGCGTGAGCTACGATTGGCTGAAAGCGAAGGCGTTCTATTCGCCCGATTTCGGCGGGAGCTCGACGTCTGGCAATACTTCAGCCGAGTACATTCAGGTCGATGCGGCATATCCGCTTCCCGCGAACTTCTCCATCCTTGGCCATGTCGGCTATAGCTGGGGCGACTACTGGGACAAGTCGGTGACCGATTATTCCGCAGGTGTCGGCTATACCGCGGGCAACTTCAGCCTGGCGCTGAAGTATGTGGACAACGACACGAGCAAGTCCGACGGCACGCGCACCACAGAGGACGTGTTCAACAACGAGGGCCGCGTGATCTTCACGATTTCGACGACATTCCCTTGGGGCGAATGATCTGACCGGTCGGGGTGGTTAGAAATGAGGCGCCTCGCGAGAGCGAGGCGCCTTTTTATTTCACGGTTTGAATCACACTCCGCAACGTCGTGACCAGCTCATCGATTTGCTTCGGCTCGATGATGAGCGGCGGCGATAACGCGATTGTGTCGCCGGTCACGCGAATCAGCGCTCCACGCTCGAATGCATTGACGAGAGCGTCGTAACCACGTTTGCCGGGCGCATCTGGGCGTGGTGCCAATTCGATTGCTGCAATCAGCCCTACGTTGCGGACGTCGATGACGTTCGGTAGATCGCGCAAGGAATGAACCGCGTCTTCCCAAATTCCTTTCAATTGCTCGCCGCGCTCGAACAATCCTTCACTTCGGTAGATCTGTTCTGCCGCAAGACCCGCGGCACAAGCAGCGGGATGCGCAGAATACGTGTAACCGTGAAACAGTTCGATCGTGCCCGCGGGGGCGTTCATGAACGTCTCGTAGATGTGTTTGCGAACGAACACGGCGCCCATCGGAATCGCGCCGTTCGTCAGTCCTTTTGCGGCTGTAATCATGTCGGGTAAGACATCGAAGTATTGCGCTCCAAAAGGCGTGCCGAGCCTGCCGAAGCCGGTGATCACCTCATCGAAAATCAACAGAATGCCGTGGCGATCGCAAATGGCTCGTAGCCGCTTCAGGTAGTCGCGAGTCGGCAAGATCACGCCAGCCGATCCGGCGACCGGTTCCACGATCA
>DASTSB010000284.1:0-16791 GCA_035760885.1 Steroidobacteraceae bacterium | reverse complement strand
GCTCACGAACATCACCAAGCACGCGCAGGCCACGCAAGTTCACATGACGTTGGTGCGTGAGGATCAAGGCGTGCGCTTCCGCATCGTCGATGACGGGCGAGGCATTGCCGAGGGCGCATTGGCCAAACCGAAATCGCACGGTGTCGTCGGCATGCGCGAACGCATGCGGCAGCTCGGAGGGACATTTTCGATTTCGCGAGGGCCCAATGGGAAAGGCACGCTCATCGAGGCGTACGTGCCGCTCACAGCGGTGGCAGAACGCGCAGAGGAACCAGTAGGAAAAATCCTACGGCCAACGGGCTGACGCCGTTACGCATGCGCGGTCATCGTGATCGCGATGCGTGCAGACAGCCCCGATTGTTGCGCAGTGAGGGAACTTTCTCCTACGCCCAAGGAGTTGTTCCGTCGCCACGTAAAGTTGACCCGCAGGAGCGTTATATGGAAAACCCACAGATGAGCGACGGCGCCCACACCTCAGAACTTCGCAGCTACGTCCCGCGAGGCACTGCGGATCTCTCGGAAATTCACGCGTTGCGGATCCCAGTCGGTACGAATCTCGCCGACGTGGAGCGCTGGCTGATTTTCGCCACACTGAAGAAGTGCGGCGGAAACAAGACGCGCGCAGCAGCGTTACTGGGGGTCAGTCTCAAGACCCTGTACAACCGACTCAATGCCTATCGTGCACAGGGTGTGGCACTGGACGAAGGGATCCCGATCGACAACAGCATCGAGATCAATGGGCTGCACGGCGAGCTTTCCGAGGTATCGGTCTGATGTTAGACGTAAGAGAGAATGAGGGGCGTGAAACCATACCGCCCACGCACACGCCAATACGCGTCCTCATTGTCGACGACCACGCCATCTTGCGTGCGGGAGTGCGCGAGATGCTGTCCGAAGAGGAGGATCTGCAAGTGGTCGGCGAAGCAGGTTCCGCCGAAGAAGCGGCGCAACAGCTGCGCGATGGCTTGGAAGTCGATGTGGTCGTGCTCGACATCACGTTGCCCGGCCAAAGCGGCATCGATCTACTCAAGCAACTGCGGCGCGATCGTCCCGAACTCGCGATCTTGGTGTTGAGCATGCATCCCGAACGCAGTTTCGCAGTGCGCCTAATGCGTGCCGGTGCGAATGGGTATGTGCCGAAGATGATCGTGCCCGAAGAACTCGTGAAGGCCGTGCGCGCAGTTGGCACCGGCCGGCGCTACATCACTCCGCTGGTAGCCGAGTTGCTGGCTTCGGAGTGTGCGGCTGATGAAGAAGGGCCATTGCACAACCGTCTTTCTGAGCGCGAGTTGCAGGTATTCACTCGCATCGCTCGCGGCGTTTCGCCGGCGGTAATGGCAAATGAACTCGGCTTAAGCGTGAAAACGGTCAGCACCTATCGCGCGCGCATCCTGGAGAAGATGGGGATGCGCAGCAATGCCGAGATTGCCGCCTACGCGGTCCGTAATCAGCTAGTCGAGTAATGAGTGGAGCCCGTGCTGTGCAGCGGGCCAATTCGCACCGACGCTGAACCTCTTATGGCTCGGCGAGAACTCACGGTCTACATCGTCGAAGATTCTCCGGCCGTACTGGAACGGTTAGAAGAAGCTGTCAGCGATATTCCGCATGCGCGGGTTGTCGGCCGCGCCGATGCGGTGCCGGACGCATTCGAAGGCGTGAAGAGCTTTGCGCCTCGAGTGTTGATCCTGGACATCCAGCTTCGCGGCGGCAGCGGCTTCAAGCTGCTGAAGCTCATGCGAGCGGCGGGGTTGACGCCCGAGGTGGTGATCATCGTCACCAACCATCCGAGCGCAGACTATCGCGCTGCGAGCCGCGAATGCGGCGTGGAGCATTTCTTCGACAAGGCATCGGAGTTCGAAAAGGTCAAGGAAGTGCTCCTGACCATGAGGAATTGACGTTAGTTGACCGTTTTGTCGTTGGAGCTGGGATCTATTTTCGTTGTGATGCGTTGCGTATCTCGAACATTGCGCAATTCGTCGCATGGACCTCCCCAGGACGATGGGGGCACCCGCTGAGAACCCATCGGACACCGTGATGACGGTTGCGCACTTCAAGGCCGCGCCATAAACGCGGCCTCTTTTTTGTCCAACGCTTTTGCAGTCCTATCAATGAAACCGGTTGATTGGATCGGATGGGCGGCATCGGCCATTTTGTTGGCCACGCTGATCCGACAGGTCTACACCCAATGGCGCGAGCATTCGACCAAAGGCGTATCGCGATGGCTGTTCATCGGCCAACTGACGGCCTCTACCGGCTTTCTGATTTACAGCTTCCTCCTGGATAACTGGGTCTTCGTGTTCACGAACGCCGCCTTGCTTCTCACTGCCTTAATGGGGCAGTGGATCTACGCTCGTAACTCGAAACGATCGCAGGCCTCCCAAGGCACGTAGAAGACGAGGAATAGACGCTTCGCCTCTCACCCTCCTGTTCATCCTGTCCAGACGCGTTGCCTACGAATAGGACGGCCGCTCAAAGCCGTCCTATTGCGCCGTCCTATTGCATTCGCCCGGATAGACCTAGCTCGAGCGGTTATCGCGCTTGCTTGCCCCCGGTGAGGTGCCGGGGCCGGAAGCAGACGCACCGGTTTCATTCGGGCTCGGTCCTGTGGATGAGGTCGACGTTGCTGCACTGCCGGTGTTCGCATTCGATCGGCCCGCCGCACTTGCGAGCTGCGAAGAGCCGGACTGCGCATCCGTGCTGCTGCCGGAGTAGTCGTACCGCGAGCCGCTGTTTTGCGTATCGCTATGCGATTGCACCGTGTTGCGGAAACTGGATTGCGGCGCGCTGGACTGCGAACCCCATCGCGATTGCACGCGCAATTGGTTGTCGATGTCCTTGGCACCGCAGTGCTCGACTAAGTCTTCGACCTCGTACTTCGTTTGCCTATTGGGAACGGTGCCGGTGAGCTTCACGGTTTGCTCGTGCACCTCGACATCGATCTCGCTTGCATCGATGCGTGGATCGTCGGTGAGGCGCTCGCAAATCATTTCGCGCAACCGTTCGTCCGAGCGTGCGTAGCCTTTTGGGCCACGACCACGATGCGAGCCACGCCATTCTTGCTGCCAAGCGCCGCCTCGATCGTCTTGGCCATAACTTCTGCCATAGCTCGATTGCGCGCCATATTCCGATCGTCCGTAGTTGGAATACTCGCCGGCGGTGCCGCGCGAGTAGTCCGTGTCGGTACCGCGACGTGCGCTCGATTCTGGAACCCAATCGGAGTTCGGCTCATCCCAACTGCTTTGGCCTCCTGAGGTCGCGCTTGGACCGAACAATCCATCTTCGCTCGCACGCGTACCAGCTCCCGAACTGACGATGCCCGCATGATTGCCCGTGCCGTAGTAGGCAGGTGTGTCTAGATTGCTCCATCCGCGTGCGAGATCGGCGCTGCTAATGTCATCGCTACCGAACTCGCCATAGCCGCGCGTCTGCTGTCCTCTGAACTGACCGTGGCGATAATCACCACCGCCATAGCCCCGATTGCGTTGATCCTCTGACCGATATCGCTCTTGGTTGTAGTCGCGATCTCGCGCGGACCATTGATCGCGTCCATAGTGCGGACCGCGATCCTGACTGCTTTGCCGCCAATAACTCTCATCGCGCTGATTGCGTGCATCGCGATTCCAATCACCGCGATCTTCGTATCGATAGCCTTGCTCTTCGGAGTAGCCGCCCGTTGCATACGAACGATCGCCGCGGAAAGCACGCTCGCGATCGCCACGATCAGGCGTGTAGCGGCGTTCATCGCCTGCACGAAACGGATCGCGATCGGGACCTGAGCGCATCGGTCGGCCGCCGCGCTCATGAGAGGGATTTCGATAATTTTTCGCCATGACACCTTCTCCGCTTTGAGTGAGGCAAGACTCCCGAATAAGCGCGAGCGCGGCGGCAGTGTTCCGATTGTGAACGCGACGTCACCGCGGAAAATCAGCCGATTCCTACAGTCTCGAGCGCCTCATCTTTAAGAACTTTGCGACACACGCCGCGTTATGCACACGTTCTCAATCGTCGCGCAGAAATGGAGATGCCCATGGCAAGTCAGCAATCGCACAGCAAGCCGCAGCCCGCGCAGAAGCAAGCAAGTCAACCGGGTCATCAAAAAAAGATGACGCCGGAGCCGATTTCCATTCGCGATGACTATCGCGGCAGTGGCAAGCTCGAAGGCAGAGTGGCGTTGATTTCCGGCGGCGATAGCGGCATCGGCCGCGCCGTGGCATTGCATTTTGCGCGCGAAGGCGCCTCTGTCGCGATCATCTATCTGGAAGAAACCAATGACGCGAAAGAAACGAGGCGTTTGATAGAAAAGGAGAACGCGGAATGTTTGCTGCTACAAGGCGACGTGACGAATCAGGATTTTTGCAACGATGCGGTGAAACGCACCGTCGAGAAATTCGGTCGGCTCGATATCTTGGTCAATAACGCCGCGCAGCAGTATCCGCAGGACGATGCGACGCAAATCTCCGAGGAGCAGCTCGAGAAGACCTTCCGCACTAACGTGTTCGGCTACATGTTCTTAGCGCAAGCGGCCGTCGAACAGTTCGGCGATCACGGCTGCATCATCAATACCGGTTCGATCACCGGCTCTCGCGGCAGCGCGCACTTGGTCGACTATTCGGCAACGAAAGGTGCGATCCAAGCGCTGACGTACTCGCTTGCGCAGCAACTCATCGAGAAGGGCATTCGCGTGAATGGCGTTGCGCCGGGTCCAGTGTGGACTCCGCTGATTCCAGCGACGTTCTCGAAAGAGGAAGTGGAGAAGTTCGGCACCGATACGCCGATGAAGCGTCCTGCTCAACCGTCCGAAGTTGCGCCGGCTTATGTGTTTCTAGCGTCGGATGATGCGTCGTACATCAATGGCCAGTTCATTCATATCAATGGCGGCAGTTATATGCATTGAAGAGTTAAGAGGATTCAGCCGCAGAGAACGCAAAAAAGAAAAGATGCATAGTTCTTATCGGGTTGATGAACGCGCCCTCGTTGTCCATTAAAGGCGATCGTCCGTTTTTCGAGAAGCCAGGAGAGCGCTGATGACGACGTCGAGGCTGACTTGCCTCATAAGTCTCTTTTTTGCGTTCTCTGCGGCTACGTTGTCCCGTCCTATTTCTTGTCCGGCGCACGCTCGGCATCGAGTTCCACCGCCGTTTCGGCGTGCGTCGTGCGGGCGCGATCTTCCCATCGCACGATCACATAGCGGCCGGTGCGCAATTGCCACACATCGCCGCGAAGTCGTAGGTCGCTATCTTTGAGTCGGACCGGATCGCCGACCTTGAGTTGGTGAGAAGAGTCGTCGCTCATGGATGCATCCATAGGAAATGCCGCCATGATCGGGCTCGCTGCACTGAACATGAAGTCCCGCGCTTCGAGGATGCGGACCATGTCACGCTAAGAAATGTCCAGCCGATCGCAATCGTTATAGAACGTGATCCCGCTCACGTTTGCGATGCTACGACTCCGTCCACCACCGCATGAATTCCTCGAAGCTGATCGAGCCATCGCCGTCCTCGTCAGTGGCTTCGAACGCAAGCAAGCATTCGTCTTCCGAGAGATCCGAATCGAGCGATTGCAGTAGCCGAGAGAACTCGTGCTGGACAATCCAGCCGTCGCCATCGCTGTCGTAACGATCGTAGTTTTGACGAAGCTCGGAGAGCTCATTCGTGGTCACGTCCTTCATCTCACATCTCCCCAACTGCTGCACAAGTGCGTCCGTCTTCGCTACTGCACGTTCGTAAACTTCTGAGCGAAGAAATCATGTCGATGCCAACGTGGCCGGCCCGTCGCATTCGCCGCGGCGGTCGCAATACGCAAATTGATCCGTGCCAGCGATGCGGCGCTTGGATAATCGAGCGGCACCGAAGTGTCATCGCTCGGCTGGTGATAGTGATCGCGCAGGAAGCTCTCTTGCAGTGCCTGCAAATCGACGTTGCGATCGCGGGCATGGATTCCGCAAATCACTACGAGCGAAGGTATGCCTAAGCGGATGAAGGAGTATTGGTCGC
The DNA here is from genome assembly GCA_035760885.1 of Steroidobacteraceae bacterium. Lineage (GTDB taxonomy): Bacteria > Pseudomonadota > Gammaproteobacteria > Steroidobacterales > Steroidobacteraceae > Steroidobacter. The sequence goes on along the minus strand of DASTSB010000284.1, from coordinate 10,798 downwards.
TGCGCACGAAGCGAATCTCCTCAGGCGACGGATCATCGGTGAGCGAGTAACCCTCCGCGTTGGCGGCCTCTTTGACGAGGTTGCCGAGCGTCGAGTTTTTTGCGCCTAGTGCAATGAGGTCGGTGCTCGGCGCGAGCGGCAGCGGCATGTCGATGTTGAGTGCTGCGATGATCTTTTGTTTGCGTTGCTTTGCTTGTTGCGCCAGATAGTCAGAGCCGAGCAGGCCTTTTTCTTCGGCGGTGACAGCGGCAAACAACACCGACCGTTTCAGTTTGGTGCCACTGTGCTGCAGCGTGCGTGCGATCTCGAGCAAAATGCCGATGCCCACGGCGTTGTCCTGTGCGCCGTTGAACGTCGCATCGCCGTTCACTGCAGAGCCGCGGCCCAAATGATCCAAGTGAGCCGTGATGACCACGTATTCGTTCTTCAATTCAGCGTCGCTTCCCGGAATCATTGCGAGCACGTTCGTGCTCTCGGTCTTACGTAGGCCCGTCGTCGCCGACAGTGTGAGCAGTCCCGGCAGCTCGAAAGCTTGCGACTCGCCGTTATCGGCGGCCGTTGAGGCGGCTTCGAAAGACACTTCTGCGGGTGCGAAGAGTTCCGCAGCCGCTTCGCGGCTAAAGCGGAATCGCTGCTTCAACTGCGGGAACGATTCGTGCGGTTTGCCGTCCGCATCGAGCCAACGCATCTGCGGTTGCCAGCTCATCGCGACGCGCTTGTCCCATGGCACGTGCTTGGCATCTTCCGTGGAATCGACCAGGATCACCCCAACCGCTCCGTGTGCAACGAGCGTGGTCAGCTTCTGCGATAGCGAGGAGTAGAAGGCGCGCTGTTCGTTGGAGAATCGCGCGGGCGCACCCGTGAAGATCACGGCGATGCGTCCCTTCAAGTCGAGATTTGCGAAGTCGTTGTGATTGAGTTCGGGTGCGTCGATGCCGAACCCCGCAAATGCGAGCGGTGCTGTGAGCGTCGAAGTTGCTGATTCGAAGTCCGCGGAAGGAATGTAGTCCACCCCATATTCGAATGTACGCGTGCGGTTCTTGATGACCCATTCGGCGGATGAACCCGGCAATACAGCGGTCGCTTCCAGCAGCGGTACGCGTTGCAAGTAGGTGCCGTCATCGCCCGCGGGAGTCAGGCTTGCTTGTTTGAATTGCGCCTCGACGTATGCCGCCGCGATGTCGTAACCGCGCGAGGCTGCGGCGCGTCCTTCGAGCAGATCGTCGGCTAGGAACTCGACGTGCGCCCGAATTGCATCCGGTCGTACACGCGGACTGCCGGAATCCGCTGCGTGAGCGGTCGTTAGGGCCAGTGCAGCAAACAGGGCGGTAAATCGCATTGGGGTCATTGTTTCTTATCCGTAACGCCACAGTACCGAAGTCGCATCAAACCGCAACCTTCGCCGCCCCCGCGGTTCACCTCGAATTCAGTACGTAGATAGTAAGGTCGATCTGCAAAATGGGCCTGTGACCTTGAACCGAATCCGAGCTTCCATCATTTTGTAGCGCGCATGATGAGCCGCACGACTGCCCAGATCATCTTCTTCGCCTACCTCGGTTGGGGCGTTTTATTGCAGGGATGTTCATCGTTACCCCCGGCCCAATCCGCCGGATCTGCGCCTGTCGTTCAGTCATTTGCGCCGCGCTCGAGTCCCGGGAATGAAATTGCGATGCGCGCGATTTCGCTGCTCGGCTCGCCCTATAAGTGGGGCGGCAGCGGCCCGCGGCAATTCGATTGCAGCGGACTGGTGCGATTCGTGTTCGGAGAAATCGGCGTGGATGTGCCGCGTACTGCTGCCGAACAGTACTCAGCCGCTCGGCACGTGGACTTGGATGAGCTTGCGCCGGGCGATTTGTTGTTCTTTCGAATTTCCGGCCGGCGCGTGTCCCACGTTGCGATCTATGCCGGCGAAGGCCGCTTCATCCATGCACCACAAACCGGCCGCCCGGTCGAACTACGCACGCTGGATGATGAGTTCTACCGTCCTCGCCTCGTCGGTGCTGGACGTTTTCCTTGAGGAGCCGGACGCAACATGAAGAACACCAGACAACCAGAGAACAGAAAGAAGTATTAGCCGCAGAGAACGCAGAAAAGAACGTGAATGCGTCTGATGTACTGTCGCGCGGATCGTCTACATTTTATTCCGCGGCGGCTTGCCCATTACGCACAAGCTTGTTGCGATCATTCTTTGCTTACACGTTCTCTCTTTTTTGCGTTCTCTGTGGCCGATTATTCTTCTGCTTGCGGGCGATTCAGCCGATCGCGGACGAGGTATTCGACAACGCCAGGATCCGCCAACGTCGAAACATCGCCCAAATTCTCATGCTCGTTCGCGGCGATCTTGCGCAGGATACGTCGCATGATTTTTCCGGAGCGTGTCTTCGGTAGGCTCGGCGCCCACTGAATGAACTCGGGGCTCGCGATCGCGCCGATTTCTTTGCGTACCCAATCGCGCAATTCCTTCTTCAAATGATCCGAGCCTTCCGCACCTTGGATCAGGGTCACATACACGTAAATGCCTTGGCCCTTGATGTCATGCGGGAATCCGACCGCCGCGGCTTCCGCCACTAACGGATGCGCAACGAGGGCGCTTTCGATCTCCGCCGTGCCGATGCGATGACCGGCGACGTTCAACACGTCATCGACCCGTCCCGTGATCCAGTAGTAACCATCTTCATCGCGACGTGCGCCGTCACCGGTGAAATACCGGCCAGGGAATGTTTTGAAATAGGTATCGATGAAGCGTTGATGATCGCCATACACGGTGCGCATTTGGCCCGGCCAGCTATCCAAGATCACCAAATTGCCTTCAACCTTGCCTTCGAGAATGTTGCCTTCATTGTCGACGATGGCAGGGCGCACGCCGAAGAACGGCAGCGTCGCAGAGCCTGGCTTTTGATCGATCGCGCCTGGCAGTGGCGAAATCAGAATGCCGCCGGTCTCGGTCTGCCACCACGTATCGACGACGGGGCAGCGATCATCGCCAACGACCCGGTGATACCACTCCCACGCTTCGGGATTGATCGGTTCGCCGACGGAGCCGAGCAATCGCAATGAGGCACGCGACCATGCCTTCACCGGCGCTTCGCCTTCACGCATCAACGCGCGAATCGCGGTCGGTGCGGTGTAAAAAACACTGACCTTGTGTTTGTCCACCGTCTGCCAGAATCGACCCGAATCCGGATAGTTCGGTACACCTTCGAACATCAGTGTCGTCGAGCCGTTCGCCAGCGGCCCATAGACGACATAGCTGTGCCCAGTGACCCAGCCTACGTCCGCCGTACACCAATAAATGTCCTCTTCGCGAATATCGAAGACCAACTCGTGGGTCATCGCCGAGAACACCAAATAGCCGCCGCTCGTGTGGAGCACGCCTTTGGGCTTGCCGGTCGATCCAGACGTATAGAGGATGAATAGCGGATCTTCCGCATCCACAGCTTCCGGCGCGCACTCCTTCGACTGGGATTCGACGAGTGTGTTGAAGTACACGTCGCGACCCGGCTTCATGTGCACCAACGAACCCATGCGCTGCGCGACGACAACATGCTTGACGCACGCGGTGGTGTCATTTGCGAGTGCTGCGTCGACGTTTGCCTTTAGCGGAATGCGCTTGCCGCCGCGAATGCCTTCATCGGCGGTGATCACCACCTCCGATTGGCAGTCAGCAATGCGTCCCGCTAGCGCTTCGGACGAGAAGCCCCCGAAGACGACCGAGTGCACGGCGCCGATGCGTGCGCATGCCAGCATTGCCACCGCGGCTTCGGGAATCATCGGCATGTAGATGGTGACGCGATCGCCCTTCTTCACGCCGAGCGACTTCAATGCATTTGCGCATTGGCACACGCGCTCGTAGAGCTGGCGATACGTGATGGTTTCGGAGAGGCGTGGGTCATCCGCTTCCCAAATGATGGCGATCTTGTCGCCGCGCTTGGCGAGATGGCGATCCAAACAGTTGGCAGCGACGTTGAGCTTGCCGTCGTAGTACCAGCGGATTCTGAAATCGCGTTCGTCGTAGCTGGTGTCCTTCACTTTCGTGTAAGGCTGGATCCAATCGATGCGCCGCCCGATCCGCCCCCAAAAGCCGCCGGGGTCGCGCACGGATTCTTGATACAGCCTTTGGTAATCGGCCAGCTTGAGATGCGCGAGCGCTGCAAAATCGGCCGCGACTTTATAAATTTTTGAGCTCATCGGAGTGCTGTTCCGGTTTTTACACTGCGCAAAGACTAGCGCAATTGCGAGCCAGTGGGGCGCAGGAACGAGGGTTAGACTTTAGTCGAAGACGGCACGCGGCTCGCAATCCGCCGCGGATCGCGAGCGGCACGGAATCGCCAGGTAGATCCGCAGGTGCTTAACGGATCTTTGCAGCGAACTCAGCCGCCCAACGCCGCCCGAATCTTCGCAGCGTGTGCTTCCAGCATCTGCTTGTCGGCCATCTCCCGTCCGTGCGGGCGCATCGGGAGGCCTTCGTAGCAGGGGATGATATGGAAGTGAATATGGAAAACGGTTTGGCCGGCCGCCGGCTCGTTGAATTGCGCGATCCGCACTCCCGCTGGCGAGAACGCTTGGCGCACGCCTTTGGCGACATGCTGCGTCGCGCGAATCAAGGTCTCCAAATCCTCGGGGCTGATATCGAACAGATTGCGTGCCGGGCTCTTACTGATGACGAGCGTGTGACCTTCCGCCTGTGGCATCACATCCATGAACGCTAACGTCCCCTCATCTTCGTAGACGCGTGCGGCGGGAATTTCGCCGCGCAGGATTTTGGCGAAGACGTTGTTGGAGTCGTAGCTGTTCATATGCCGGCCTTTCCGAGTGCGTCCACCACGCGTCGCAACGCCGCACCCAGCGAGGGATGTTCCGCTTCGAAATGCACGGCCAGTTCATCGAGCCGATCGATCAGCGATTGATTTGCGGAGTCGTCCTCGCCAGGCTGTCCCAACAAGCGCGTGATGTCTGCAAGCATCGAGATCAGCAGTTCACGCTCATCCGCGCTCACGGCCTGCATTTGTTTGAGCGCCGCTTGAGCTTGAACGAGTTGCTGGCGTTGCTCCGTGTTCATGAACGCCCCTTGTGCATTCCGCCCTGCATTCTGTCTTGCTTGGTGTATCCGGCTGGAATGTCGAACGTCGAAGCGGGCAGCGATTGGCTTTGGATCGAGCGCAGCGTAGTTTCGGTCACCGCTTTGCCGTTCTCAAATCGGCGCGTCAGGACTGGGATGCCGCCCAATTGCGCATAGTTGGTAGCCTGACGATCCATCATCTGCTGCATCCAAGGCGAGTCCAACGCCTTGAGCATGTCTTGCATCATCGCCTGCATTTTTTGAGCGGCGGCCATCAGATCGTCCGATCCCTTCAGGCTTGTGGAAGGAACGACGCAAAATTCTTGCTGCACGACGCCGTCCTCGACCATTTCCGCGTACTTGCAGTTATACCCGGCCACTTTGTCGGTACGCGAGGTCTTGCGGATTTCTTGAGTCTTCTCCTCGCCCGCGCCCGGCATCGACTTGCCCATCATCTTTTCGATCTGAGCACGTTGTTCCGGAGGCATCTTCGCAAGCTGCTCCTGCATTTGTTTGAGTGCGGGGCTGATTTGCTCCGCCATTTTCTTCAGCGACTCGCGATCGAGCGAGCTGTACGTTTTGTCCTTGGTGTTGAGTACGAAGATGGTGTCGTCCTTGAAGATGGTGATGCCATTGTGGTCGGGCGAATCCACCCGCAGGTTGCCGTCCTGAGCCGAAACGGTAACGACCGTATCGGCCTCCTTCTTATCGAGTTGGTGCTCGACGCTTTGCATCGTGGTGCCGGCAAACGCACTCAGCGTGGCTACGCTCAACGGCAATGCCGCCAAGTGCATAAAACGGAAGCGGGAGATCAGCGGATTCATGCGGTGCTCCGAAGCGAAAGCTGCAGCAGAGAAGGGTTCTAAGCCAGCGGCGCGTTGTGAGTCAATGTTGAAGATAGCCATTGTCATTATGCGATCAAGACGAACGTCTTTTCGCACGCGACGTTGCTTCGGCGGTGAGCGGATCATCCGGCCAGTGGTGCTTGGGATAGCGGCCCTTGAGTTCTTTTTTCACATCCGGGTAGCCGCGCGCCCAGAAACTCATCAGATCCCGCGTGACTTGGACCGGGCGATGCGCGGGTGAGAGCAATTCCAGCGTCAGCGGGACGGCGCCGTCGGCAATCGCAGGTGTCGCTCGCATTCCAAATACTTCCTGCAATCGCACCGAGACGGTCGGCGACTCGTTCGCATAGTCGATTGGGATCCGCGATCCGCTTGGAACGGGCAGATGGGTAGGCGCAAATGCATTGAGGCGTTGTTGCGCGTCCCAAGGCAACATCGACAGCAAGATCGCGTGCATGTCCAGTCGAGTCAGATGCGATCGTCGCGTGATGTCGTCGAGCCAAGGCGTCAGCCAGTCCTCGAGTGTTGCGAGCAAAGCCGAGTCTGAAACTTGAGGCCAGGCTGCAGTGCTGCGCGTGTCGGTGCGTCGAGCGAACTCGATACGTTGCTGCAGAGCACGCGCGTCCTTCGTCCAGGGCAGCGCGTCCAGGCCCAATTGCCGAATTCCTTCGAGCACCGCAGCGGCAATTTGATCCTTGGGAGGTGGGTCCAAACGACGTTCTAAGAGCTTCAAAGTGCCCAGCCATTGTTCGCGCTGGGCGATGACGGCCTGTTCGCGAGAATCCCACTCCACCCGAGTGCGGGTCTCGATGCGATCGGACCAATCCGTCTCGAGGTCATGACGTGTGATCGGAGCGGCAAGACGGATGCTCGCATCGCGCCCACTGCCTTCCAACTCAGCGGCCACCAAGAACTCAGATTTCGCAAGCGACTGTGCATCAGGCAATTGCGCGCCTCGCCCGCTGGCAAGCAAGTACCGTCCGTCCGCACCACGCGATTGCGCGATCCGATCGGGATATGCAAACGCGAGCAAGCGGCCGGCGTTTGCTTCAGTCGCCTGTGCGCCATCGTTCTTTCCAGGTGTGATCTGCCGTTGCAACAACTGAATCGAACGTTGCACACGCGAACGCCCCGCTGCATCGATGCGTGCCCCCAGTGGAACCGAACCGTGCAATGCGTCCAAGCGATGTCTTAGATCTACATCGCGATGCGGACCCTCGAATCGCAAGATGTCGCGCTCCGCCAGCAACGCGGCAATTTCGATAGCGGTTCGCGTTTGGCCTAAGTCGCGGGCCCGCAGAATCATGTGTGCTAAACGCGGATGCGTGCTGAGTTCCGCCATCGCGCGCCCGTGTGCGGTGATCCGGCCGTCCGCATCCAGCGCTTGTAGCGACTTCAATAGATCTGCAGCTTGGTTGTACGTCGCCGCAGGAGGTGCATCGAGCCACTGCAGTTTCGATGGATCGACAACACCCCACTGCGCAAGCTCGAGCACCAGCGGCGCTAGATCGGCTTCGAGAATTTCCGGCGGCGTGTGTGCAATCAGCGCCGCATCTTCGCTCTCGGTCCATAACCGATAACACACGCCCGGCGCGGTGCGGCCCGCTCGGCCTCGGCGTTGGTCGGCAGAGGCGCGCGAGATCCGCACCGCTTCCAATCGACTCATGCCGCTCGCCGGATCGAATCGCGCACGCCGCGCCCATCCCGAATCCACCACGATGCGTACGCCTTCGATGGTCAAACTGGTTTCCGCGATGTTCGTTGCGAGCACCACTTTGCGAAGGCCAGACGCTGCCGGTCGCAGTGCCGCGTCTTGATCCGCAAGCGACAAATCGCCGAAGAGCGGCAGCACTTGAACGTGTTGCGGGAGGTGGATGTCCTGCAGCAAACGCTGCGTTCGTAGGATCTCGCCTTGCCCGGCCAAGAACACGAGCACGTCACCGTCGTGTTGTTCGATGCCGCGTGCAACGACGTTGGCGGCCAAGTTGGGAATATCGCGCTCGCTCGTCATGGTCCGCGCGCGATCGCTCGGTGGATTGCGGTAATGCGTCTCGATCGGAAACATCCGGCCGCTTGCGCTTACGGTTGGCGCATCGTCAAGTAACGCTGCGATTCGTTCAGTGTGCAGCGTTGCGGACATGACGAGAAGGCGAAGATCTTCGCGAAGCGTCTGTTGTGCATCGAGACACAATGCAAGACCAAGATCGGCGTTCAGACTGCGCTCGTGGAATTCATCGAAGATCACGATGCCGACACCTTCAAGCGCTTGGTCGCGTTGCAGCCAGCGCGTGAGGATGCCCTCCGTCACCACTTCGATGCGTGTGGCCTTGCTGACCTTCGTTTCCAGTCGCGTGCGGAACCCAACGGTTTCACCCACCGGCTCGCCCAGCATTTGCGACATGCGCTGCGCGACTGCTCGTGCCGCCAGCCGCCGCGGCTCGAGCATCACAATCTTTTCGCTACGAGTCGCAATGCTCTCTAGCAGCGCAAGCGGCACGCGCGTGGATTTACCCGCACCCGGCGGAGCCTCGAGCACCACGTTCCGATGTGCGGCGAACGCCGCCATGAGATCAGGCAGCGCGGATTCGATGGGGAGAGTGGTGAGGTTTGGTTTGGGCACGGGGAGGGAAAGGGGAACGGGGAACGGGGAACGGGCCGCTCTCGGCGTCCTGCCTTCGCGGCATTAGCACATCCATGTGCGGCAGAAACGGGGAACGGGGAACGGCAAACGGCAAACGGCAAACGGCAAACGGCAAACGGGAAAGAAGACCTCGCGATCGACTTCTGGCTGCCAACTGAAAACAGTCAACTGAATACTGGAACGTCTAACCGCTAACCGCCATCCGCTACTCCAACGTAAACCACTGCACCTCGACGCGCCGATTCATGTCGCTGTTCGGGCCAGCAGGTTCTTCCCAACCGCGACCCACGGCTTCGATGCGCGAGGCGTCGATGTCCTTGTGGCGCTCTTTGAGCGCATCGCTCACAGCCAATGCACGCTCGCGCGAGAGCTCCATTGCTTTCAATGCCATGCTCTTGACGAGTTGATCGCCGCCCTGGCGCCGAAATTCTTCGACGCGTGCGTTATCGACGTGGCCTCTCAAGACCACCGTGGAACCGGGGCTCACCTGCAAGAAGCGCTTGATGGTGTCGAGGTATTCGAGATTCTGCGGCGCATTCTTGTCCAACACAGCAGAGTTCGGTTCGAAGAAGAACCGAATGTCCTTGCTCAAGAGCGGATCGCCTTCGAGTGCTCCTTGAGTGGCTGTCTTGATCGGCGCGATTGCGATCTTCTGGTCGGCGAACAGACCTTTCTTTGCCAGGGCGTCGAGATAACTCGTATCTGCGAAACGCGAGGCATCGGTCGGATTCTTGATCACATTGCCATACGCGAGCACCGAGGATTGGAAGATGCCGCCGAACGATCCGGCCGAATCGATCGTTCCACTGAAGAACGCGCGGTTCTCGGGCAGATTGGCCAGGTGCACTTTGCTCAACTCGTCGCGTGCCTGGTCCTCCGACCATTTGAAAGCTTTCGCAACGACACCGATGTTCGCAGCCTGATCGTCGCGCAGTTTGCGATTGCCTTCGAGAATCCCGTGCACCAATCCTCGGACCATGTCCGGATGTGCGGTTGCGAAACCCTTGTTGACAGCGAGGATGTCTGCGATCACGAGTAGATTGCGATTCGAAACCAGCACCTTCGCTGCGCCGTTCGATTTCTGCACTACTTCGTCCGTGCGAGGCGTCCAGCCCACGCAACCGTTCAATCGCGGGTTCGCGCGCGCGAGTTCGTGCTCGTAGGCATCGCACGCGACAAATGCGTCCTCATAAAACACGAGCCCGAGTTCGTTTGGTTCGGGACGCGAATCGAGATCACGCAACACTTTGACCGGCACGCCAGCCTCTTGCGCGAGATAGCGAATGAAGAACTCGCTCTCATTGAATTGCGAGGCGCCGAGCACTTTGCCCGCGAGTTGATTCACGGATGGAATACCACGATCGACAACCACCATGTCCGAACCGCGCGAGTAGCTGAGTTGCACGGGCACGACGGCGTCGAACTGGCGTCCGAGAACCGCAAGCGAATCCGCTGTCGTTGCCGTTGCGGCAAGTCGGCCATTGTTCAACGGCGACCAGGTCTCGCTTTCGCTTTGCGTGATTTTGACCTTGAAACCGTATTGCTTGGCAAAGAACGAATCCGGATTCGGATCCATGCCTCCATTCGCGACGATCAGGCCGCCGTAACCGGCGTACTCGCTGATGTCGATCAGCAGCACGTTGTCTTTTGGAATGAACGTCGCTGCAGCTTCGAGCGGCGGAGTGCCTTCCACCGGTTCGATGGGCGAGGGCGCGTCGGCGTCCGCGTCCTGCGCATTCGTCTTTGTCGCGCTTGCCGTCTGCGATTGACCGCCGACAACAGACTCGCCCTTCTTGTTGACCACCATATACACGCCGATGCCGACGAGTGCGAGCAGCAACAGCAACGTGATCACATTGCCCAGCGCTGACCCAGTACTGCGTGATTTCGGCGAACGATGCGAATGGGACATGGTCGACATGCTCCTCATAGCTAGTGACTCGTGATTAGTGACTGGTGAATCGTGCAGATCGTGGATCGTGGATCGTGGATCGTGGATCGTGGATCGTGGATCGTGGATCGTGGATCTAAGAGATCCTCCCTGCCGAACCCCGAACCCCGAACCCCGAACCCCGAACCCCGAACCCCGAACCCCGAACCCCGAACTCTCACGCCTCCACCTTCCGCTTGCGACTCGACGCAGCGCGCGGCTTCAACATCTCTGGCGGCGGCGCTTCATCGGTCAATTCATCCAAGCCGGCGAACAATTCGCGTTGATCTTTCAGCCAGCGGTTCGCTTCGTTCAAAGATGCA
>DASTSB010000283.1:0-17451 GCA_035760885.1 Steroidobacteraceae bacterium | reverse complement strand
TGAATGTCACTGCCAATGTATTACTTATCCACGGTGTCGATGACACAGTGGTTCCCTTCGAACAATCTCAAATGATGGATTCCGCGTTGAAAGCTGCGGGCAAGCACTCTCGGTTGGTGTCACTCAAGGGGGAAGACCATTGGTTGTCGCGTTCTGATACTCGCACGCAAGTGTTGACTGAACTCGAACAATTCCTCTCCGAGAACTTGAAGTGATCGCCTACGGCAGTACCGATCTAGAGATCAGCGTTTCCGACGGATGGCACACGACACTACCCGTCTTTGAGCTGAACGACGCGGGACTGACATCGTATGTCATCGAGGGCCTGGGCAGTGGGACGTACTACTTCGCAATCACGGCACTGTCGTCGGCGGCGCTGAAAGCCCAAAGTCTGAGATCGCGAGTAAGACTCTGAATTGACTTCGAGCCGCATCGCGGCGGCATTCCCTATCGTTGCGCCTGGAAAATGTGGAGACGAACTCGCTTGCCCTGCGAATAGTTGAAGCCATCGACCACACCGCGCTCGACTGCAACGTGCGGTGAGAGCGCTCTGAGGAAGGTTGGGAGCTCTCGTTCTTCAACGATTGCTGATTGATCCATAGGAACAGAGCGGTGTCGCTACGCGTAAGTGCAATTGTGACGGCGCAATCCATGGGCTGCAGGAAACCCGAACAGGGCCCGTGATCGCCCGCTCAAGCTACCCGATCGCGCACCCCATCCGGCCAAAGTGAAGGGCGGATAGAACGTGATATCTTTCCAACCCGGTCCGTTTGCTGCATGACAATGAAAATGAACTCTTCAATTTTCGGTGTTCAAGTTCGACTTGGAAGATTAGCGGTCGCGACCCTTTGCACTGCCCTGCTTGGGAACGCCGCTTTTGCTTTCGACTTTGAAGATGTCGCGACGAAAGCGCAGCAGCAAGCACAACATCCGTATCAACCCATTACACGTAAGCCGCCGCGCGAGTTGCAGGCGCTCACGTACGATCAGTACCGCGATATCCGTTTCCGTCCCGATCGCGCCTTGTGGCGTAAGGAAGACCTGCCGTTCGAGTTGATGTTCTTTCATCTCGGCAAATTTCAAACCGAGCCGGTACGCATCAACGAGGTGACTTCTTTCGGGACGCGACACATTCGTTACTCCAGCTCGGACTTCGATTACGGTCGCAACAAGCTGTCGCCGCAGAGTTGGGGCGACTTGGGCTTTGCGGGATTCCGCGCCCACTATCCGCTCAACGGCAGCCTCTACAAGGACGAGCTGGTTGTCTTTCTCGGGGCGAGCTATTTCCGCGCGTTAGGCGCAGGGCAGCGCTACGGACTATCGGCTCGTGGTCTCGCGATCGATACAGTCGGCGGCAAAGGCGAAGAGTTTCCGCGCTTCAGCGAATTTTGGATCGTGCGTCCCGAGAAGGATGCTACGACGCTGACGGTTTATGCGTTGCTTGAATCGCCTCGCTCCAGCGGCGCCTATCAGTTCGATATTCATCCGGGCACTGAAACCGTCATGGATGTTCACGCGCGCATTTTCCTGCGCGACAAAGTGGCGACGCTCGGCCTTGCACCGCTGACTAGCATGTTTGCATTCGGAGAGAACCAGCCGCATCCGATCGACTTCCGCCCGGAAGTGCACGACTCGGACGGCTTGATGGTTGCGACCGGCGCGGGCGAATGGATTTGGCGTCCGCTGCTCAATCCCAAGACTCCGCTCACCACGTCATTCTCGATGAAGAGTCTGCGTGGCTTCGGTTTGATGCAGCGGGATCGAGATTTCCGCGACTACGAAGACAACGAAGCCCGTTACGAATTGCGTCCGAGCGCGTGGGTCGAGCCGGTGGGCAATTGGGGGCCAGGCCGGGTCGAACTCTTCCAGCTCAGCACGCCGGATGAAACGAACGACAACATCGTCGCCTATTGGGTGCCTGAGAAAGCGCCACCCATCGGGCAAGCATTGGACTATTCGTATCGTTTGCACTGGCAGGGCGACAACATGCAGCGTCCGCCCGGCGCTTGGGTGACTCAGACGCGAGTTGGCCGCGGCTTTGCGGACTTGGGTGAAAACGAAGTGCAGTACGTCGTCGACTTCAAGGGTCCGTCGCTCGATGCGCTATCAATTGGCGCGCCGGTCAAAGCCGTGGTGAGCGCACCTGCGAATGGCGAAATCATCGAGAGCAACGCGTACCGACTCGATGCGAATGGACAGTGGCGCATGGCAGTTCGCGTCAAACAACTCAACCCTGCACAACCCACCGAGCTGCGTGGCTTCCTCCAAAGCGGCAATGATGTGCTGACGGAGACGTGGAGCAATTTGGTGCCGCCGCGGCAGTGAGACGATGAGGGCGCGCGTTGCTTTTCGAAAAGATTTCACACGGAGGACACGGAGCAAGAATGTAGGAGAACGAGTGAAGTGTGTGGTGTGATGTGTCGATGAAACGTGTGCGCTGCGCGTGTGGGAGGGTGTGAGGTGTGAGGTGTGAGGTGTGAGGTGTGAGGTGTGAGGTGTAGGCGAACGTCACCGCTGAATGTTTTGACCCGTGACCCGTGACTTGCCGCACATGGATGTGCCAATGCCGCGAAGGCAGGACGCCGAGAGTGGCCGTGACCCGTGACGAAAAGAATCTCACACAGAGCACACAGAGCCTAAATCCGTCGCACCCGCGTAGGCGGGTGGCCATCTGACTGCCAACCGTCAACGCTCAACCGAAAACTCACAAGAAGGATCTCACGGGGAGCACGGAGCAACGACCGTGCGCGGACGTGTGAAGTGTGAGGTGCGTTAAAGCGCAATCAAACAGCTTCGCCGCCCATCGATCGCTCGCCGAAAGATCTCGCCTTTAATGATGGAATCAACATCGGCACGCGGCCTCGGTAGTCGGCGTACTCGGGATGTGCATCGACTAAATCGCGTTCTGGGCGGTGCAATCGCGGAAGAGCGTCGCGCGAGCTGTGTCGAACGCCGCTCGCGAACCCGCATATGGAATGATCAACGTGGAAGGCCGTCCGAGCCTTTGATGTTGGCGTGCTTCAGAGTATTTTTGCGCACTCAGACTCTGGAGATGATGGTGAGTGAGCCTGCTTCTTGGATGCAAAACCTAGCCACAAGCAGCGCTGCCCTACGCGATGTGCTCGGCGCATTGATTCGGGCGGAGCGCCAGTATCAGCCTGCACAGTCGCCGCTTGCGTTATTGCAGCAGATCGCTCGCGATCCTCAATGGCAATGGCTGCAACCTTTGTATCAGCTCATTGCCGACATCGACCATGCTTCGCAGGACAACCTGCCCGCGACAGAGATCGCGGCGATCGGCGCACATGCGCGCGCATTGCTGTCCGGAGTGGGCGCACCTGTCGAGCACGCATTCCTCGGGCGTTATCGTGTGCTGCTACAGACGGAACCCGAAGTGGCGATGGCGCACGGCGTGGCGCTGCGAACGCTGCAACAACTGCCTCCAGAGCCCGATACCGAAGCGGAACGGTTGCATGCTCACCATCAATGGGCTGAGCGACGCAAGCATCAGCGTCAACTGATGTAGGTCAGCTAATCGAATTCACGTATTTGCGCAGCGATGTAGCCGTGGGTCCCAAGGATGAACACACGCCGTTGTTGTTTGAGTGTAAGCACGACAGAAGCTGGCAAGTCTCACATCGGCAATGTTGGCACATCCAATACGGCGGCTCGTATCGAACCCAAATGCGGCATCGCATCCGGCGCGTAAAAGAGAATTTCTTGGCTCTGTTTGCTCTGTGAACTCTGTGTGAGATTCCGGTTTTAGCCTTCTTCAGAAAGTGCCCGAATCACCCGACACGGATTGCCAGCCGCAAATACTTCATCCGGCACATCGCGCGTGACGACGCTGCCGGCGCCAATCACTGTTCGCGATCCGATGTGGACGCCAGGCAGAATGATGGCGCCGCCGCCGACCCATACATCGGACCCGATTGTCACGGGCTTGCCGTACTCTTGTTTGCGTCGCAACGCTGAGTCGAGCGGATGCAGCGGCGTGTAGATCTGTACTGCAGGTCCGAACAGGGTGAAATCGCCGATCTCGACTTTGCAGACATCGAGCACGACGCAGTTGAAGTTGAAGAACACGCGGTCGCCGAGTTCGATGTTGGAACCGTAGTCGCAGTAGAAGGGTGGCTGCATCCAGACGCTGTCGCCACCTTTTCCGAATAGCTGGGTGAGAATGCGGCGGCGACTGTCAGTGTCGCTTTCTCGTGTTGCGTTCAGTTCTTGGCACAGGTCGCGAGCTCGATTGCGGCGCGTTGCGAGTTCTTGATCCATCGCATCATAGAGTTCCCCCGCTAGCATCTTTTGCATTTCGGTTTCCATGTTGATGAACGCGTAAGAGCGATCTGAGTTCGCCTGACGGACTGCAAGCGATACCATGGTCATCGTCGACATTGATCCGGTGATAGGAGTTCGTTGAGATGTTCAAATCCGTTGAGGTTGATGGTGCCGTCTTGCGCTACGAAGTACGAGGGAAAGCGGGAGCTACGGCATTGCTGTTGCTCAATCCGCTTGCCGCGAGTCTCGAGGTGTGGGACGCGCAGCTCGAAGAGCTCGGTCGGGCATTCAGTTTGATTCGCTTCGATCCGCGCGGGCACGGCGAGTCGACTGTAGGCTCAAAAGCGGAACTTACGATCGAAGATCTGGCGCGAGATGCTCGCGCAGTGCTCGATGCCGCCGGCGTAAAGCGCGCACATCTCTGTGGATTGTCGATCGGAGGGATGACGGCCATGAAGATGGCAACGCTTTGGCCGGAGCGCGTCGAAAAACTTGTGCTTTGCGCAACCACGCCGTACATGCCCACTGTGCAAATGTGGCAAGAGCGCATCGGTGCTGCCCTTAAACAAGGGCTCGGCACACTTGTCGATGGAACCCTGCAGCGTTGGTTCACACCGCAGTTTCATGCGACGAGACCTGAGGACGTCCAACGCGTTCGTACGTTGCTGTTGAAGACCGATCCAAGAGGCTATGCAGCGAGTGCTGCTGCGATACGCGACATGGATCAACGCGAGTCGATCAAGGGCATTTCTGCGCCAACGCTACTGATTGCTGGTGCTCTTGATCCCGGTGTTCCGCCTACACAAATGGAACTCATCACTGCATCGATCAAAGGTGCTCGCTTACGCGTGCTGGATGCCGCGCATCTGATCAACGTGGAGCAGCCCGTGGCGTTCAATCGTGCCGTTCTCGAGTTTCTGGCTGCGTCAAAGTCCACAGCCTGAACTGGGCTTTCCGAAAGGGGCCTTCCGACAGCTGCGCTCCAACCCTGACCTTTAGCCCAAGTGCGGTCGCGATCGCTTCGATGTCCAATGTCGCAAACGGATATCGGAGGCTCGCCATGCTACGCACAGTCAGTTCGATCGCACTCGCATGTCTCGCATCGCTCACCGTGTTGGCGGGTCCCCGAGACATCGCAGTCGATCCCGTGAAGATCAGCGCGCGCATACCGATCAGAAACTTCAGCTATCAGATGAGCTACCTGCCGCTGGATGCGGCGTACGCAATCAACAATGCCGGGGTGATATGCGGCAAGGGCGGTGGCAATGCAGCCGTGTACACGCAAGGTTCGCTGCAAGTGCTCAACGGCAAAGCGGGTTACTCGAACCTGCAAGCGATCGACATATCCAACAACGGCTATGTGGTCGGCACGGGCGTCAACAACGGCGCAGTGCGACCGTTGTTCTGGCAAAGCATCCAAGCCGATCCGATGGATACCGGGGCTCTTGGCCGCTATACCACCCCGACTGCAATCAACTCACAAGGGACCGTCGTCGGCTATTACCAAGCAACCGACAGCGACCTTCCGCAAGCGTATCGCTGGGCGCCAAACTCCGGGATGCAAGTGATCACTCCGTCGGGCGCATCCACCGCACAAGCATTCGACATCTCGGAGACCGGCTTTATCGCCGGTCATGCTCAATATCCTGGCATCGGGCAGCAGGTGGTGCGTTGGAATCTCGATGGATCGCCAAGCCGCATCAATGCGGTTGGCCATGCCGATCGCGCGTTGGACGACGGGCGGGTTTTCGGCCTCACCGCTGGAATCGGCGCCGCCATCTGGAACGTGCAGAACACAGTCACAGGCTTCGGTCCGAAACCGGCTACGCACGTTGTCACGCAACGCAGCTCGTCCAATCGACTGGTCGGCTACACACTCGGCGAGCCGTTTGGTCCAGCGCCTTGGACGACCATCAATGGCTCGACTACCTTGTACTTACCCATTCCGGCTGGTGCGATCGGATTTGCTAGAGACGTGAATGCGTGCGGAACGATCATCGGATCCGTCCGGCTCGCGGATGGCAGCGAACACGCCGTCATGTGGACGCGGTTGCTTTGCGATGTTCTGCCGGTGTTCACGGCGAACTGACCGAGCTTATCCAGATATTGGAATGGACTTAGATGCGTCGAACCAATCGCTGATTGCGGGATCGGGTCGCGGCGCGCCTTCCCGCTTAGCTCTCGTTCTCGTGCGGTAAAGTACATCACGGAGGTGTCATATGTACGTTCCTGCCCAGTTCGAGCAACGAGACCTAGCGGAGATGCACAAGATGATGCGTGCGCATCCGCTCGCAACCTGGATCGTACGCGACGAACAAGAGATGATCGTTAATCATGTTCCATTTTTGCTTGATGCGACTCAAGGCGAGTTCGGTACGTTGCGAGGCCATGTGGCTCGAGCAAATCCGGTCTGGCAACGTGCCGGAAGCGGCGAATCGAAGGTGATCTTCCATGGTCCGCAGAGCTACATCTCGCCTGGGTGGTATCCCAGCAAACGTGAAACTGGCAGGGTGGTGCCGACGTGGAATTACATCGTCGTGCATGCGGACGGCATGGCGCGAGCTATCGATGATCGAATGAGTCTGCTCGAGCATGTCTCACAACTGAGCGATACGCACGAATCGCATCGCGCTGAGCCCTGGCACGTGTCCGATGCGCCTGCGGATTACATCGATCGGCTGCTGAACAACATCGTTGGTATCGAAATCCCCATTCGCGCGTTGCACGGCAAGTGGAAGATTAGCCAGCATCGTCCGTTGCACGAGACAGCAGCGGTCATCGATGCACTTCGAAAGTCGCAATCCAACGCGATGGCCGATGTGATGCAGATGGCCCTGGATGGTGCTCGCTCGCGGTCGTAGGGTTCGCCACGAATCGCGAAGGCCCATCCTAGTAGTCTGTAAATTCTTCTGCTAACCTCCGCGCCCGTCATTGGGGAGTAGCCGCTCTTCGTTCGTTGAAGAGGCTTACGTCAACACACTTGGCCGGCTGGCCATGGCGTAAGCAGTCCCTTGCTTGGCAAGACCTTTGACCACATCGCCTCCGCTAGGCCGGGGAGCGATTTGGTCATCGTTGTGCCCGGCCTGTGGAAACCATCTTGGAAGCTCTCTTCGTCTCTACCGGTCTGATCGCACTCGCCGAAATCGGCGACAAAACGCAGTTGCTCGCCTTCCTACTGGCGACGCGATTCAAAAAGCCCTGGCCCATCATCAGCGGCATTTTCGTCGCGACCATCGTGAATCACACGTTGGCCGGTGTGGTCGGTGCTTGGATCACCGTGCACGTCAACCCAACGATCCTTCGGTGCGTGTTGGGTTTGTCGTTTCTGGCAATGGCGATATGGGCTTTGATCCCAGACAGCATCGAAGACACTGAGACTCGAAGTGCGAAGCGATTCGGCATCTTCGGTGCCACGCTCATGACGTTCTTCTTGGCGGAAATGGGTGACAAGACACAGCTCGCGACCGTCGCCATGGCCGCTCACTATGGCGCAGCGTTGTGGGTGGTCGCGGGCACAACGCTTGGGATGTTGATTGCTGATGTGCCCGCAGTTTTCATCGGCGACCGGTTCGCGCAACGCATCCCAATCAAATTGGTTCACACGATCGCAGCCATGCTGTTTGCGTTGCTCGGTGTGGCTACTCTGTCCGGAATGGGCCGGCGTTTTGGTCTTTGAGCTCACGCAGGCTTCTTGGGAATTTCCAATCCTCGAATGACGGCCGGGCGCGCGACGAAGGTTTCCAAAACGCGTTTCACGTTCGTAAAGTCGTTGAAGCCGACCAACTCTCCGGCGCCGTAGAAGCCAATTAGATTGCGTATCCATGGAAAGATCGCGATGTCGGCGATCGTATAGTCAGCGCCCATGATCCATTGCTTATTCGCCAAGTGCCGATCGAGGACCCCGAGAAGCCGCTTGGACTCGGCGACGTAGCGATCGCGTGGACGTTTGTCTTCGAAGTCCTTGCCCGCGAATTTGTGGAAGAAGCCGACCTGCCCGAACATCGGGCCGATGCCGCCCATCTGGAACATCACCCACTGAATGGTTTCATAACGCTGATTCGCATCGCGCGGGATGAACTGCTGCGTCTTGTCGGCGAGATAAATCAGGATCGCGCCGGATTCGAAGAGGCTAAGCGGTCGTCCGCTAGGTCCATTCGGATCGAGGATGGCGGGAATCTTCCCATTGGGATTCAAAGACAGAAACTCAGCGGATTTTTGATCGTTCGTATCGAAGCTGACGAAGTGAGCTTCATACGGCAATCCGATTTCCTCCAGCATGATCGACGCCTTCACGCCGTTCGGAGTGTTGAGCGAATAAAGCTGCAGGCGATCGGGAAATTTTGCGGGCCACTTCTTCGTGATCGCGAACTCAGACAAACCGCTCATGAGAATCTCCAGTGCTGATCGGATCAATCATCGTGGAGGCGAGGGGAGGAGATTCAACCTCGGGCCCGGAAGATGAGACGACGGACGCGGTGCATCGGGAAGGACTGACGTCGGGAAGGATGCTGTTGCATCGGGAGGGACTTCGTGGGGACAGAACGGAAGGACGGATCGCTTTGCGATCAGGAAGGCCTTCGGCAGGAGGGACGCGTTGCGTCAGGAAGGACTAGCGTCAGGTCCGGATTCTTTAGGGACTAGTGACTGGTGACTAGTGACTCGCAAGACCCCATACCCCGCGTGATCCCCGTGTCCCCAGTGGAGTCTTCTTAGCGATGACCCAGCCGATTGTGTCGGCAAGTAAGTCGCTGGCAGCGTGTTCTTGTTCCCTCCCCCATCAAAGGGCCCATCAAAGGGGGAGGGAGGCCGGAAACGATCCGGTTCATTCTGTCCTGACGCAGTCCTTCGTGACGCGCGAGCGTCCCATCTGACGTGAGTCCTTCCTGATCGCCCAGCGATCCGTCACTTCATCCCCGCCCGTCACATCTAAGGCATCGTCTCCCACCGCACTCTCACCGATCCCGAGCATCAAACCTTCGAGAGTTGCCGTTGTGTTGCGCGCGATCAGCACTGCCGTTCCCGCGGTTCTCCCCGCGTGGTGTAGGGCTGGTGATTTGCTGGCGCGAGCTTTGCGGACGCGAGTCGGATCGTGATTCAGATCGCGGCTGTTCGATACGGCTCGATTGCGGCTGACGAGTTTGCGGCCGCGATTGGAAGTTCTCGCGTGGCTCGGCGCGAGGTGACGAAATGTGCGGCTGCGCTTGCGGGCGCACGTATTCCGAGCGGGGCGGCGATGTCTCTTGAGGTTCTACGCGTTGAATGCGCGGAGCAGGGGCGCTGCGGAACTCGCGCTCGCCGTTCGCTCGCGGGTTAGCGGGTGCTGTGATGCGGCCACTGTTTTGCGTTCGCGTATCGCTCTCTAACCTCGCTGGCGGCGCCACACGTTCAGTACGAGAGTCATTGTTTCTGCGATCTGTGTTCCACGTGCCGACTTGCCTATCGCTTTGTGGACGCACCGCGGCATCGCGACTCGTGAAGGCGCGGTTCGGAGTCGGGCTGCGCACATCACCAGCGCGCGATGGTGCATCGACGCGCGTATCTCGCGTGCCCGATGCCCCTTGGATCGTGCGCGGCGTGTACAAGCGCGTGCGATCCACAGGCCGACCGTGATTCGCTTCGACCGCACGGCGTTCATCTTCGAACGACATTCGATTCGGTGTGCCGATACGGTTAGCGATCGTGCGCTCACGTTCAATGTGGCGCGCCGCGATAGGCGTGACTCGCCTTCCTGCCAGGACACTTTCGCGCGTTGGCGCGAGGGCCGGTGCGCGCGGGTGAACTTGCATGTCGCGCAATTCGCGTTCATTCACTCGAACCAGATGATCGCGTACCGGAGCGCTATGAATGAAATGCTCTCGAGTCACGACCGTTACTGCACGCGGGTTATGCCAGTACCGATAGCGTGGGCTCGGCCCGCGGCCCACATAGATGTTCGTGATTTGCCGGTTGTCGACGATCACCGTGTTCGATGCGTTGATGTAGCGAATGTATCGGGGCGAATGCCGATAGCACGGCACATAGACTTCGCGCGGCCCGAGCGGGAACCAGCCCACGCCAGGACCGATCGAGACGGACACGCTCACGCCCGGCGATCCGACCCAGCCGACGAAGGCGGGTGAATACACGGGATGCAGGTGACGTGGACCCGGAATCCAGCACCAGCCGCGACTCAAATAAACCCAGCGCCCGTAGTGAAACGGTGCGAATCCCCAAGGCGCGTTATCGACCCAAGTCCAACCCCACGGTGCGACCCAGACCCAGCGGCCATCTCGATACGGCGCCCAATCGTGCACGACGTAACGCGGACGCCAAACGTAACCGTACTCGGGTTCCTCGATCCAATCACCGTGATCGTCGAGATCTTGGTAGCCGACGACCTCTTCCGATACATATTTACTCGAGCGGGCGTTGCGCGATTGCTGATCGCGTTCGTTCGCCCAGTTTTCGAAATCAGTCCGTGGACCGATGCGATCGATATTTGCCGTCACATGTTCGAGCCCCGCGAATTCGCCTTGTTCGCCTGACTTGACCGGGTACGTCGTGCCATCGACGACCATCTCGGCTTCGCCGCTGCGAGTCTTCACGATCGTGCGATCGTTATCGGGATTGACCTCGATGTGATATTCGCCGGGATGCAGAATGTCGACCGACCCATTCGGCGTCTCGATAGTGATCTTTTCGTTTTCGCGGCGGCTGTGCACGCGGATGGTGGCGGCGCCTTCCGTCACGCTCATCTGCATGACCTCGTCGTCCAAGTCGACGAAGCTAAATCCCGTGTGCTCGTCCAAATTTACAGCCGCACCACCCACCTGCAACTCAGCGCGTGCATGGTCGTCCGTCCAGACGCGGTCGCCGCTGGTGAGCGGACGGTTCAACGTCGCATCTACCCAGTCCTCGGTTCCGGCAGGCGCGAGCGTCACCTCGCCTTGGATAAAGCTCAGTCGTGCCACGCGGCCTGGAGGATCGGTTTGCACATCCTCGGCCGAGGCCAACTGACACAGCATCAGCACCCCGATGGCGCCTAAGAGCCATGGCATCACGCCTTGACGCAATTTCACAGAAGCGGTTCGCATAACTCACATCCAGTACTGCCCAGGTACATCATTGGACTACGCGCGTGAACTGACGGTGAACGAACTAGTGACTCGTGACTGGTGACTAGTGACTGGTGCGGAAAAGAACCCCGGACAGCTGGGGGTCTGGGTGAGTGTGCGACAGCTATTCTTCACTGACCATCCTTTAGTTCTAGAACCCTATCTCAAAATTTCCGTGGGCCGCGTTGTCCCTGGGAGATTTCCTTCGGTCATCGCTCCGGCTGGTTCGGAAAAGAAAATTCAAGGCTGGGACTCTGGACGAAGGTGTAGTGCGGGTGATTCTGACTATCCGCTAGTCACTAGTCAGTAGTCACTATGCTAGTGTTCGTGCGCGGCAGAAATCCGTCGAATCCGGGGGGACGACGTGAGGACGCGGAAGCTGTCGAGCTGCCATTGAGGCAGCAACGAAGCGCGATGAGTCATCGCGCATCAACAAGAAATCGCGAGGAGAATCCCAGATGAGATCGAACGCATTCCGCGCGGTGTGCGCGGCCGTGCTTGTTGCAATCGCATTGTCCAGTCCCCCCGTCCACGCTTACGACAACTTCAAAGTCTCCGTTTACTGCCGTGCTTATGAAGTGAAGGAAATGGCCGATCCGGCTTGGCTGGAAGCTCGATGGAAAGAACTCTCGAGTCAGGTTCACGTCGATAAGGTGTACCTCGAAACGCATCGCGATCTACTCATCGTCGATGACAAAACCATCGAGGCCGCTAAGGCCTTCTTCGCCAAGCACGGCGTCAAAACCGCCGGTGGCATTACCTTCACCATCGATGAGAGCAATCGGTTCGAGACGTTCTCGTACTCGAATCCAGAGCATCGTCGCAAGGTGCAAGAGATTGTCGAACACACCGCACGCCACTTCGATGAATTCATTCTCGATGACTTCTTCTTCACCAGCGCGAAATCCGAGTACGACTGGAAAGCGAAGGGCGATCGCACTTGGACGCAATACCGCCTGCAGCTCATGGTCGATGCCGCGCGCGATTTAGTTGTCGGCCCTGCCAAGAAGGTCAACCCGAACGTCAAGGTCGTGATCAAGTATCCGAACTGGTACGACCATTTTCAGGGATTGGGTTTCAATCTGGAGAAGGAACCCGCGATTTTCGACGGTATCTACACCGGCACCGAAACGCGCGATGCAGTGCTCGCAGATCAGCACCTGCAGCCGTATCTCAGCTACAACATCATGCGGTATTTCTCGAATATTGCGCCGGGCCGCAATGGCGGTGGCTGGGTCGATACGGGCGGTGCTCGTTACTACGATCGATATGCGGAGCAGCTCTGGCTCACTCTATTCGCAAAAGCAGCACCGGAAATCACGCTGTTCGACATTCGCCAGATGCACTATCCGCTCGATCAGCAGCATCGCGCTCCTTGGCAGGATCAACCGACGAGCTTCGACTACGAGGATTTACTCAAACCGCTTGCGAACGGAGCGAAGCCAACCAGCTACGCGCGCGTTGCGGGCGTTTCGTTCGAAGCCGTCGATAAAGTGCTGGGCGCACTCGGCAGGCCCATCGGACTTAAGAGCTATAAGCCGTTCCATTCGGGCGGCGAAGCATTTCTGCAGAACTATCTGGGCATGGTTGGACTGCCCATGGAGATGGTGACGTCTTTCCCGGAGAACGACCCAATCGTGCTGCTGACCGCTCAGGCAGCCGATGATGCAAGGATCGTGGAAAAGATCGAAAAGCACGTGCATGCCGGCAACACGGTCGTCATCACGTCTGGATTGCTGAAGGCGCTGCAAGGTCGGGGCATCGAGCACATCGCGGAAATCGAAGATACGGGTCGCGTCGCATTGGTGAAGGACTTCAAGACGGGCCGCCGCTTCAATCTCATCGAAGGGGACAAGCCGATCCTGATCCCGCAGATCGGCTACAAGACGAACGATTCTTGGGAACTCGTTTCTGCAGTCGATGGCGACAACGGATGGCCGCTGCTCCATGACGCCGACTATATCGACGGGCAATTGCAGGTGCTGACAATCCCGGAGAACTTTGCCGACCTCTACCATTATCCGGAACCGGTGCTCAACGCGATTCGCCGCATCATCACCAAGCACTTGCCCGTGCAACTCGAGGCGCCGTCGAAGGTGAGCCTGTTCCTCTATGACAATGGCACGTTCATCGTCGAAAACTTCCGCGATGAAGAAGTGAAGGCGGGTGTCTCCCTGGGCCTGAAGGCGAATCAAATTCAGGACATCGCCTCGGGCGAGAAGATCGGAACTAACGAGCGCAAGCAAAGTCCAGGTTGGGGCAAACCCGAAGTTCCGGTTGCGAAGATCGCTGCATTTACGATTCCACCGCACTCGTTCCGCGCTTTCCGCGTGCAGTAGCGGCTAAAAAGGATGTGAGCGCAGCGGCGCTCGCATCCTTTCCTCAAGTCTGTTGCAACGATCGCCAGGCCCGCGTGGCGCGGCGCCTCAGCAATCGCGCGTAGGCTGAATACTCGAAACCATCACGTTCACATCTCACCGGTTCTATGCTCATCAAATCCGTGCTTGCATCGGCTCTGTTCGTATTCGCATCCCTCGCTACGGCTGCCACGACATCCCCTCAGGAAGCTCCGCACTGGCCATATGATCGCCACGGATTCGAACTCGCGAATCAGTACTGCATGTCTTGTCACGGTCAGGGGCTTACCGGGGGCCGCGCGCCGCCCTTGATCCGAGGCGATTGGATTCAGTCGCATACCGAAGCCGATTACGCGCAAGTGATTGCCGAGGGCCGGCCGACGAACGGAATGCCGGCTTTCAAGAATTCGTTGAGCAAAGAGCAGATCGATTCGCTCGCGCACTTCATCGCGACCATTCAGAACTTCGGGAAGATGATGGCTGAGAAGTCGCTTGTGGGCTTCGATCACAAAGTCTTCGATACCGAACTCGAAAAGTTTTCAGTCGAAGTGCTGGCAAGCGAACTGGAAACGCCGTGGTCATTTGCATTTCTGCCCAACGGCGGAATTCTGTTTACGGAACGGCCAGGACGTTTGCGCGTATTGGATCACGGCAAAGTTTCCGATCCGATCGCAGGTCTTCCGCAAGTGTGGGCGCGCCAAGATGGCGGACTGATGTCTCTCGCATTGCATCCCGACTATGCACACAACGGCTGGGTCTACCTGGCGTTTGCGGAACCGGGCAAAGAGGCCGGGACTTCGATGACGAAGATCGTGCGCGGCCGTATCAAAGACGGTCACTGGGTCGATCAGCAGAACATTTGGGTTGCGAAACCGGCAGATTATTTCGAGTCCAACATTCACTTCGGCTCGCGGCTACTGTTCGTCGACGGCAAGTTGTTCTTCTCGATTGGCGATCGCGGCCATCGTGACCAAGCGCAACGAATCTCCGCGCCGTTCGGAAAAGTCTTCCGCGTGAACGATGACGGCAGCATCCCTGCCGACAACCCGTTCGCACATCAAGCAGACGCGGTGGGAGCCGTTTGGACGTACGGGCATCGCAATCCGCAAGGTCTCGGCGTCGACCCGCGCACGGGCGTGCTATGGGAAACAGAGCATGGACCGAAGGGCGGTGATGAACTCAATGCTCTGCACAAAGGTGCGAATTACGGTTGGCCACTCGTCACTCATGGCGTCGATGACGATGGTTCCATCATCACGAATGAAACCTCACGCCCGGGCATGCAAGACCCAGCAACATTTTGGGTACCGTCGATTTCGCCGACTGCGATTGAGTTCTACACCGGCGATAAATTCCACCACTGGCGCAATCAGATGCTGATCGGCTCATTGACCGCACAAGACCTGATCCGCATTCAGGTCGATGGCGAGCGTGTCGCGAAGCAAGAAGTGCTAGTTAAAGGCATGGGCCGGATTCGCGACATACACACCGGTGCGGATGGCTACATCTATGTCGCGATCGAGCGCTTCGGAAAGTTTGGGCAGTTGGTGAGGTTGGTACCGACCGGCAACAAGTGATGAGGTGATAACGTGATCGAGTGAAGGGGGACGTATGTTCCGGGTCCGGTCGTCTCGACTCACGTCAGCGTTGGGTGAAATCGGCGTCGTCGAAGATGCATCAGCGCCGCCTCGTTCACCTCATCACTCCATCACTCATCACCCTTGACTCATTCCTTCCACATCCACCGCAAAATGTCGGGCAGGATCGCGCCGCCATGGTCATCCGAATGCGATCCATCGCCCCAAACGTGAGCGATGCGGTAGCGCGGGCCATTTGAATGTTGGCGGTCCGCTTCGCTGTTCGCCCATTCCAACGCTTTGAGCATTTGCTGATTGGCTAAGAACCAGTTGCCGTGTTCGTTATCCAGATCGTTCGAGCCGTCCTGCAAGAAGATCTTGAGCGGTTTGATCGGATTCTTGCGGATCAATGTCGGATAGAGATCGCCCCCAGGAAACACTTTGTCGTCTTCGGCCGGGCGATAACCGATTCCCGTGAAGCTGCCGATGATGCTGATCACTTTGTGAAAAGCTTCCGGGTGACGCCATGCAACCGTGAACGCACAGATCGCGCCGCTGCTGGTACCTCCGATCACGCGTTGTTCCGGGTCATCGGTGAGCCGGTATTTTGCGCCGACGGTCGGAAGCAGTTCGTCGATAACGAATCGGGCATAGGCGTCGTTGAGAGCGTCGTACTCCTCGGCCCGATGATTCGGATTGCTCATCCCCAAGTTGTCCGGATAGTGCTCGCTCGTGTTGCCAGGCGTGACGAAAATGCCGATCGTCACCGGTATCTCGCCTTTGCGGATCAGATTGGTCAGCACGTTCTGTACCCGCAACGGGCCAGTCGGATTGGTTGCGCGCTGGCCGTCTTGGAATACCAATACGCTCGCGGGTTTCTTTCCGTCGTATTGCGCGGGGACGAAGATCCAATACCGCCGAACGGTGTTGGGGATGAACTTGCTGTGAAATTCCAGCGGTCCCTCGAGCTTGCCTTGCGGCACATTCGCTT
This sequence comes from Steroidobacteraceae bacterium, assembly GCA_035760885.1. Taxonomy (GTDB): domain Bacteria; phylum Pseudomonadota; class Gammaproteobacteria; order Steroidobacterales; family Steroidobacteraceae; genus Steroidobacter. The sequence goes on along the minus strand of DASTSB010000283.1, from coordinate 1,151 downwards.
GCACGAGCGAATCCGCGGTGAGCGGATACTCGCCCGCCTTGCGCGCAGCAGGCACAGGCTGTGAGTCCGCAACAGTCCATCGCACATGCGCACAGACGATGAGAGTCGCGGCGATCCACACAATCTTCGCAGGCTTGAACATCGCTTCCCCTTGACTGACTCTTTGTTGGAGTTTGAGCGTGAAGCTTAGAGGGGGAAAGGGGAATGCGAAACGGCCGCTCTCGGTATCCTGCCTTTCGCGGCATTGGCACATCCATGTGCGGCAGGAAACGGGAAACGGGAAACGGGAAACGGGAAACGGAAAGCAAGAACACCTCCCCCCTTGTGGGGGAGGTCGCGCGTAGCGCGGGAGAGGGGGGCCGAGTGGGACTCGCGTCAACTCGTTGATGACAGTCGTGGGCAAATTTCACCTGATCCATGTGACACCCTCTCCCTAACCCTCCCCCGTCCAGGGGGAGGGAACAAGAATTCGGCGCCATCGACTCGCTTGCGAGGCAGTCGGATTGCTCTTCGCTAAGAGGACTGCATGGGGCATGGGTATCACGGCGATAAGAGACTCAGTCTTGCAGTCATCGCGACCACGCATCGTGGGCATTCGCAGCACGCAGTTCCGGTCAAAGTCCCGAGATGCGGTGGGTTGTCACTGCGAGAGGGAACACATGCATGGCCCCGCGCTTCACTTCAGTACATCACCGAAGAGGCATTCATGCAGGGATCTGATCAGACCACCTCCACGCGCGGGCGACGTGCGGCGATTCGAAAGCATAGGCGCGGGCAGGCATTTAGAAGGCACAAGCATGATGCGCATCGAAGCAACACGAATGGATCCGGTCGCGAAGCAAAGAACTACCAGGTAGGCTCATTCCGGGACCGTGTGCTCAACGCCACGGTGCAGGCGATGCTGACAACGCTTCTTGGTCTTGCAGTGAGTGCCAATCGCTGCTCCCGGTGGATTGGCGTGCGTTCGTGTGTCTTGGCTGCTAACGCCTAGTCGTCTTGCTCTTTGCTTCGCGCGTTGCTCTTCGCTAACAAGAGTCCACTGGGGACACGGGGATCACGGGGGTAAGAGTCTTGCGAGTCACTAGTCACTAGTCACTACTGTCCGACACGTTTCACAGCAGGATCAATTGGTTATCCGAGCAGAGGTGTTC
>DASTSB010000282.1:0-8575 GCA_035760885.1 Steroidobacteraceae bacterium | reverse complement strand
ATCGTTCGGCTGCCGATGACTGAGCAGGTGCACCGGATAATCCTGCGCGACGCCGATCAGTGTGAATCCAAAAGCCAGCGTCACGCCGTGAACAGTGCCGAAGGCGCCGCTCACCGCGGCGAGGCCTACCACGCCCGCGCTGGCCAGCGGCAGTGAGCTCAAGATCACGCTGCTGAAGCTGCGGTAGGCAATCAACAACAAGACGATCATGCCGACTGTTGCAACCGTGCCGAGCATCTGTGCCTGATTCTGTGTGCGCTCCTGCATCAGCACCGAGAATTTGCCGGCACCGCTCGTTTCCAAATGCAGGCGATGATCGGCATCGATGTCCTTAAACGCGCGATCGAGCGCGTCGAGCGCCTCGCGCTGCTGCGCGGGATCGAACGCCGGTGCTTTGGTTTGTGCGATCAGCAGTGCGCGTTTGCCGTCGCCGTCGAACCAAACGTCATACATACGATTGGGTTCGTGCATCGGCTGCCAACGTTGCAGCAGCTTCATGAGCTCCAGGGTCGGATCGCGCGGCAGCCACGGTTCCAGAAAGGCGCCTGCAGGAGACGACAGATCTCGCGACCGAGCTAGCAACTCATCGTGCAGGTACTTCGCATCGAGAGGATGGGTATCGAGGTCGCGCGATAGGAGATATCGATAAGGCAGCAGCTCGTCGGGAATCGCATCGAGCGATAGCTCGCCGTTGGTCACGAAACGAAAATGCGCATCCTGAGCTAATTCATCCGCAAGGGCGCGCGAGGCGTCCGCGAGTTCCTCCGGTGCGGCGCCGCTCAATGCCATGACTAACACGCGCGATGCAGGGCTTTCCCCAATTTCATCTACGAGCAAGTGCTGTTCGGGCGTCGTCGGACTCGGCAGGAACAATCGCAAGTCGGTGCCGAGCACCAAGTGCCGTTGAATGAAAACGGTGAGTGCGGCGAGCACTCCGATCCAGAGCACGAGCAGGATCAACCCGAAGCGCGCGTTGCGCTTGGCAGCAGGCGACGACGACAGCATTTCCGTTTACCCGCGGCAGCGGCTCTCAACCCAATCGCGTGTGAGATTGATGGGCATTTCGACGCGGGCCGCATCTCCGAGCAACATGATGCTGGCGCCGCCGTCTGCGTTGAGAATCGAGAAACAGCGCGGATCGTGCTCGCGGCCGTTGACGCGCACTTCGCTCAATCGTTTACGCGTGCGTGCATCCTTCGGCACGAGCGTTAGGGTCCAATGCGATGGGTCTCCTTGCGAGGACAGATCGAAGCTTTGTTCGACACTCGACGCATCGCCCGTCAGCAAGGCAGAGAAACCCGTCAACAAGCTGCGCAACTCGGGCGCGCGCTTGAGCGCGAAACTGCGCACAGGCTCGCCTTGCCGCTCCACTCGGACCGATTCGCCGCGGATGTAGGTGTTCTCGACATAGGGCTCGCGAACTTTGCGATCGAGTTCGCCTGCGCCCTCATGCCCTAATTCGCCGGAAACCACGAGCGGTTTGTCGAGCAGCGGCGAGAAGCGCACTTCGGTGAATTCGACATGCGCGGGTGCGGGCTTCGCCAGACTCGCGATCAGTGCGTCGGCATCAAGACTGGCGGAGTGCGTCTGGGTGAGTGGTGCGAGCGTCGCTAACAGAATGAACAGCGGGCGTTTGCCAAAAGTCATAGAAGTTGAACCAGTTATAAGGTGCAAGGTGCGCATAGTGAGCTACACGATCGGCGAAGCGCTGCACTACGGCCTTGAGCGCAGCTTCGCGATTCGCGCGATCGATCGTCAATACATCGGCAAACGATTCGAAATGCAATTCGTAACGGTTGCCGCCGAAGTACAAACCAAAACACAAGACCACCGGCACTTTGAGGGCGGCAGCGAGCAGGAATGGAGACGCTGGGAACGGTGCGGGCGCGCCAAGGAAATCGACGGTAACGGTCGCGTTTCCATGCCGCGCGCGATCCGCCAACATCGTCACCACGCTCTTTGCATCGAGCGCTTCTTTGATTGCCAACGCAGTGGTGGTGCCATCGCGTCGTGCATTGATGATCGACGATGCGAGCTGTGGGTTCAGCGCATTCAAGATCGCGCTCAACGCCGGGTTCTGTTCGATGTCGATGACGGCACGGAATTGCACGTCTTTGCGCAACTGGGTCAGAACGCGCAGCGCATCGAAGCTGCCCAAGTGCGAACCGAACACCAGCACACCACGGTCCATCGATACGCGCTGCCGCAGTTCGTGTAAGCCCACCAGTTTGATATCGAAGCGTTTGAAGCGCTCGGAGAGCAAGAACACGCGATCCAAAATCACCGAGGCAAACCAGAAGATGTGCTTCGCGACGTTCCAGAGCGACGGCCTGCGTTGCAAGACGCGCGAGAGGTAGTCGATGGACGCGCGCCGTTCCGGACCGCGGCGGACCAAGTAATAGAGTGTGATCGGATACAAGGCCAGGCGTGCCAGCCGCCGGCCGCACAGTAGAGCAAACGTGCGGATCAAACGCAGGCCGGTGGCGCTGCCGCCCTCGGGCCGCTCGAGCCAACTATGGGTCACGCCGCCTCCGCCAGCTGCATGAGGCCCTGTGCGATGACGGCATCGTCTCTCTGCACCGTAAATTTCACTGTGCCGGCGTCGAGCGTCAGATTGATGCGCGCCTGCTCTTGCGGACGCAGAGGTTGAACGAATTTCACCTGCGGCAAGCTCCGCACGTGTACGGGACGGCGGAGCCAGCGTTCGGTGGCGCTGATGACTTCATCTATGAGCCAGACGCCAGGAACGATCGGGTTGCCCGGAAAATGCCCGGGTAAGCTCGGATGACCGGCACCGACAATGAAGACGCATTCGTGCGAATTCATTTCGAGCGCTCGCGTCCCATGAGCTGCGGCGCGGCGGCAGCCATTTGTCGCAGGAAATCGTACATGTTCCGATAGGGTTGGTGCGGAAAGCGGTAGCGACGATAAGCGTACTCGACTACGAAGAACACTGCGACGAGGACGTACCCGATACAGTTTGCGAACAACGACCACCATTGCCGAGGCACCGTGAATGCCGGGTGAATGCCGCTCGCGAGCAACAATCCGTCGGGCGAGGCGATGAGCGCTAGGACCAGATTGATTGCCGTCATCAATATGAAAAAGCCCGTCCAAACCTGCGTGAGCCGCCTCGCATAATTCCAAACTGCAGGATCAGGCTGATGCTCGCCGTGGACCGCGCGAATGAATTGGGCGATCAGCGCTGTACGCCCAGCGCTCAAACTCTGGCCGAACAACCAAGCGAGGAACGCCGGAACGAGAATCGGCGCAATGAACAGAGGCAGCGCGGGCAGATGCGACCGCGCCAACCAAACCAGACCGCCGATAACGAGCGGCAACGCGATCCAGGCCGCTTTGGAGCCGCGCAGCAGTCCTGGTACGACGATGGTTGCTGCGAGAATCGCGACTGCAGCGACCGTCAAAGACAAACTCGACTTCGCGACCGCAAGGTGCGCCACGATCGGGTATGCGATGGCCAGCGCTGTCGTGAGGGGTTTTGAAATCGGGGAGGTCATGTTCGAAGGGCGCACAGCATGCGCGTGTTGCCGAGCGCGAACAAGGCATCCACAATGCGCGGCGAATCGGGAAGGACGCAACGCAAGAGCGAAGATCAAGAACGAACTGCGAAGCGCAGCGCCGCTACGAAGCGGTCTTGATGCCTGCGGCGTCCTACTCCTAAGAATTGCCATCCAGAAGTGCCGCGTACATCGCCTCGAGCGGTGTGCAGATTGAGGGGATTGCATGGCTGTGAAGATTGCCGTTCTCAAGGAAACGCGCCCGAACGAAAAGCGGGTCGCGCTCGTCCCAACCGTCGCGGACAAGCTCGCGAAATTGGGGGGAGAGATTCGCCTGCAGAGTGGAGCGGCGCTTGGAATCAAGATTCCGGACAACGCATTCCGCAATGTCTCATTTGGGGACAATCCAGCCGATCTCGTCGCCGACGCCGATATTGTCTTGTCGGTGCAGCCGCCCGAACTGACTGTCGTGCAAGCGATGAAGCCGGGCGCGATTCTGATCTCGTTCGTTTACGCCCACAAAGAACCCGAAGTGGTCAAAGCATTACGCGATCGCAAGATCACCAGCTTCGCGATGGAACTCGTGCCGCGTATCAGTCGCGCACAGGCAATGGATGCGCTCTCCAGTCAAGCAACGTTGGCGGGTTACTACGCGGTGTTGCTGGGTGCCACGCATCTCGCGCGTATTTTGCCGATGATGACGACAGCCGTCGGTTCGATCCGGCCCGCGAAGGCGCTGGTGATGGGTTTGGGCGTCGCAGGCCTGCAAGCACTTGCGACTGCGAGACGCTTGGGCGCAATGACCGAGGGCTACGACGTTCGTCCGGAAACCAAAGAACAAGCCGAATCGCTCGGCGCGAAGTTCGTCGACACGGGTGTCGATGCGCGCGGCACTGGCGGCTATGCCCGCGAGCTCACGCAAGAAGAAAAAGATCGCATCGCTGCCGTCGTCACGAAGCACATCCAAGCAGCGGATCTGATCGTCACCACTGCGGCCATTCCGGGCCGGCCGTCGCCGAAGTTGATCAGCAAAGCACAGGTCGACGGCATGAAAGCAGGCAGCGTGATCGTGGACCTTGCCGCGGAAGGCGGCGGCAACTGCGAATACACGCGCCCCGGCGAGACGGTACAGATCGGTCAAGTCACCATTCTGGCGCCGCTCAATGTGCCGAGTTTGCTCGGCGAACACGCGAGTGAGCTGTACTCCAAGAACCAACTGAATTTGCTGGAACTGTTCATCAAGGAACAAAAGATCCTGCTGGATTGGTCCGATGAGATCATCGCCAAGACAGTGCTCACGCACGATGGCGAGATCAAGAACGAAGCGGCGAGAAAAGCGGTCGAGGCTTGATGCGCTTCCACACTTCACACCTGACACATTGGGACTACGAATGGATCTTACAACGACACTGACCGGATTCGTCGCGCTCTATATCTTCATGCTCGCGGCGTTTACCGGCTACGAAATCATCGGCCGCGTGCCCGCGATTCTGCACACGCCCTTGATGTCCGGCTCGAACTTCGTCCACGGCATCGTCGTCGTGGGTGCGATGTATGCGCTGCTCAACGCGACGTCCTTGGTCGAGCAGATCATCGGTTTCATCGGCGTATTGCTCGGCGCCTCGAATGCGGCGGGAGGCTATGTCGTCACCGAACGCATGTTGGAAATGTTCAAACCGAGCAAGGCCGACGCCTCGCGCGAGAAGAAATAATTAGGCCGGACGAAGAGACACCATGCATCCGCAATTCATCATCGATGCGAGTTACTTCGCCGCAGCCTTCCTATTCATTTACGGATTGAAGCGCATGTCTTCGCCCGTGACAGCGCGATCCGGCATTGTCGTGGCGGGTGTCGGCATGTTGGTCGCGACGCTTGCGAGCTTCCTTTATTACTTCGGCGTCGATGAGGCAGCACGGCCGCATTTGCCGATGAACGTCACGCTGGCTGCGATTGCGCTGGTTCTAGGCACAAGCTGGGCGTGGTGGAGCGGCAAGCGCGTGGCGATGACGGCGATGCCGCAGATGGTTGCGCTTTACAACGGCATGGGTGGCGGCGCGGCTGCGGCAATCGCTGCCGTCGAATTGTTGCGGCCGGGTGCGGCTCACGCCGCGGTGCCGCTCGTGGTCACCGTCATCGGCGCGTTGATCGGTGCGGTGTCGTTGGCCGGTTCGCTGATCGCGTGGGCAAAGCTCGACGGCAAGATCAACGGCACTTGGCGCATGACTGGCCAACAAGTGTTGAACGGCCTGGTATTCCTCGCAACCCTCGGGCTCGGTCTTTACATCGTATTCGTTGCCCACGGGCATGCGAGCCCGGGACTGACGGCCGCATTCTTCGCAGGCGCGTTGATCTTCGGAGTGTTGATGACGATGCCGATCGGCGGCGCGGACATGCCGGTCGTAATTTCGCTTTACAACGCATTCACTGGTTTGGCGGTCGGTGCGGAAGGTTACGTGCTGCAGAATCCGGCGTTGATGATTGCGGGCATGGTCGTCGGCTCGGCAGGCACACTGCTCACGCTGCTGATGGCAAAGGCGATGAATCGCAGTGTGTCAAACGTCATCTTCAGCAACTTCGGTGCGAGCGGCGCAGAGCAGCAGGGAGAAATCAAAGGCTCGCAAAAGCCCGCCGACGCAGCGGACGCCGCTATCCAAATGCGCTACGCATCGAAGGTCATCATCGCACCCGGCTACGGTCTGGCCGTCGCACAGGCGCAGCACAAGTTATATGAATTCGTGCAGTTGCTCGTCGCGGCCGGCGTCGAGGTGAAGTTTGCGATTCACCCTGTGGCAGGGCGCATGCCGGGACACATGAACGTGCTGCTGGCGGAGGCGGGCGTGCCGTACGACATGATTTACGACCTGGAAGACATCAACGGCGAATTCAAGGAAGCCGACGTTGCAGTCGTCATCGGCGCCAACGACACGGTGAATCCGGCCGCGCGTACGAATAAGAGCAGCCCGATCTACGGCATGCCGATCTTGAACGTCGATCAAGCCAAGCAGGTGTACGTGATCAAACGGGGCCAAGGCAAAGGCTATTCGGGCGTGGAAAACGAACTGTTTTACGCCGACAACACCAACCTGGTGTACGGCGACGCCCAGAAGGTGATGGTCGCGATGATTCAGGCGGTCAAGTCGCTTGAGGGCGGGCACTGAACTAGTGACTGGTGACTACCGAGTAGTGACTGGTGACTACTGACTAGTGACTAGGCAGATAAGACGACCACCCGGCGTGTATCGGCGATTCTCTTCCTGGTCCGCAGCGTCGCCATTCAGGGAATGTCGCATCTCTGCCTATCCGCTAGTCAGTAGTCACGAGTCACTAGTGAGCAGTCACTAGTCTCCATTTCGCCACTACAGTATCTTTAGGTCGTTCCTAAGTTATGCTTAGGGCGTTTCTAAGAAGGCCAGCCAACGTGCGGCCGGCCAGGCGTGATCGAGTCGTGCAACACCTGTACAGCTTGAGCCAAGAGATCCTGCGCACCGATGTTTCGGGAATGCCACTGGAGTGGATCGACTACCGAGACGCGGTGCGGCTTTATCACACGGAGCAGGTCGCCTACACCTGCGGCACGAAGCTCTATTGCCTATACGGCGGCACCAACGCGAAGTCGGGTCTGCAGACGACGGTCGAGGTCAACTCGATCATTGCGACCATCGGGCACACGCATAACCCAGGGAATCTGCGCCAGGACTACACGCCACCGCTGAACAACCAAACGCTGTTCAAGCGCGATGCGCACCTCTGCATGTATTGCGGGCAACGCTTTCCGTCGAGTCTGCTTTCGCGAGATCACATCCGGCCACTGAGCCAAGGCGGCCGCGATACGTGGACGAACGTCGTCACAGCCTGCCGTCGCTGCAACAACCTGAAAGCGTGGCGCACGCCCGAACAGGCCGGATTGCAGTTGATTGCGGTTCCCTTTACGCCGACGTATGCCGAGTACATCTACCTGAAGGGCCGTCGCGTACTAGCGGATCAGATGGAATATCTGATCGCGCATTTCCCCAGAACCAGTCCGCTGCACGCCCGCATCAAGGCGCACTCGCTGCAATAGCGTCAGCTCAATTCGCTTGGCCGAGCTACGCGATCGGCGTAGGCTGCGCGCTCGTTCACTTCTGCGCGCACTATGGTCTCGATCGCTCCTTCCTTCGCTGATCTACAAGAAGCCGCGCCCAGCGCTCCGGTCTATCTGATCGATGCTTCGGTATTCGTATTCCGGGCGTATCACTCGGTACCCATCGCGGTCACCGATCCCGATGGCAATCCCGTCAATGCACTCCACGGGTTCGGGCGTTTTCTGGGCGATCTGATCGAACGCGTTCGGCCGGAACACATTGGCGTCGCGTTCGATGCGAGCCTCGTTACGTCATTCCGCAATCGATTATTTCCCGCTTACAAGGCCAATCGCGAACCGGCTCCGGAAGATTTGAAGCGGCAATTCGGCCTGTGCAGAAAATTGTGCGAGTGCTTAGGCGTTGCTCACTTCGAAAGCAACGAATACGAAGCCGATGACATCGTCGGCACGCTCGTCACCAAAGCTCGAGCGGCGGGCAGGTCGGTGGTTATCGTCACGCGCGACAAAGACTTATCGCAACTCGTCAGGCGCGGGGATCAATATTGGGACTACATCTCCGACGAACGCTACGAATACGACCGCATCGCTGATCGCTTCGGTGTGTTACCTGAGCGCATGGCCTGTTTCCTCGCGCTAATGGGAGATGCCGTCGACAATATCCCCGGCGTACCCGGCATCGGCCGCAAGACCGCAGCGACATTGTTTCAACACTTCGAATCGCTGGTGCATCTATACGAAGATTTGAATCGTATCGCGCAGTTGAGGATCCGCAACGCAGGGTTCGTTGCGCAGCAATTGCGCGAGCATCGCGAAGCTGCGTTTCTGGCTCGCAAGCTCACCGAGATAGCTTGCGATATGCCGCTCGCGATCGAGTTCGATGATCTGCGTCGTCGGCCGCCGGATCTTGCTGCGTTGAATGTGTTCTATGACTCGGTTGGGTTTGGACGTCTGTTGCGCAATCAGGCGGAGCGAATT
>DASTSB010000281.1:0-12891 GCA_035760885.1 Steroidobacteraceae bacterium | reverse complement strand
GGTGGCCATCAACGAATTTCTTGTTACAGCACCCCGGAAAGCGGCAGCCTTTATCGCGCGAGTTCAACGCACGGCGAATTGAAGGCGGAATCGAGCGCGTCTTGCGGGCGATGTCGAGCGGCGTGCCGTTTTCGTCCTCGGTAATGTGGACCAAGCTGCAGTCGCAGGCGTGGCGGCGGCACGTTTCCGCAGAAACTGCAGGACCGTCTTCGATCTCGCATTGGCCCGCTGATTTGTCCCTCAACGTTTCCGCAGCAACGTGGACGATGATCTGGTGTTTGTCACCGCCGCGGTGTTGCTTGCGATCGCCTATTGACTCACTAACTCTACATAACTAGAGTTCATTCCATGACTCTCGCCGGCATATCTTCACCGCAATGCTTCGCAACGCTGCCGTCATCGATGCAACGGATTTGGAGTTGGCAGCGATGAGTTCAGGCTCGGGCACGCGCTTCCTGATGAGATTGCTCATGAGTCTTGCGAGGCGACTGTCACCACAAGAGCGCGGAGAATGGACGCGGGCAATGTGCAGGGAAGCAGAAGAGATTCCGGGTGATCGAGAGCCCTGCGCTGGGCCGTCGGATGTCTCAAAGTCAGTTGTTGTGAGAGGTTGAGATCCATGAGACCCACCGACTCTTTGCTCGTCCGCATGGGAATGGCGATTTGGATCTCACTGCTGGGCGTCGACACCCTCTTCTACGCCGGCATTACCCTGGCCTACAAACTCGGACTCTACACACAGCACTATCCATATCCACGGAACGTCCCACTGATAGAGGTCACACCCCTTTGGGAACCTACGCTGGCTCTTCTGGCGGGTGTAATGTTTGTCGTGGCGGTTGTTCTAGTACTGAGGCGCAGCCGGCTCGCGCTCCACGCCGTCGTGGCGCCCTTCATCATCACACTGCTGCTGTTCTCGATGCGATTCGCGCGAACCGAGTCAGGCTACCTGGAAGGTCTTTCAGCCGCCTATCAAAGATCGCACTTGGCCGTCCTATGGCCTATCGCCGGTTTGGCGATCACGATCCTGATCTGTGTTGGTCTTTCGCACGACAGACGGACACCACCGCCGCGTTAGATGCCGGCGAAACGCCTCTTCAAAATTTCGTATTGAGATCCAACTCGAGTCGCTTGAAGTCCACGTTCGTCTGCCCGAGGCCGTTGGGCACATCGATGTTGTGTTTGTTGATCAAGTACGTCGCGTTCAAGGTTACGTTCTTATGCGGTGCATAGGCGGCTCGCAGTATCCAGCCGCCGGAATCTGTTTGACCGCCGCCCAGATCGGCATCGATGAACTGAGCGAACAGCGCATCCTTCTCCACGCTTTGATATTCAGCTCCAACACCCCACGTGCCGGCATTTTTTCCATCGCCGAACTCTGCACCTAAGGCCCACGCCTTGTTGAAATCATTCGGGTCCTGATTCTGTGCGAGGTCGGCCCAGACTTGCATCGGAAAGCGACCTAGATGGAAGTTGAATTCTCCCGAAAGATCGATGACGCGATAGTCGTACAGCAACACCGGCATCGCTGGGCTACCCGAGTCGATTGTCGTGTTGCCGCTCGGATTGTTGTTGTAGAACGGTGCGCGCCCCTGCCCCGCGCTGAGGTCGTAGTAGTGAACTGCAACGACCAAATTCGACTCGCCCAGCGGTAAGTGCGCGCCCACTTGGCCGCCATACAACATTGTGTCTGAAGTGCGGGTGTTCTCTGGGCCTGAGAATTCATTCAACCAGAATCCGTACGCGGAGCCGAACATGACACCCCGTTTGAACGTCACTGCCACGCCTTCCGGCGTGATATCGCCGTCCCAGAACAGACTCTGACCAGGCTTGAAGAACGGCTGCTTCATCTTGCCGCCGATGACATGGCCCCAATCCGCGAACGCCCAGTCGACGTACGCCAAATCCAAATCCAAGGTCTTACGGGAAAACACATCGCCGAGCGTTTGATTCGTAGACCGCGGATCGCCGCCCTCGCCCGTGGCAAAACCAATTCCGATGCTCACGTCGTCCGTGGCTTTGAATTTGGCGCTCAAGCGTGCACGAATGCGGTCGCGTTCGCGATCTGCTGTGCGCACACCGGATGAGTTCAGCGTGTCATCGCTGGTCAGTTCGTGCCTATAGCGCAGATCGGAGCTGAGCTCGACTCGCTCGGTCCAACTCGCCGCTTTGGCGTCGCTCGCCTGCTCGGCGGGCTGCGCCGATCCAGACTCCGATTCTGATTTCGCTTCATCCTTCGCTCGCAACGCGGCGTTCTGTGCCTTCAACGAGTCGTTTTCGCGTTCGAGCCGGTCGACACGTTCGCTCAACGCGCGGAGCTGACTGCGAATGTCTGCGAGTTCATCCGAGGAGGCGGCCATTGCGGATGCATGAAAGACGCACAGCACTGCGAAGGTGGCGATGCAGCGTCTCAGCGAGATGGGTTTCATAGGGTATCCAGACTGACATGTCACAAGAGGGAACGCGAATGCAATTGCACTATCTTCATCCCGATGTTTTGCGTTCACGTTTCCTTCTACGCCAGAAGTACAATCAGCGCCGCCGACTTCCTACGAGCCTTCAATGACCCGTACCGACAAGATCGACACCACTCTGCTGCGAGCCCGCTTGCAGGACGTCGCTCGGGCATCTGAGACGATCACCTATCACGCTTTGGCGGCCCAACTTCAGTTGCAGCCACCGAACACGATTCACCAGCTGACAACGGTGTTGGAGGAACTGATGCGGGAAGACGCAGCTGCGAACCGCCCATTTATCGCTGCCTTAGTCGTGAGCAAGCGGCCTCCTTACCTACCGGGCCGTGGATTCTTTCAATGCGCTGCCGATCTTGCCAGATTCAGCGGCATCGATTCAGAGGCGCCGACGTTTCATCAGCAGGAACTGGCGCAAGCTCAACAATATTGGCGCTCTTCAACTTAGCGTCGAAAAGCTAACCGTGGATTGCGTGCAAAAGCTACTCGGTTGTTCGCTGTCAGGTTCATTGTAACGATCAATGGTGAATGTATTTACACCAATGTGATCGATTCCGCGCCTTGATCCGTCCAGCGAGGTTTAGCGTGCAAGCCGCACGCTCTCCCGATGCCATGTCAACGGTACGGGCTCATTCCAAAACGTTCTATATTTGTCTGAGTATTGATTATAGGATCGTCGCGTGCTGCGGCATCCGAGCGGTTGCCAATCCAACCACACCGGACTCGACGCCCCACAGTCAATCACGGATTCGATCCTTGTCAGCGACGCAGTCTCGTCGCTGGAAGGCCGGAACCTGCCTCGACATGCAGGTTTCTTCTTGCCGCTGAACGGAATTGGTTGTGTCAGCGGTCATTTCGACAACGGAGGCACCATCGATGGCAATCTCAATAGCAGGCAATCGGAGCAGAAAGCTCAAACGGATCCTACCTTCAGTAAGAGTCTTGGCAGTTGGAATCGCGGCGCTAGCGGCCTTTTTTGCGTCGGCGGTTGTGACGACGGCCAACGCGCAAGATGGATCGAGCACAATCGTTGTTCGCGCGCGCGGCACGACCGGCACCGAGTCGGTCACGCTGCGGGTCGGGAGCACCAATGTGGCGACATGGACGCTTTCCACAAGCTTCCAGAGCTACAGCGCATCGACGAGTCTCAGCGGTGACGTCAGCGTCGCCTTCACCAACGATGATGGCGCTTCACGCGATGTCGCCGTGGACTATATCGTGGTCAACGGCGAAACCCGCCAATCGGAGAATCAGAGTTCAAACACCGGTGTCTACGCGAACGGGCGTTGCGGCGGCGCCGGATACAGCGAATGGTTACATTGCAACGGTGCGATTACGTACGGCCAAGTGGCCAACTCGGCCAACTCGATTGTCGTACGTGCGCGTGGCACGGCAGGCGGAGAATCCATCAGTTTGCGAATCGACAACACCAATGTTGCCACTTGGTCGTTGACGACGAGCTTCCAGAACTACAGCGCGTCAACCAACCTGAATGGCGCAATTACCGTCGCGTTCACCAACGATGCAAGCGGTCGCGACGTCGACGTGGACTACATCGTCGTTAACGGGGAAACGCGTCAGGCCGAGAACCAAAGCTACAACACTGCGCTTTACGCCAACGGCAGCTGTGGCGGAGGCGGTTACAGCGAATGGATGCACTGCAATGGCGTGATTGGATTCGGCAATGTGAGCGGCGGCGGCGGCGATGGCGGCGGCCCCCTCCCCGCGTTCTTCGTAGGCAACATCACGACCAATGGCAACGTGCGATCCGATTTCGTTCAATACTGGGATCAAATCACGCCGGAGAATGAAGGCAAGTGGGGAACTGTCGAAGCCACGCGCGACGTGTACAACTGGAGCGGCTTGGACCGCGCGTACAACTATGCCATGGAGCATCACATTCCCTTCAAACAGCACACGTTTGTCTGGGGCAATCAGGCGCCGAGCTGGATCAATTCTCTAAGCGCGTCCGAACAGGCGGCGGAAATCGAAGAATGGATTCGCGATTACTGCGCGCGCTACCCGAACACGGCGATGATCGATGTGGTCAATGAAGCCACGCCCGGCCACGCGCCTGCCGCCTATGCGCAAAATGCATTCGGCAGCAACTGGATCATTCGCTCCTTCCAACTCGCGCGACAGTACTGTCCCAACGCAGTGCTGATCCTCAATGACTACAACGTATTGAGTTGGGATACGGATAAATTCATCCAGATGGCAACGCCGGCCATCAATGCTGGCGTGGTGGACGCAATTGGCGCGCAGGCTCACGGCCTGGAGGGCCAGTCTCTGAGCAGCCTTCAGAACAAGCTCAACCAGGTGGCCGCGTTAGGTCTGCCGATTTACATCACGGAATACGATGTCGCGAGAACGAACGATCAGGAGCAGCTGCAAATCATGCAATCCCAGTTCCCTCTGTTCTATAACCATCCGTCGGTGGCGGGGATCACTCTGTGGGGATATGTGGTGGGATCCACATGGGTGAATGGCAGCGGGTTGATTCAAAGCAACGGCACGCCGCGTCCTGCGATGACCTGGCTGATGAATTACTTAGGCCGCTGAGTTCTCGCACGGTCCCATAGCTTGGGACCATTAGGCGAACGCCCCTCTTCGGAGGGGCGTTCTTTTTGGATCGAGCGTCGCACGGGGCGAGCCGATGGGCTCCCACGCTTACTGGGAGCCCGCGCTCGGTGCAGCGCTCTGAGCCGGTGTCACTCTCCAGACCGTGTTTCCCACATCGTCGCAGACAATCAGGGCACCTTTGGGATCGACGCTCACGCCGACCGGACGGCCACGCGTATTGCCGTGCCCATCGAGGAAGCCCGAAACGAAGTCGATGGGTTTACCTGCGGGTCTACCGTTCTGAAACGGAACGAACACGACCTTAAAGCCGACCACATCCTTCCGATTCCAGCTTCCATGCTCGCCGACGAATGCACCTTCTGCGAATTGCCGACCCATCGTTGACGTTGAAAAGGCAACGCCCAGCGCAGCGACGTGCGATCCCAGGCTGTAATCAGGTTTGATCGCAGACGCCACCTTCTTCGGATCCTGGGGCTGCGCACGCGGATCGACATTCTGACCCCAGTAACTGTACGGCCAGCCATAGAACGCGCCCTCATGCACGTTCGTCAGATAGTCAGGCACCAGGTTCGGCCCAATTTCATCGCGTTCATTCGCCACAGCCCAAAGTTCGTCGGTGCCCGGTCGAATCGCGAGCGCCGTTGGATTGCGTAGACCTGTGGCGAACGTCTTGTGCATCCCAGTCTGCGCATCGATCTGCCAAATGCGCGCGCGCTCGTACTCGACATCCATGCCGCGCTCCGTGATATTGCTATTCGACCCGATACCAACGTAGAGGAACCTTCCATCGGCGCTGGCGGTCATTGCTTTGGTCCAGTGATGATTAACCCTGGACGGCAGCTCGGTCAGCAGCGTCGGCGGGCCACTGGCTTGCGTTTGCCCTTCGCTGTAATCGAATCGCACAACCGCGTCCTGATTTGCAACGTAGAGCGCGCTGCCGATCAATGCCAATCCGTAAGGTGCATTGAGCCCTTCCGCAAAGACGGTCCGCGTTTCGTATGATCCGTCGCCGTCGCTGTCCCGCAGCAGCGTGAGTCGATTTCCGCCTTTAACTTTGCTCTTGCCCAGCGATTTGATGTAGCCGGCAACGAAGTCTTTCGGTCGCAAGGGCTTTTCGGTACCGCCGGATCCTTCCGCGACCAGGATATCCCCATTCGGCAGAATCAAACTCTGCCGAGGAATTTTCAGATCCGTTGCGATGGCAGCGATCCGATAGCCGTCCGGCACCTTAGGGATCTCGCTGCCCCATGCGGCAGGACGAGAAATCTCCATCTTCGGCAACAGCCCTCGTTCCGGCTGGGGCATTTGAGGGTCGGCGCCGTACTGCTCTGGGCCTGGCGATTTTGCACATGCGGACACTGCGATCGCGATGAGGCTCAAGAAGACGGCGCGCATCACTTCACCTCAACGCTACGAAAACCGGCATAGCCCATCCAAGATGCGACGAGCGCGAGGAGCGTTACGATAAAGGACAGGTACATACCCGCCGGCATCGTCGCGAATGCATCCTTTGCATGGATCAATTCATCTATCAGTCCGAGCACAAACGCCAGCAGCAACAAGGCGAAATAAATGGCTCGGGGCCGCTTGAAATCAGATCGCGAACGGATCAGATCGATGAGGGACCACAACAGTGCCAGGCCGCCGAAGAGCAGCGCACCGATGAGGGTCCACATTGAAAAATTGAGCCACTGAACTTCGAAACTGCGGACGTAGGCAAGGTCGCTCAACCAGGCCGTAAGAAAGAGCGGGAGTGGAAACGCGAGAAAGATCGCGTGAAGCGGATGGATCGGTTCCCGATAGATAATCGATGAAGTGACCACATTGTCTCCTGACTCGAATGCGGGATGATTCCATTCAGCGTGCTGGTCATGACTTCCTGTCTCGATCGCTCGTCGAATGGGCGCTTGCGCTGTGAGCCCTCGGCAAGTGCCAACCATCCAGCGTCGTCAAGCGATCACCCAATACACAGCGATCGCGCTGTGTTCCGCGGCCATCGCGATGGCGACGTT
Source organism: Steroidobacteraceae bacterium (assembly GCA_035760885.1). Taxonomy (GTDB): domain Bacteria; phylum Pseudomonadota; class Gammaproteobacteria; order Steroidobacterales; family Steroidobacteraceae; genus Steroidobacter. Next base: position 5,825 of record DASTSB010000281.1, on the reverse strand, counting down.
ACATTCGCTGGATTCATCCTTAACGGTATTCGTGTGCGTGCTTCTAAAAGCAACCGCGAAAATGTTACTCGTGAGGGACCACGGCAACATCGCACGTTGCGTGCTCGATGATGTGCCTAGTAACGCTGCCTAAAACGTGCTCCGACAGCCACGACCTGCCCTGTTTACCCATCACGATGAGCGTGCAGCCGGTAGCTGAGGCGTATTCTGGAATCAGGACGCGCGCATCGCCTGAGCGCACACTCGAGACAGCGTGCTCATCATTCAAGCTGCGACGCAGGAGTGCCATGCTCTCACTCGCCTCGCGTTGCAATTCCTGGATATAGGAAGCCACGCCTTCGTCGCTCACCCCCGCACCGCGCAGCGTGCGCTCTATAGACCCGTGAATCGCATGGAGAATGTGCACAGTAGCTCGCGGTGCCAATGCACGCGCGAATTGTAATGCTGGCAATGAATAGTCGGAGAAGTCCACCGGCACGAGAATGTTCTCGTAGGCGATGGTCGGATCCTGTTTCACCACCAGCATGGGGCGCTCGACCATCCGCGCTATGCGTTGCGCGGCCGCCCCGAGAAAGAGATCCCGAAGTGGATTCACTCCGCGTGGTCCTAAAACCATGAGATCGGCGTTTGCGCCTGCGGCGATCATCTCGTCGATCAAACGGCCCTCGCGGACTAGTCGCGCACTCGTCGTCCCCGCGAACGTGTGCACATCCTCAGCGAGCGAATCCAATGAGCGTTCGGCCTCGATGGTGAGTGCCTTCTCTATCGAGAACGCAGACGAACCGCGCAGGAGCGCTGGAGTCGGCGAGGTGTCGATAACGTGCAGCAGGTGCAGTGCGGCATCGCACTGCTTCGCTATCAGTCCAGCACGTCTTGCAGCACGATGGGCTGCAAAAGAAAAATCGGTCAACGCGACGATTGTGCGAATGGCATCCACAGTAGTTCTCCAGAAGACTCACCGCAGCCGATCTGACGCCATCCTAGTTAGAGAAACTAGAACTTGAGCCCGTTCGGCAACCGCCCCGCGGATCAACTCAAATTCAGCAACCGCTCCAGCTCTTCTTGCAGCTTGAATTCGAAATAGGGTTTTTGCAGTACCGTGTGCTGCGCATAGCGTTCCGGCAATCCCGCGGTTCCATACCCGGTGGAGAAAACGAACGGGATATTCCGTTCGTGCAGTTTGTCCGCAACCGGAAAGACCTTCTCGCCCGCAACATTGATATCCAAAATCGCAGCATCGATGGTTTCGTTGGCAGCCAATTCTAGAGCGCGCGGGAGTCGCGACGCTGGCCCGACGACGTTACAGCCGAAGCCGCTCAGGACATCCTCGAGCCACATGCAGACGAGACTTTCGTCCTCGACGATGAGAATCCGAACACCGTCGAGCACCGAGGAATCGGGAGCAATCATGCCGCCGCTTCTTGACTCAATAGACTGGCCTCGATCGTGCAAATGACGCCGCCAGGAGCAAAGTCGAATTTGGCGTTGCCCTGCAGATCATGCTGGATGCCGCGCTCGATCATTCGCGTGCCGAACCCACGGCGCTTGGGTTCGACCACGCCGGGACCACCTGACTCGCGCCACTCGAATCGCAAGTTTCGTGCGTCCGAACTCTCGTGCACGGTCCACGAAACGTTCACTCTACCGCCCGGCACGCTGAGCGAGCCGTGCCGTGCCGCGTTGGTCGCAAGTTCATGCACAGCCATGCCCAATGCCACTGCTGCGTTCGGTGCAAGCCACACACTGGGACCCTCTATTTCGATGCGAGATTTCTCGTCCGCACCGTGCGGCAGCAGTTCACGCTCGACCAATTCACGCAAATCGACCCCCTGCCAGCTCGTTTGCGAGAGCAAATTGTGCGTGGTGCTGAGCGCAATCAGGCGACGTTCGAATGCCTGCTTGAAATCCTGCATGGAATTTGAGGTTCTTAACGTCTGCGCGGAAATCGACATGACGGCGGCGAGGCTGTTCTTAACTCGGTGATTCAATTCGTCCAACAGCAGCTTCTGATGTTCTTCGATCTTGCGGCGCGCTTCGATTTCCTCCTGGGTCGACTTGAAGAGCCGTGCGTTGTCCATCGCAATGGCGGCATGACCGGCCAACGCAGCGATCGAGCGCTCCGCCGCATCGTCAAACACGTTTTGCGAGGAGTGTCCAAAGAACAATCCACCCAGTACCTCGCCGGTGCGCGATATGACGGGTACGGCGAGATAACTGCGAACAGGCCAGTGACCGGCAGGAAACCCCGAGTGCGGCGGATTTTTGCCAAAGCGAGGATCTGCAGTGATGTCTCCGCTGCGCACGATCGCTTCGCCTCGAAAGGTGGGCCCGAACACTTCCGTCTTGCGCGGGATTCCCAAGCCAGCGAATGCTTCGCGAGGTGCGCCGGACAGCGTGAACAGCTGGTACGTTTCGCCGTGGTCATCGACGACGTTGTAAAAGAACGCGCCGATTTCCGCACCGGACAGTTCTCGTCCTGCATCCGTGACGCCCTGAACCAAACGATCCGGATCGCGTTCCGCCGCAAGTTGTGCCGCGGTCCCGTGCAGGACTTCCAACTTGCGGGCGGTTTGCCCGAGCTTGCTCATCGCCGCGTCAGCCCGTCTCGTTGCCCGCGATTGTTGCCAACTCAACAGCGTCAGCAGTGCCGTCGCAAGTACGCCTGCGAGCAGCACGTATGGCGCGAAGCTCCGATTCGAGGCTGCTTCGAACGCAGGGGTAGCGTTATAGCGAATCGTCCATTGCCGGCCCGCAACTTGGATGCTGCGAACCGATCGGAACCGTGAAGAGAAATCATCATCGGACGATCGAAACAGCAAATTCGCCGGATCGATGTTGCCATCGTAAATCTCAAGGTCCACCCGCGGCCGCAGTGCGCCCCCGAAGATCCCTCCCATGAGATCACCGACACGAAACGGGCTATAGATGAAGCCGGTCAACTTCTCTCTGCGCTCCCGCTCGGTGAGAGGCAACACGCCCCCGCTGTAGACGGGCACATATATAAGAAAGCCGGGCTGGACATGCTGATCGATCTCTTGAACCAACTGCACACGACTCGATGCAGCCGGTAACCCCGTATCGCGAGCTTGCTGCATGGCCTCACGCCGCACCGGCTCGCTGTACATGTCGAAGCCCAGTGCCGCTTGATTGCGCCGATCCATCGGCTCCAGGTGCACGATTGCATGAATTTCATCTCGAGTGCCCGCCGGAGTGACCGGCAGTTCCGGAACCCCGTAGGGAGCAAGCTCCTGCTCGGCCTGCTCAGTGGAATGGACATGGAGCCGCGCCGAGAATCCGATCCCCTGAATGCCGGGGTAACGGGTGGCAAGCTCCAGAGACTCCGCGAAGCGATGAAATTGTGCGCGATCGATGGGCCGGTCTTCCGCCGCGAGGAAGCCCGCACCCGCGCGCAACATCGCGACGTAGGTTTCGAGACGGGCCTCGATGCTGTCCTGCGTCTGCGCGATCGTGCGCTCGAAGCGCTCATGATCCTTGGCAGCCGACATCCGCACGACTTGGACGGTGACGAGAATGGAGGCGGCGAGCCCGACTGCAACCACAGTCGACGGCATGATCAGACTCGCCCAAATCTTTCCTACGCTTCGTTGCGCCATCATTCACCTGGCATCTACATTTCGCCGGAACGTATGTTCGCGTCTGGTCGCTCAACGCGCAATGACGGGGAATGCCTGGTCGGCACGGTGTATCAGTAAAGCTATGGGAGTCCGCTGTCTTTTCGGACCTCGCGCAGGACTTCTTGCGAGGCCGCGTTCAGGCCGCTGATCTGCTCTTGGGACCAATTCTGCAGGATCCATTCGGCGAGCTCAGTGGCGACGGGCCTTATTGAGCTGCTGTATAGAACCAAGGTGCGCTCGGCCTCTTCGAGGCTCACTCCTTCGCGATCGCGACGCGCTTTGCGCTTCTCGCGCTCGTTGAACCAATCTGGCGTTAAGCTCACCGGCAATCTCTCATATTCATCTGTTCTAGTTTGGTTACGGCTGACACGTGTGTCATTGCTTAAGAAGCCTTTTAGCTCGCTCACGATCGAGCCACTCCACCGCATCCGCTGGCTCGCATTCGGCAGCGTCGGTGAGCAGCTTCTCGATCTCATCGGCGTGAGCGGACGCATCGATCCGCTGCAGCGCTTGCGCGTACTCAATTTTGACGATAGGCGCACGCGGCTCGAGCTTAAGTGCCTTCTTGAAGTGCTCGACTGCCTTCTCGCTGCTTGCGCCATACGTGAGCCGGGCGGCAATCGAACCGAGCTTGCCGACGATTTCGGAGTGATACACCCCGAATGCGATATGCGCATCCGCATGCTTCGGTTCGAGTTTCAAAGTCGTCTCGAGACTCTTCTCGATCTTGCCCGCAAGCCCTTCGGCAAGCGCCGTCGCAATCGAGACCCGCTGGCTATATCTTCCCAGCGTGAAGGCGTGCAGGTAGTGGGCATTCGGATCCTTCGGTAGAAGCTCGGTGACTTCCTTGGCACGATTCGATGCATCAGATAGCAGCTTCTCGATATCGTGCGATCGTCTCTCCACTTCGCTCGCATACATACCAGCGGCTTTCAGTGCAACGACAAACCCGGGCAGTCCTGCGGCCGACCCCGTGTCGAAGGCTTGCTGAAAGTCGCCCATATGGAATGCGCGCCAGGCGTGTTGCACTGCCTCAACGATTTCACTCTCAGAGCTCGATGAGTTTTCTGCATCGGTTCGATGTGCTAGTGCGGCCTGTGTCGGAAATGGCTCGCAGTCGCCCGCGTGAAGGCGCGTCCAGTGCGCCTTCAAGGCCGCACCCGAGAAGTCGAATGCAGGTAAATGTGCAACAACGTGCCAGGGTCGCTTCATGTGCCAATCCAATGTTAGATGCCAATACTAGTGGCAGAACGGGTATCCCCAATAGTCATCCACCGCAAGCTCGCCTACGGTTGCGTTCATTCACGACTGACGCAGCAGCGGCAGTCCTCACAGCCGAAGATCGGGAGATGACGATGCAACTTGCAGACATGCTTTCCCAAGCGGGTGCTTTGCAGCCGATGGCTCGGGAGCTGGGCTTGAGTGAATCCCAAACTTCGAGCGGCGCTGCGGCATTGCTGCCCGCGGTTCTCGGCGGACTAAAAAAGAAGACGCAATCGCAGCCCGAGGGCACGGCCGGCCTGGGCGGTCTGCTCAATCAACTGGGTGGCGGCGGGCTGCTCGATAACGTCCTGTCGTCGCAGCCGACGGATACAGAGCGCGGCAACAACGTTCTTGGACAGATCTTCGGCTCCAAGGATGTGAGCCGCACGGTCGCACAAAACGCGGCGAGTCAAACGGGCCTCGATGCGAGTGTGTTGAAGAAGATGTTGCCGATGCTGGCGATGGTCGTCACCGGCTACTTGGCGAAGCACGGCGGGTCGGCAGCGACCGCCGGAACCAGCGGCGCCGGTCTCGGTGGAATGTTGGGTGGATTGCTCGGCGGGCGCTCAGGCGCGAGCGGCGCTGGCCAGATCGGTGGGCTTGCCTCTATGCTCGACATGAACGGTGACGGCAATCCGCTCGATGACATCATGCGCATGGCCGGCAAAGCGCAATAACAAGATTTATCCATTTCGCTTGATGAAAATCTGGGTCGACGCAGACGCCTGCCCTGGCGTGATCAAAGACATTCTCTTCCGTGCCGCCGAGCGATCGCAGGTGCCGCTTGCGTTGGTCGCCAATCAGCCGATGCGCATTCCGTCCTCGCCATGGGTGAGATTCATCCAAGTGCCGGCAGGATTCGACGTTGCGGACAAGCACATCGTGGAACAGCTAGCGCACGACGATCTCGTGATCACCGCAGACATT
>DASTSB010000280.1:0-2471 GCA_035760885.1 Steroidobacteraceae bacterium | reverse complement strand
TCCCGATCCGAATAAGCGCTACGGAGAGATTTCGGAGTTCATCTATGACTTGCATCACCCGAATGATGAATATCTGAAGAGAACTCGTTTGCCGTTGATGGAACGCAATCCTGTCGTATTTTGGAAAGCCGTGGCATTTGGTCTCCTGATGATCGTATTGGCGCTGTCGATGCGCTTTCGGTAGCGACCCGCAGCGATTCCTTCGCCCGGACTCACTCGCGTTCCAAGTTCATGTTCGCTCGCGAGTTTGCTTACAATCCCGGCGCTCGGTCGTTACGCATTCCCAAGGAGATAACAATGAAGAAGGCACGTGTGCTGTGCACCAGCGTCTTGGCGATGTGATTCCTGCGCCCGTTCAGAGCGTCAGCGAGGTCACCAATGAGTACGAAGGCGCTTGCACTCAGTGTGCGCGGGCGATATGAGTTTGCGAATTCTATCGGCGTATTTGGGGCGGTCGGGCTGTCAGATCATCACGTGGACACACGCCTTCGGATCTCTAGCGACCTTTTCGATCCGATCAGCAGGAAGGACAGCGATCGCGTAACGTTCTGGCAACTCGCTGCAGGAGTCGACTGGGCATTTCATCCAAATTGGTCGTGGCGTCTGCAATACGAACGCCACATGGGAGCGGATAGCAAGTCGTTTTTCGGTGTGGTGCGAGGGGACTTGGGATGGCTCTCGACGGGACTGTCGTACCGATTCTGAGCCGGATCTAAAACACCATGTTCAACGCAGCCACCGGCGTGACACTTGCGCCGGCACTGCGGCCGGCCGCGAACCATCGTGCTCCGACGATGAGGCCTACGCGACTCGTCCAGTTGTACTCGAGTGCCGGTGCGACGCCGAACTTCCAGCCCGCGCTCGAATATGAATCGATGTCGATCTGCGTTCCATTCGTCTCGACTTGAGTGCCATAGACATGAACGCGATCGTCGTGCTGATAGATCAGATCAAGTGCGATCACCCAGTTGCGACTGAGGCTGTATTCGCCTGAAAGCGTGGTCATCCACGAATTTCCCGGCTTCGCACGGCCGATGAATCCTTGCGTCGTGCCGTATACGCTGAGGTCTCTTGCCTCGGTACTCTGAGGCCACGTATGCGAGACGTTGAATCGAGCACGCAGTATCCGTCCGGTTGGTAGCCAGAAATAATATTGAGAATAGAGTCCGAGGGTTGTTGCATAGGCGCCCGTGCCATTGCCATCCGTAACGGAATCGAGCCGATCGTATGAGCCTGTTGGAAGCGATTCCTGAATAACGATGGACAGCGTCGGCCACGCCGAGCCTTCACGAAACTGCGCGAGACGGAACTGTCCCTGCACGCTGAGATCGCCCATCCCGATGCCATTGCTGTTCTCGCCGCCTTCGAGAACGTTGTAACCGAACGTCGGAATCAATCCGGCGGTGAAGGTGTCAGTAATTCCATAGAGCATGTACGTGAGAGAGCCGAAGCTGTTGACGCTGGCGTGGCTTTTGTAGTGACCGTCTTCGTCGAAGCCGCCAGTTGTAATGACGTCGAACACATACGGCTCAACTAACGCGTGGCCCTTTGGGAGCGTGCCGGCGCCCGCTGCGACGATCGGGCCCGTCCACCATGCGTCATCCAATCCTTGCCTTTCTTGCGCAAACGCGCGTGCGCCGTAGAGCGCCAATATGCAAACCGCAAGTACAAGTCGCTGCGTGTGCATATGGTTTAGTTAAGCCGCTAAAGCTGTCGCCTATTGTCGTCATTCATGTGAGCGCTGCCTTCGCTCGGTCATCCGCAAACCGTCAGGGACTCGTCCGCGCAGAGTGTATCTGACGCGGCTGTCAAGCGCAGGTAGTGCAGACTCACGTGGTTGCGGCCACAACGTCCGGACACAGAGATCGTTGGCTGCAGCGTCAACGCTATAAGTGTGATGAAGGGTGAGCGGTGCTGGCTCGATCGATGGGTCGCGTTACAATCGTCCGCCGAAGTGCTTGGGGGGTGTGATGATTCGAACGTTCTTCAAAATCGTTTTCGCGTCTTCAGTAGCATGTGTATGGTTGTTTTTCAGCGCAGCGAGTGCGGCAATGTCGACTTCGGTGCACGTCTGGCAGATGCACGAGTTGACGCTGCAAGCGTCGAAGACATTTGCGAATCCGTATACCGATGCGACGGTTTGGGTGGATTTGAGCGGACCGGGATTCAACAAGCGCGTTTACGGATTTTGGGACGGTGGCAAGACATTTAAGGTCCGCATCCTCGCGACTGCTCCCGGCACGTGGCAGTGGAAGAGCGGCTCGGAGCCTCAAGATCCGGGGCTTGCGAATCAGACTGGCAGTTTCGAAGCGATCGAATGGACTGAAGCCGAGAAGCAAGCGAATCCACTACGCAGAGGCCACCTTCGAGCCACAGCGAATCGCCATGCGCTCGAGTTCCCCGATGGCACCCCGTTCTTTGCGATCGGCGACACGTGGTACTCCGCTGCGACCAATCGTTTCCGTTGGTAC
>DASTSB010000279.1:0-6382 GCA_035760885.1 Steroidobacteraceae bacterium | reverse complement strand
GGTTGCCCACGTAAATTTTGCTCATTTCTAAAAAACTCTTTGCTGACGCGGTCGGACCGACTAATTCAGCACTAAACGCGTCGTAAGAACATGACAATGCTGCACATTGTCGCCAATGGTTCGAGAACGATTCGGTTTAGTCGAGTTGGCCGAGGCGGAATGCGGCGGCCAAAGAAACGAAAAGAGAAAGGTTCGAGCCGGGGCTGACTATACACGGTGGTCCACCTCATTGCTTGCCTTTCGCGGCTCCGTGCTGCAACAAGAGCTAGAAACGCGACCTTTACTAGGCGTAGGCTCGTCATATGCACAGGCACTGCAGCAACGGCCTGACTGCACGCTCATCGATCGTCAGCTTTCCCCTCGTGGTGGACTCATCTGCTCCGACCCGCTGACTGCTAGCAACCGTGTCTCGCACGCAGGAGTCGAGTAGAACAATGTCGGAGCAATTCAGCGCGGAGCCGCCGCGCATTTCCACGGGCAATCAGGGGCTGGACGACATTCTCCTCGGCGGCTTGGACCGTAACCGCTTGTATCTATATGAGGGCAAGCCGGGAACGGGGAAGACCACCATCGCGCTCGAATTCTTGCTCCAAGGTGTCCGCGAGGGCGAGAAGGTTCTCTACATCACGCTTTCCGAAACTCAGCGCGAACTCGATCTAGTCGCGCGACGTCACGGTTGGTCGCTCGATGCCATCGACATCTTCGAACTGGTGCCGCCGGAAACTACGCTCGATCCTGAACGTGAACTTACGGTGTTGTACCCGGCCGAAGTGGAGTTGAGTGAGACCACCAAGCTGATCTTCGAACGCGTGAGCGAAACGAATCCAACGCGTGTGGTCATCGACAGTTTGTCCGAACTGCGATTGCTGGCACAAAGTCCGCTTCGATACCGCAGGCAGGTGCTGGCCCTCAAACATTTCTTCGCGAGCCGCCAATGCACGGTCGTGCTTCTCGATGATCTCTCATCCAGCGACAACGATTTGCAGCTGCATTCGATTTCACATGGCGTTGTGCTGCTCGAGCAGCTTGCGATCGACTATGGCGCCGAGCGCCGCCGAATCCGTGTCGTGAAAATGCGCGGCATCGAGTACCGCGGCGGCTTCCACGACTTCACGATCCGCAAAGGCGGCCTGCGCGTATTCCCGCGATTGACTGCGTCCGAACATCACACAACCTTCACTGGGGAATACGCGTCGAGCGGGAATGCGGAACTCGATGCGCTCTTGGGAGGTGGGTTAGAACGAGGCACTAACAGTCTGCTGCTGGGTGCGGCGGGTGTAGGTAAGTCTTCGGTCGCGCTTGCATTCACGATGGCTGCCTCCGAGCGCGGCGAGCACGCTGCATTCTTTGCCTTCGATGAAGGACGCGGCACGTTCGAAGCTCGTGCCCGCACTATCGGTCTCAATTTGGACGGCGCATTGGCATCCGGACGTGTCCGTTTTCAGCAGATCGATCCTGCCGAACTCTCGCCTGGCGAATTCGCCGCTACCGTCAGAGATTGCGTGGAGCGCGACGGCGCACGCATCGTCGTGATCGACAGCCTAAATGGCTATCTGAACGCCATGCCAGACGGGCGATTCCTGATTCTGCAGATGCATGAGTTGCTCACGTATCTCAATCAGCAAGGCGTCGTGACTATTCTCGTTCTGGCGCAGCATGGATTAGTCGGGCCGATGGATACGCCGCTCGACATCAGCTACTTGAGCGATGGCGTGTTGATGCTGCGGTATTTCGAATATGCGGGCATGGTGCGCCGGGCGCTTTCGGTCGTGAAAAAGCGTAGCGGCAATCATGAACACACCATCCGAGAATTTCGTCTGACCCCGAAGGGCCTGAGTTTGGGGCCGCCGCTCGTGCACTTTACTGGCATCTTCTCGGGCACTCCTCGTTATACCGGTGATGCCGCTCCGTTGATGACCGACGACTCGTATGGCCCATGACACGAATCGTGAGCGTGTATTGATCTACGCGCCGATCGGACGCGATGCGCGGGCGTCTGCTGAAGTCATTGGGCGGCTCGGCCGTAACTGCGAGATCTGCACGAACGTAGATCATTTGTTGGAGTTGCTGCGCGCGGGTGCGGCAGCGGCGCTTTTGGCCGAAGAAGGATTATTCGGTAAGGACTTGTCCGCACTCATGGCGTGGGTTGAACAGCAGCCTGCGTGGTCCGATCTGCCGTTCGTGGTGCTGACGAGTCATGTCGAACAGCCAACGGTCGCGAATTGGCGCCGCCATCTCGTAGCGATGTTGCGCAACGTTTCGTTGCTCGAGCGTCCGGTTCAGACCATCACGTTGATCAGCGCTGTGCAGGCCGCATTGCGGGCGCGGTCTCGCCAGTATGAATTGCGCGCCCTCTTGGAAGCGCAGCAGCGCGCTGCCCAAGAACTCGAAAATCTGGTGCTGCATCGGACGCGAGAACTGGAAGCGGCGAACGAGCAGTTGCGTAGAGAAATGGCCGAGCGTGCCCGTATCGAAGAGTCGTTGCGGCAGGCGCAAAAGATCGAGGCGCTCGGTCAGCTAACAGGCGGCGTCGCGCACGATTTCAACAATTTGCTCATGGTCATTCTCGGCGGATTGGAAATGTTGGATCGCGCCGGCGACAGCCAACGCCGTGCGTTGCTCATGGACGGAATGAAGCAGGCGGCGCATCGCGGCGCTTCCCTCACAAAGCAACTGCTTGCCTTTTCGCGTCGCCAAGCATTGCAGCCTCAGACCATCGACCTGAGCACGCACATCGGTGGCATGCGCGAGCTGCTCGATCGCAGTTTGCGCGGTGACATCCACGTCAAGTTGGATTTCAGCGCGGATCTTTGGCCTGTCATGGTCGATCCGGGCGAACTCGAGCTGGTGATACTCAACCTTGCTGTCAACGCGCGTGATGCGATGCCGAAAGGCGGAACCATTCGAATCTCTGGCACGAACGTGGTGGCATCGGATCGCAGCGATCATGAGGGCGAATACGTGCGGCTGTCCGTGATCGATACCGGCACGGGAATGTCGGATGAAGTGAAACAGCATGTGTTCGAGCCGTTCTTCACGACTAAAGAGATAGGTAAAGGCTCAGGTTTGGGTCTGGCCCAGGTCTATGGTTTTGCGAAGCAGTCGGGTGGGAGTGTGGAGATCGAATCTCAAATCGGGCACGGCACCACCGTGACATTGTTGCTGCCGCGATCCACGGAAATTCCAGAATGCGATTCGCATCAACGAGTGCGTCTGCAGTTACAAGAGAGCGCAGGAGCGCAAGGGTGTGTGCTCCTCGTCGAGGACAACGACGAGGTGGCAACGCTGGTGCGCGAGATGCTCAATGAGCTTGGCTACGAAGTGATGAGAACCGCAAGCGCAGAGGCGGCGTTGGGCGCACTTGCCAACGGCAGACGCGTCGACATCGTGTTTTCCGACATCATGATGCCGGGCGATATGGATGGAGTGGACTTGGGACGCGAGATTCGCGCCCGTCGCCGCAACTTGCCGGTCGTCTTGAGCAGCGGCTATGCAGAGTCGGCGTTGCCCCGTGCGCATGCCGAAGGCTTTCTGGTCTTGCCGAAACCTTACAGCATCGAAGAGCTGGCCACTGCGTTGCGAACTGCGATGGATGACTCCGGCGTCTCTGAAGGTCAGCTTCACTTCCGAAGCTGACCGACACTTCGATTCGCCCGCGCTCAGCTGCTACGCAACACCCTCGCTAACAAAGGTGCGGTGCGTTCGTGCTCATGCGGGATGAGCCGCGCTCGAGCGCGCAGCAAGTCCTTGCGAGCAATGAGCCCAACGAGTTTGCCGTGCTCGTCGAGAATGGGAACGCGTCCGACATCCGCGTGCGTCATGCGATCGGCTAACGAACCCACGAGTTCGTCGGGGCGCCCATGGATCATGTCGCGTTCGCCCACGCCATCGGCAAGCGTGTTGTCCTGATCCGAACTCTTGGTCCAACGCAACACGTCGCCACGCGACACCATGCCGATGCAATGCTCTCGCTCATCTACGACCGGATAGCTCTTATGGCGATGCACGCCGGTGGTGAAGAAGCTGATCACTTCGGCGATCTGCATGCTTGCCGGAAGCGTATCGACTGAAGTCACCATCACATCTTTGACGCGCGTGGTTTCGAACGGGTCGATGCTGTATTCGCGTGAAATGTGATGGCCGCGGCGTGCGATGCGCTCAGTTAGGATGGAACGCTTTAACAGCAACACAGTCACCGCATGTGCTGCACTGCATGCAGCCATTAGAGGCAAGAGCGCCTCGAAGTTGCCCGTCAGTTCGACTGCAAAGATCGATGCAGTCAGAGGCGATCGCATCGTGCCGCCCATCATCGCGGCCATGCCCAGCAATGCACACAGTGCAACATGACCGGGATCGACGAACGTTCCGGCGATTGTGCCGAGCGCGCCACCGATGATGAGCAACGGCGCGAGCACGCCACCCGAGGTGCCGGAGCCGAGCGCGACGCCCCACACGAGCGCTTTGACGAGGACCAACACGACAATGGCCGTCAGCGTGAACTGTTGATTGAGCATCGCTTGGATCAAGTCATAGCCGACGCCAAGCGCTGCGGGTTGAAACCAACCGCCAATGCCGACGAGCACTCCACCCAGGGCCGGCCACCACATCCAATGAATGGGTAACTTTGCGAAGGCGTCTTCGGTGCCGTAGACGATCGCCGTGAGCATGGCCGAACCGAGTCCGGCGATGACGCCGATGCCCAGCCATGTGAGTAGTGCAGGTGCCGAGATGGCGATGTGCTCTGCGAACGGGAACAGAGGCCCGGACGGGAAGACCCAAGTCCGCAACACCGCCGCGACGACGGCGGACATGGCGACGGGCAGGAAGCTGCGCGGACGCCATTCGAATAACAGCAGTTCGATTGCCAGCAGGATTGCCGCCACCGGTGTGCCGAAGACACCCGTCATCCCTGCGGCTGCACCTGCGACGAGCAACGTCTTGCGTTCGGCCGAGGTGAGATGGAACAGCTGGGCAAACAGGGATCCGAGCGCACCGCCGGTCATGATGATGGGGCCTTCGGCGCCGAACGGTCCGCCGGTGCCGATCGAGATCGCCGACGAAAGCGGTTTCAAGACGGCGACTTTGGGTTGGATGCGGCTGCCGCCCATCAAAATCGCTTCGATCGCCTCGGGGATGCCGTGCCCGCGGATCTTTTCGGTTCCAAACCGGGCCATCAGGCCGATGATCAATCCGCCGATCGCTGGGATGAGGATGCCCCACGCTCCGACGTGAGTGCCGGCAATCGTGGTGCTCGCGAAGGACCAGCGTCCGTACCAGGCGACATTCGTCGCCAAGGCGATGAGCTTGAGTAAGACCCAAGCGGCGCCGACGCCCAGTGCCCCGGTGACCACCCCCATCAAAATCATCGATAAGACCCGAGGGGTGACCCTAAAATCGCCCAGTCCGGTGTGCGAAGTCGCATTGAACGAAGACATAGAGGCCGTCTCGCGACTGGCCGTGCGATTATGTTCCATGAATTACATAGGGGAGCTAAGAGGAACATATATCGTATCACGATACGATCTAGTTCCAGGAAGCCCATGAAGAGCAAACGAACCACACGTAAACCCGTTCGAGGCGTGCGCGACTCCGAGTACCGTCAGCTCGCCGATTTCCGCTATGCGATCCGCACATTTCTGGAATTCAGCGAGCAGGCGGCGCGCAACGCCGGAATCACCCCCCAGCAGCACCAGGCGCTGCTCGCAATTCGCGGCATGACAGAGGAATCGAGTGCCAACCTCGGTTTCATCGCCGAGAGGTTGCGAGTGCGCCATCACAGTGCAGTCGAATTGGTCAATCGACTGGCTGCAGCCAAGCTCGTGGAGAGAAATGAAGATCCCGAGGACCGGCGCCGTGTCGTCGTGACGCTGACGTCCAAGGCCGAAAAGATCCTGCAATCCCTATCGGCGACTCATATAGAAGAGTTGCGGCGGCTCAAGCCGGCACTCACCGCCGTACTAGCGTTAGCGGATGAGATCACGCACTAAGAGCGATTCGACCCCCTAGAGGCAGGGCAATGGCGCTCCATCGCCTGTTCAGCAAGGGCGAGCGCGTGCTCCTCGTCCAATTTCGATAGCCTCCCTGCCGCGCGAATTCGTTCGAAAGTGTCGATTGCGGAAGAGTAGTTGGCGCACGCAGCCGCTGCGGATCCTGCGTCGGCTCGCACGTCAGCCAACATCGCCGATGTGATCGCGTAATCGCGTGCAGCGCTCCAATTCTCAGGAGCATGCTGCCATTTTTCCTGGCGAACTCTTGCGGAGTTCTCGAGCACTGGAATTGCCTCGGCGTATCGGTGCAGAGCCGCTAGCGCCTGAGCGTGCGCGTTCGCGACGATGTCGAGGCGGCGCGCGAGATCGGCGTCTTCCGGATCGAGTGCAGTCAA
>DASTSB010000278.1:0-11174 GCA_035760885.1 Steroidobacteraceae bacterium | reverse complement strand
GACTTCGGCTATGACGTCTCGGATTACTGCAACGTCGATCCGATCTTCGGCACGCTGCAAGATTTCGATCGATTGGTGGAACGAGCTCACGCGCTCGGCCTGAAGGTGATCATCGACCAAGTGCTTTCGCACACGTCCGATCAACACGCGTGGTTTAGAGAGAGTCGCGCCGACCGCACCAATCCGAAAGCCGACTGGTACGTGTGGGCGGATGCGAAACCAGACGGCACGCCACCATGCAATTGGCAATCGGTGTTCGGCGGACCGGCGTGGGAATGGGATGCGCGCCGCGGTCAGTACTATCTGCACAACTTCTTGCGCGAGCAGCCGGATCTGAACGTTCACAATGCGGAAGTCCAAGATGCGCTGCTTGCCAGTTCACGATTCTGGCTCGAACGTGGTGTGGACGGATTTCGGTTCGATGCCATCAACTTCGCGATGCACGACCCATTGCTGCGCGACAATCCGCCTGCGCCGGATACCGGCAAACCGCGTTCACGGCCATTCGATTTCCAACAGTCGATCTACAACAAATCGCACACCGACATTCCGCGTTTCATTCGCCGCCTGCGCGCTTTGGTCGAAAGCTTTCCGGATAGATTCACTGTCGCTGAGGTGGGCGGCCCGAACGCAGAAGACGAAATGCATCGGTTCACGTCTGGGACACAACACTTTCACAGCGCGTATGGATTCAACTTCCTCAACTCGAATCGCCTTTCACCGCAGCTCATTCAGCAGGCACTGACAGCCTGGCCCGATGAAGCGCACGTCGGTTGGCCGAGCTGGGCCTTTTCTAATCACGACGCACCACGTGTGACGAGCCGCTGGGCGCCGCCCGAACGTCGCGAAGCGATGGCGAAGCTCTCGATGCTGTTGCTCGCGTGCCTGCGTGGAAACATCTTCATCTATCAGGGCGAAGAACTCGCACTACCTCAGGCGCACATTCCGTTCGATGAATTGAAAGATCCGGAAGCCATCGCGAATTGGCCACTCACCTTGGGCCGCGATGGTGCGCGAACGTTGATGCCGTGGACTGCAAACGCACAGGTCTACGCGCGAGGCTGGCTGCCGATGCCGAGCGAGCATCTCGAGCTCGCGGTGGAACACCAGCGCAACAGCACCGATTCGATGCTTGCCTTTACACGCCGTGTTCTGGAATTGCGCTCGCACACCAACGCATTGCTCGTCGGTGCGATGACCATCATTCACGCTGACGATTCGATCCTCGCGTTCGAGCGTGCTACCCGCGACGAACGCATTCTGTGCGTCTTCAATGTCGGCACTGAATCAAAGCGCTGGCTGGCAGATCGGCCGGAACAGTGGGCCATCGTGGAAACGACTGGCCACACTAGCGCCTGGGAGCTGGCGCCGTTGAGCGGCGTCGTCGCGCGCCATGTCGGTTCGTAGCCTCAATTGAGTCGCTCGGCGAGCGCAGCTGACCGAGCAACTGGCGCGACTGAAGTCCCGAACCGAGCGTTGTATTCGGAGGCCGCCTTTCAGCGGCCAGGCGGACCAGACCGAACTGCGACATGCGCGTTCGGCGGCAGTCCTACACGCGAAATCGCTTAAGAAAAGCTGTTTGCAATCCCTCCAGGCCACCGGCACCATTGGCGCCCCGATTCATCCTTGCGGGCTGGGAGCGACTCACGATGCATTCAGCCCTCGCCCGTAAATCGGCCGCGTCCGTGCCCTCGCTGTTCAAGTGACAGCGATCTTTCGGGCGCCTGCGAATTCCATTACTAACGCTTAATTTAAGGAAGAGGACGTGCACGACCTATTCGTCCATTGGCGCAAAGCAGGTTTGCTGCTCGTGCTGCTGCTTGCTGGCTGCGGCGGCGGAGGCGATTCCAGTAACGGATCTGGCACGGGATCCTCTGGCGCTCAAGCGTCCACGGACTCTTTGAGCTTTAAGGCTGCTTCGCCGAGTGCAAGTACGCCGGCTGCTCAAGTCGTATCTGTCACCTTCGGGGCCAACATCGCTCATCTTGCAATCACGCAACGTGGTCTTGCGATCGGCAATGTGAGCTCAACCTTCAGCGGTCGCACGGCGCAGATTTCAATCGCTCCCGACTCTCCCTCCTCCCTGGGGCCTGGCGTGTTTGAAGGTAAGGTGGCAGTCACTGGGTACGTGTGTGCGGACGCGACCTGTTCTGCATTCGCTGCTGGCGATTCGCAAACGATCAGCGTCAGTTATCAGATCTCGCCCGCGGTGTTGTACGTAGCCCCACACGTCGCCACCAGCCAAACCTCGCAGGCGGTCGCGCTGCGTGGGTTCGGATTCAATCGATTCAACATCACGGATGTTCTTTTCGGCACGACAGCGGCCTCATCGTTCGTCGTGACCAATAGTTCTGAGATCATCGTGCAAGCGCCGGCTTTGGCCGCCGGCAGTTATCCGGTGATCGTCAAAGCCTCCGATCACGAGGGGGAAATTCCGAGCGACGCGACGCTGGTGGTCGTGGATCCGGTGGCCTACGCCGCTCAAACCCTGAGCTATCCAAATGCCGCCACGCGGATCAGCTCACTCCTTTATGACCCCGAACGCAGGAGCATCCTGGTAGCGAGCGATGCCCCAGGCAGTCAGCTCGTCAGATATGCGTACGATGCAGGAGCGTGGTCGCCGCAAAGCTCGGGAGCAGTTACTTCCGTTCGGGACGCCGCGCTTTCAATCACGGGAGCGCAACTGTACGTGCTATCCGATACGCAGCTCACGCTCGTCGATCCGGTTTCGCTTGCGGCTGGCACCAGCTATACCGCACCTAATCTGCCTAGCGGTGCGTTTCTCAAATCGATCGCACTGAGCAACACGAATACCGCGTATATCACGACCGGCATCGACACCACCGGTGCGACCTCCCCGGTGTATGCATTCTCGGAGCCCTCTGCTGCCATCATCGGACTCAACGCCGCACCGCTGAATTACGCCACGATCGAAGCCAATACTGCCGGGACCACACTTGTCGCGGTGCAAGGAGATCCGGCATCCACCACAGCACTGCCCGTCTATCTGCACACGAACTTGGATTCCGGAACTTCGCTCAGTCAGACAGGAGTGACGTTGCAACAGACGGCCGCCGAGAGCGCACTCGATCGCACCGGAAATCGCATCGTGTTGGGCGGCAGCCTCGTGTATGAAGGCACCCTCAATCTCTCGGCTTCCATTCCGGTGGCCGATGCAGTAGCGGTGAAGCCGGACGGCACGCGCGTGTATGCCTACTACTCCGCTTCCAATACGATCGAAACATTCGACACCACGACCTTTACGAACGGCCAGGTCCTCACCAGTCTGGGCACCACGACTCTGACCGTAAGTCCGGGCGCTACAGTGAAGATGACGATCACTCCTGATGCGCAGACGCTGATCTTGGCGGGCGCGGCACAAATCGTGATTCAACCCACTCCTTCGTTCTGAGCACGCATATGAAGTCGCGATTCGAATGGACCTGTGCACTGATGACTGCCGGCGTTTTGGTGGCGCCAACATCGCAAGCGCAAGAAGTGGGCACTCGTGCGGTCAGCTCGACATCGTTCGATCTGGGGCTGACCAGTCGGAACATCGACACGGCCGACAGCACGTCGAACGGCACGGTCGACTTCTTCGGCGTGTTGACCGCTCCCATCGGTAACGTGCTCGGGGTCTCGCTCGATGTGGGGTATGCGAAATCCCGTGTCCGCACCAGCGATGTGCTTGGATCAGGAGAGACGGACACGACCTCACCCAAGGGCGCACGCAGCTCATGCACCTTCAAAGGAACGAATGCGGACGCCACACTCTTCGCGCGACGGCCGACGTTGGGAAAACTCTCGGTCAGCTATGGCATCGCCGATCGCTCATCCGACTGCGGCGAGAGCTCCGTATTTACCTTCACCGGCGATGATTCGTTGAACTCGAATCACTATCGGTTCGCCGGCGAGGCCTACCTGGGCAACTTCACCATCGGTGCATCGCGAACGTCCACGGATCTTGAAGACGGCCCAAAGCTCGAAACCAACGAAGTGAGCGCGAGCTGGTACGCAATGGATAATCTGCGCGTCACCGCCTACGGAAACGATCTTTACGACGACAACACCTATGGCCTGCAGATCGAACACCAGCCTGAGTTCATGGGCAATGATTTGGGCATCTGGCTGGGCTTTTCCCAAACCGACGGTACGCCCAGGACGCGCATTATCAGCGTCGGTGTTCAGTATCACTTCGGCCGCAATGCCACTTTGAAAGTTCGCGATCGCGAACTGCGCTAGTCAAGAGCAGTCCGCCGCGGCGACCGGCGGCCTGCGGAACAATCGGGGCCGGCTCGGTTGAAAAATGCGCCGGTAATCCCGCACATGTGCGCAGCCGTGCAGGTGCCAAGAATTGGAAACCGGTTCGTATGCACCCAATCGAATGGGTAATATCCATCGATGGGTCGGATCATCTTTCCGCTCTCTTGAACCGTCGCGCCAACGCTCCATGACCTCGCCTTCGCAAAACGCAGCACAGCCGACAGAAGCCAGTGCGCAGATCGCGCTGCTGCGGGCAACTTTGGAAGCCTCTGCGGATGGCGTCGTGGTGACGGACGCCAACGGCATCATCAAGTTCCACAATCAGAGCTTCGTGGGAATGTGGAGACTTGAATCCCGGCATGTGGAGGGCCGTCAGCATCGCGACATATTGAAGCGGGCAAGTGAGCAAATCTCGGATCCGGACGCTTTCCTACGGCGAATCGATCAAATCTATTCCACGAATGAGCCGCAAACACTGGACATCCTCGAATTGCAGGATGGCCGGATCTACGAGTGCTATTCGAAGGCGCAACAGATCGACGGCCAGGAAGTCACTCGCGTCTGGACCTTTCGCGATGTGACGGAGCGAGTCCAAGTCTCTCGTATCAACGCCCGCCTGGTGCAAGACGCGCAGCGCACCCAGCAAACACTGGTGCAACTCAACGACGAGTTGGAGCAGCGTGTCGCCGAACGCACTGCGGCGCTACGCAAGAGCGAGTTGCAATTCCAGCAACTCGTCAGCGGCATCACGGACTACGCGATCTATATGATCGATCGTACCGGCCACATTGTCAGCTGGAACGCGGGGGCAGAGCGCATCAAGGGATATCGTGCCGATGAGATCATCGGCAAGCACTTCTCGAGTTTCTACACTGAAGAGGATCGCGCGGCGGATATGCCGGCGTACGCATTGGAGACTGCCGAGCGCCAAGGCAAGTACGAAGCGGAGGCCTGGCGCGTACGCAAAGACGGCACGCGATTTTGGGCCAATGTGCTGATCGATCCCATTCGGGGTCCTGACGGGCAAATCATCGGATTTGCGAAGATCACTCGCGATATGACCGAACGGCGCGCGATGCAGGAGCAGTTGAATCAGTCGCAAAAGATGGAAGCGATTGGGCAGCTCACCGGCGGCGTCGCGCACGACTTCAACAATCTACTGACCGTGGTGCTCGGCAATCTGGAGACAATCCAGCGGCATTCGCCGGAGAGCGATGAGCGAACGAAGCGCGCGATCGACCAAGCAATGCGCGGTGCGCAGCGGGCTGCCACCCTGACGCAGCAACTGCTCGCGTTCGCTCGACGGCAGCCCCTCGATCCCAAACCCACCGATGTCAATCGACTGATCAGGGGACTATCTGAACTGATCCGTCGCACCCTCAGCGAGAACATCCAAATCGAGACCCATCTCGCAGCCGACCTGTGGCGCGTGGAAGCGGACCCGCATCAACTCGAGAATGCGCTGCTCAATTTGGCGGTGAACGCGAGAGATGCGATGCCAAAGGGCGGCACGCTCATCGTTGAGACGCAGAACGCGACTATCGATCGCGGGTCATTGCCTTTCGCGGATTTTGAACCTGGCGATTACGTCGCCATCAGCGTTATCGACACGGGCACCGGTATGAGCGCGGAAGTCATGGCGCACGCATTCGACCCGTTCTTCACCACCAAGCCGATCGGGCAAGGGACCGGTTTGGGCTTGAGCCAAGTGTTTGGGTTCGTGCGGCAGTCCGGCGGGCACATCAAGCTCTACAGCGAGGTGGATCAGGGCACGACGGTGAAAATTTATTTGCCGCGACTCGCGCGGGAAAGCGACAAATCGGAGCCGGAAGCCCCGCTCGTTGTACCGGGCGCACGCGATCACGAAACCATCCTGGTGGTCGAGGATGACGAAGATGTGCGCTCTTACAGTGCCGGGAGCCTGCGCGATCTCGGATTCACGGTACTAGAAGCGAATGATGGCCCCTCGGCCTTGCGGATGCTGGAGGTGCATCCGGAAATACAGCTACTGTTTACGGACGTCGGACTGCCCGGTATCAACGGGCGGCAACTCGTGGACGCTGCTCGAGGGATCCGACCTGATTTGCACGTGCTATTCACGTCAGGGTACGCAAGAAGTGCGATCGTGCATCAAGGCAGACTCGATGCCGGTGTGCAACTCCTCACCAAGCCATTTACGCGCGCACAACTCGCCATGCGTGTTCGCGAAGCGTTGGACTCGCAAACCTCAGAATTGCAGTCCACCCAAACGATATTGGTGGTTGAAGACGAAGCGCTCGTGAGGATGTACTTGTCGGACTTGCTCGAGCAGCTCGGATTCAGCGTGGTCGAGACCGGCACCGTGCGCGATGCGCTTGGCGCGATGGAGCGCAACCCACTGCTCGCAGCCGCCTTCATCGATGTTGGTTTGCCCGATGGCAATGGACTGGAATTGGCTGCGCAAATTCGCGAACGATATCCGCACGTGAAAGTGGTCGTCGCGAGCGGCTATGCCCAACGCACCGCCAACAAGCTCGAAGGCGATCCCAACGTCTGCTATCTAAAAAAACCTTTCGATGGCGCATCGACTGAGAATGCGCTAAAGGCAATTGGGATCGCGACGCGAGGGCTGGGTCGCTAAGCCCTGCGCCGATTCAAGGCAAAACGCGGCTTCAACATGCAACCACAACGAGCCAAGCAGTTTCGAGAGCTGCATGCGCGAGCGAATCCATTCGTGATCCCGAACGTGTTCGATGCGGGCTCCGCCAAACTCGTCGCGACACTTGGATTCGAGGCACTGGCCACCACGAGCGCAGGTTTGGCGTTTGCACTTGGCCGACCGGACGGCAGAAGAGCAGTCAGCCGAGAAGAGACGCTGCGCAACTGCCGCGCGATCGCACACGCTACGGAATTACCGGTGAGCGCCGATCTCGAAAATTGCTTTGCGGACGAGCCGCACGCTGCTGCACAAACGATCGTGCTCGCCGCCCAGGCAGGTGTGGTCGGCGGTTCAATCGAGGACGCAACGGGCGACGCTGCCGATCCCATCTACGACTTCTCCTTAGCGGTCGAGCGCGTTCACGCTGCTTGCGAAGCGGCACGGTCTCTAGAATTTCCGTTCACAGTCACCGCTCGTGCAGAGAACTTCTTGCATGGTCGGCGCGACCTTGAGGACACGATTCGCCGCTTGCAGGCCTACGAGAAAGCGGGCGCCGACGTGTTGTTCGCGCCGGGCCTTGCGGACCTCGAATCCATACGCATGGTCGTCAACGCCGTCTCCAAACCCATCAACGTCCTGGTGAGCTCGTTCAACTCTCATTTACGAGTGGAGGATCTCGCAAGTGCAGGCGTCAAGCGCATCAGTATTGGTGGTGTGCTATCTCGAGTCGCGTTCACCGCCATGACGCACGCCGCTCGTGAGATCAAAACAACGGGCAGCTTCGCTTGTGCGAATGATCTGCTGAGCATGTCTGAGTTAGATGCTCTGTTTGCACGCACAGTGAGGACGTGAGGAGGTAAGGAAGTGAGCGTCGCTCGCGTGGGGCTTTGCGCAGCGAACCGTCGCCTTCTGAGCCGTCACCTTTAACGTGATCGCGATTGTGAGCTGACGATTTTCGCTGACCGCTCTTCTTGCAGAGATGCTCGCACCTCACCCTGACGCGTCACTGACATCGGGAACTACCGCTCGACGTGCAACGTCTCAACTGTCGTAGACACCCAGGTAGGCTTGCAGTGAACGAGAGTTGCAACACTTCACTCCAATGGGCTTTGGGTCTACGCCGTTATACCTACGTGCTACAGACACCGTTGATTGAACTTTCAAACGACGAAACGCGACGCTTTCACGTGCGCAGCACTCTCACCTCATCACTTCACGTCACTCGATGATCGAGCACATCGAAATCGGTCTCGCTCGCACCGCCGATGCGTACGCCATCGCGAACATGTCACGCGAGGAAATCGAAGCGGGACTGGACTGGAAGTGGACGCCGCAATCCATCATGCGCACGATTCGCGACCGTGAGACGAACGTGGTTGTTGCTCGCAAAGGGGATCAGATCGCCGGGTTTGCGATCATGCAATACCGCGAGACGAGCGCGCACCTGAATCTATTCGCGGTTGCGCCAGCCATGCGCAGACGCGGAATCGGATCAGCACTATTGCAGTGGCTGGAAGCAACGGCGCGTGTCGCCGGTATCGCCATCATTCGAATGGAGGCGAGAGAGCAGAACGCCGCCGCGCGCAGTTTCTATAAAGCGCACGCCTATCGCGAGACAGCGATTCTTCCTGGCTACTACCAAGGCGAGGAAAGCGCCATTCGCTTCGAAAAAGATCTGACGATCCAATGACATTCAGCGAATCTGCCAAACGCCCTCGGCAGCGAACCCAAACACTCGATCGTCGTCGACCTCGATTTCTGCGCCTCCCGTGAACGATCCGAACGACGGCAAGATTGCGTAGTCTCTCGTCAACTGCAAGACCGGGATGCGAACCCGCTCGCGCGTTGAGGCCTGCAGTTTGATCACCGGGTGGACATGGCCACTAAGTACGAACCCCGCAGTGTCGGCGCGCGGGTGATGCGTACAAATGAATGGTCCCGTTCTGAACCCTTCTCGCACCCACTCGACATTCCATTGCTCGCGAGTGCCTTGTACGTGTCGATCGTGATTTCCCGCGACGACGACAACGTTCACTGCGCGATGTCGGCGTCGCCACTCCATGAATAGCTGGAGATGCACGGCGGTTTCGGAACTTCGACCATGCACGAAATCCCCAAGAACGATCGCATTCTCGATTTCAAAGGCGTCGATCAGTCGCGTGAGGCGCTCCAGATCCGTCCGTGTCGTGCCTTCCGGAATCGCGATCCCCGCACGCCGAAAAACATCGCTCTTTCCAAGGTGAAGATCCGCGATGAACATAGTTCTGCGGGCCGGCCACAATACGGCGCGCTCGCAGTGAAGCACTACTTCCTCGCCAGCCAACTCGATCACCCGGTGTTCAGCCACGGGACGCCTTGGTATCGAGGCGCTCGATCATGCGCTGAATGCGTTGCTGGAACGTCTCTGAACTCAAGATCTGCGAACGCAATCGCTCGGCCCATATTGGGAACGAGAGCGGCGTGAGGCTATCGATCTTCACCAATGCAATTTCTTTGCGCTCGAGCGTCGCGAGAGACTTTGCCAATCGCGTTTCCTCGAGCTGCAATTCGAACACTTCGCGCCGCGCCTGATCCAAGAGCAGGTTCTTCGGATCGTACTGACGTAGAACATCGAAGATGAGTGAGCTCGATGCCTGCAACTGCCTCGCGTACTTACGCGCACCTGGATAACCCTGAAAGACCAACCCAGCGATGCGCGCGATGTCGCGAAACTGGCGGCGCGAGACTTCCGAGAAATTCAAACTCGCGAGCAAATCCTCGGCGAGTCCGTCGTTCGAGAGCAGCTCGCGCATCTCCGCCGCGGTAAATGGAAGCTCGGTATGCGTCAGGAGCTCAGCGCCATAGTCGTTCGCTGTGACCGCAAAGGTCATCGCTTGCCGTTTCGCGAATCGATACGCAAGCAACGTAGCGATTCCTTCGTTGACGGTGCGTCCCGCGAACGGATAGATGAATAGATGGAACCCCTCGCGGCTGCGCGTGTGCTCCGCGAGCAGAATGTCCGGACCGGGCAGTACCGACCAGCGCCGCTGCAGATCCAGCATCGCACGGACCGTCTTCATTTCCGGCTCTGAATATTGGTCCCGCGCCGCCGCTGCGAGGATCTCTTGCACGCAATCCGCTAACTCGTTCGAAAGGGGCATGCGTCCACCCTGCCATCGCGCCACACGTCCGGACCTCGTGGTTGCGAGTTTGACGTAGGCGGTCATGTCGCGGACCCGGACAAGCTGGAGCACACGCCCGGCAAACATGAATGCATCGCCCGGCTTGAGCCGCGCGATCAGTGCTTCTTCAACAGAACCGAGCCGCGAGCCGTTCATCCATTTGAGACCGATCTCCGAGTCGCTCGTGATCGTGCCAATCTGCATACGATGCATTCGTGCGATGCGTGCATCAGTGACCCGATAAACACCTTCGACAACTTGTACGCGGCGATACTCGGGATAACCCTGCAATGCATCGCCTCCGCGCGTGAGGAAATCGAGCAGCCATTGCCACTCGACATCTGTGATCTCAGCAAACGCATAAGTCTGGAGCGCTTCCGCACGCAGCTTGTCAGGCTTAAATCCCGGACCCGCCGCTAACGTCATGGCATGCTGAACCAACACGTCGAGTGAACGACGCAGCGGGATCCGCGATTCGAGCCTTTGCAGGCGTTGCGCCCGCCGAGCGGCTGCAAACTCGATGAGCTCGAATGCGTGTGTCGGCACGCAGATCACACTGCTGTTTCCGTTGGGCCGATGTCCGCTACGGCCCGCGCGTTGTAAGAGCCGCGCGACACCTTTCGGGCTGCCGATTTGGATGACTTGATCGACCGGCGCGAAATCCACACCCAAATCCAGCGACGAAGTACAAACGACGCACTTGAGCTCGCCGGTCTGCACTGCTGCTTCGATCCGACGCCGCAGGTCCATGTCGATCGAGCCATGATGAATCGCGATGCGATCGATCCAATCCAGTCGCGCCTCGGCGATGGCGCGATACCAGAGTTCAGCCTGCGAGCGCGTATTCGTGAAGAGCAGCGTCGTTCGAGCGCGTTCGATAGCATCGATGACCGGCTGCAGCATCCGTGTGCCGAGATGACCCGCCCAGGGAAAGCGCTCGATGGTCGCAGGCAAGATCGATTCGATCATCGCCTCTTTGGCCGCCGGGCCGTTGATGAGAGTGCCGCCCGTAGAGCCCATCAACACTTGCAGAGCTTCTTGAAGGTTGCCGAGCGTTGCAGACAATCCCCACACCCGCAGCGACGGATTCAGGGCACGAAGATGCGCCAAGC
>DASTSB010000277.1:0-11629 GCA_035760885.1 Steroidobacteraceae bacterium | reverse complement strand
AATTCCAAACGCAGGCCACCTGCGATGGCCTGATCATCGATGTGTTCGAGTGCGAATGACTTTTGATACTGCAAGAACGCCTGCAGCCCGTGTTTGAAGACGAGCGAGAAACCCGCCGCGCCCACATAGAACTGCTGATCGGGCTTGTCGGTCTGGAGTGCGAAATTCTGCGGCCCTTCCAGACCTAACGACTGCAGCACACCCGAATAGGTTGCATCGATCGTGCGACGCTTATTGCTCAGATCCCGATGAGCCTCGGCGCGCACGAACGGCACGATGACGCCGAAGGAAGGTGTGAATGCGTACTGCATTCGCAAGCCGAACGCGGCATCGAGCGATGTGATGTGCTGCTCGCCATAGTGCAAGTCGAAGCCGGATGCGTTGTGTTCGGTGAACGCATCAATCGTGATCTTCTGATAGTCCGCACGCAGATAGGGCTCGAGCGTGAAACCTGCATGCCTCAGGTCGTATCCAATCGAGAAACTACCCAGCCACGCGGAACTATCGGTACTCGACAGTGCGGTTTCATCGATGGGTTGGATCAACGGATTGATCGATGGATAGTTGATGCGCCTTACGAAGTCGTGCCCGAGCTTCTGCAGCCCCAGGGATCCGGACGCGAAGAACGCATCGCTTTCCCAAAGCGAATAGAACATCAAGCTCTCACCGCGGCTCTTGATCGATCCATCCACCACGCTGGCACTGGAATCGAAATCGATACGGCGATTAGTGAATCCGAACAGCACACCCGCAACGGTGCGATCGTTGAATCGATAGTCCAGCCCGCCGGTAACGTCATAGCCGTCGTAGTCGAAGGCGTCTTCGTTACCCGGCGTTGCGAGTTTGCTCGTGTCGTCACGCCGACCGTAACCGAATGAACCATCGAGGAAGCCGCCCCAGCGCTTCACCAAGTCGCTGTCTGCGGATGCACCACCCCCGAGTGGGGCGACTCCGCTGGCTGCGAGCCACTCCTGGTCTGAGTCGGAACGTGCGACGCGAAATCCGCGCGCACCGAAGCGCAAGGCGGTGAGGCGAGACGCAAGACTGTTGAGCTGACTACCGGAGAATTGAGTGGCAGATGTGCCTTGTGCCGCTATTTCTTCCGCTGCCGTCCAGCGCAACGCGAATCCCAGCCCGCGAGCGTCGAGCCCGAGACTAAAAGCAGTGGGGCCGCCGCCGGTCAGCTCATTGGCGTTCTGCACCAGTTCGCGAACATGGGAGAACACTTGAAAGACTTGGCCCGTGCAGCGGCCTTGCCCGGGATCCGCCCGCAGCAGCGGATCGCAAATGGCGCCACCGTTTTGCAGTGGGTTTGTCAGGGCGTCGTAAACGGCCTGATTGGCGCGCGCCGCGGCGATCTCGATAGGGCTATCGAGTTGCTCCGTCAACGAAATGAGATCGGCTTGAGCAGAAAAGGCGAGCGAGCAACCCGCGCCCGCACAGAAGGCGGCACGTAATGCCAGTTTGCGTCCCATAGTCTCCCCGACAAGCAATTCGCGACACCCCAGCCGCGCCGCGTTCTAGTTTTTGCGTGGCTACATGCCCATTCGGCGGCGGCGAATCATGCCACGGCGCCGCGGGAGCGCGTACAAGAAATGGTGCCTTTGGCGGATTACGACAAACCGGAAGCGTTTTGATGGAGAGTCGATCGTCCCTCCCCGGCCCTCCCCCGCGCGACGCGAGGGAGGGGATCTGATCGCGATTGCGGTGTGCAGTTCGACGGACGTGAATCGAGCCGTCACGACTTCGCTCCTCCCGCGGCTTGGGTGGACGCGGAGTGGCCGTCGGCTAACGGTGAATCGTTGGCTCGCAGTGCGGCTGGGTCTCTGCCGATTTCTCTTTGTTCCGCACAGAGATAGTGCAAAGAATCGCTAAAAAGCGCTGCTCCGAGACCGCTTGGGAGGGGATGCCAAGGCTGCCGTGAAGATCCTTGGGATAACATCGCCGGCCGAAGGTCGGGGGATCTTCATCACAACAGGAGCGAACATGCGATCAACTCGCAAAGCGCGGCTCATTGGCGCTCGCGCATTGAGAAGTCTTACCACGATCAGCGCGGTGCTGATCTCGCTCTCGGCATCCGCCGCGGAGCCCGCCTACAAAGATCTGCACAAGAGTTTCGAAGAGCGCGCCGCCGATTTGGTCTCGCGCATGACGCTCGAGGAGAAAGTCTCGCAACTGCGCAATGCAGCACCAGCGATCCCACGCCTGGATGTGCCGCAATACGAGTGGTGGAACGAAGCTCTGCACGGCGTTGCTCGCGCGGGGGCCGCCACGGTATTTCCGCAAGCGATCGGCCTGTCGGCCACTTTCGATCCCAAATTAATGAAAGAAATCGCGACCGTGATCAGCGATGAAGCGCGCGCGAAGCATCATGAGTTCGTCCGGCGCAATCAGCGCGAACGCTATCAAGGGCTGACGTTCTGGTCGCCGAACATCAACATCTTCCGCGATCCTCGTTGGGGACGCGGCCAGGAAACCTACGGCGAAGATCCGTTTCTGACTGCGCGCATGGGCGTGGCATTCGTCACCGGAATGCAGGGTGACGATCCCGTCTACCGTAAGGTCGACGCGACCGCGAAGCACTACGCCGTGCACAGCGGACCGGAGGCCGATCGTCATCACTTCGACGTGCACCCGAGCGAGCGCGATCTATACGAAACCTACTTGCCGGCGTTTCGCGCACTCGTTCAAGAAGCGCATGTCGATTCCGTGATGGGCGCGTACAACCGCGTGAACGGCGAGTCCGCTTCCGCAAGCCCGCGATTGCTGCAAGACATCTTGCGCAAGGATTGGGGCTTCAAGGGTTACGTCGTGTCCGATTGCGACGCGATCGAAGATATCTTCAAGCATCACAAGATCGTCGAGACCCCCGAACAAGCTGCAGCACTCGGCGTACAGAATGGCTGCAACTTGGATTGCGGCAGAACGTACGACGCCTTGGTGCCGGCGGTGAAGCAAGGCTTGATCAAAGAGTCCGTGATCGACGCGGCGCTCACTGAATTGATGACAGCGCGCTTCCGCCTCGGCATGTTCGATCCTCCCGAGCGCGTGCGTTGGGCGCAGATCCCCTACTCCGTCAATCAAGCGCCTGCACACGACCAACTCGCCCGCACCGCTGCGCAGAAGTCCATCGTGCTGCTCAAGAACGAGAAGCTCCTGCCGCTTGCGCGCGATTTGAAGAGCATCGCCGTCATCGGCCCGACAGCGGATGAAATCATGTCCTTGCTGGGCAACTACTACGGCACGCCGTCTTCTCCAGTGACGATTCTGCAAGGTATCCGCGAGGCCGCCGGCAAGAACACCAAAGTGGTCTACGCGCGTGGTGCGGATCTCGTCGAAGGCCGTGAAGAGGCGCGTGCATTGCCCGCGATCGACCCCTCCTATTTGCGTCCGGCTGCAGGATCCACAGAGCAAGGCCTCAAGGGCGAATACTTCCGCAGTAAGGACTTGAGTGGCGCTGCCGTTTTGACGCGAGTCGACAAACGCGTGAGCTTCCGCTGGGATCGCGGATCGCCGACGGACGATCTGATCGCTCGCGGCGAACTGGCGAGCGACCATGCCCTGCCCACCGACGGCTTCGGTGTGCGCTGGACAGGCCAGCTTCTGCCGCCGGTCAGCGGACGCTATGAACTGAGCGTCGGTGCGGACGATGGTTTCCGTCTGTCTCTCGATGGGAAGGTCGTCCTCGAGCATTGGGAAGATTCGCCGCGTACGCAGAGCAAGAGCACGTTCGTCGATCTGCAAGCAGACCGTGCATACGACCTCAAACTCGACTATTTCGATGACGTTCGCGATGCTGAGGTGCGGCTTGCCTGGCAGTTGCCCGGCGCCAAAGCTCCGTTCGATGAGGCGCTCGATGCCGCTCGGGCAGCGGACGTCGTCGTATTTGTCGGCGGTCTCACCGGCGATGTCGAAGGCGAAGAGATGAAGGTGACGTATCCGGGATTCGCCGGCGGCGATCGCACCGACCTGCGCCTGCCTAGCTCGCAGGAGAAGTTGCTCGAGGCGTTGCATGCAACTGGCAAACCGGTCGTGCTAGTGCTAACCACCGGATCTGCACTCGCGGTCGACTGGGCAAAAGCGAACCTGCCTGCGATCTTGGTGGCCTGGTATCCCGGCCAGCGCGGCGGTAATGCAGTGGCGGACGTGTTGTTCGGTAAAACAAATCCTGGCGGACGCTTGCCTGTCACCTTCTACAAAGCGGATACGAAGCTGCCTGCGTTCGATGACTACTCGATGCGCGGGCGTACGTATCGCTACTTCGAAGGCGAGCCGCTCTATCCGTTCGGCTACGGGCTGTCGTATACCAAGTTCGAGTACTCCAACCTGAAACTCGATCGCAACAACGTGGCGAAAGACGGCACGGTGACTGTGTCGGCGACGATCAAGAACGTCGGTGCGGTCGCCGGAGACGAAGTGGCTCAGCTCTATCTGCATCCGCTCGCTCCGAAGCGCGAGCGGGCCGTCAAGGAGTTGCGCGGCATCGAGCGTATCTCGTTGAACCCAGGCGAATCTCGCGTCGTTACGTTCACGATCCGGCCTGACCGCGACTTGACGATCTACGACGAAACGAAGAAGGCCTACGCAGTCGATCCGGGTACTTACGAGGTGCAGGTCGGCGCCTCCAGCGCGGACATTCGTCAGCGCTCGAAGCTAACTGTGATGTAGTTGGAAACGCAGGGCGAGGCGGTAGCCTCGCCCTGCTGTGCAGCAGCACCGCCGAAACGGACTTCGCGCACATCGCATCCGGGCGCAGTTCGCAGATTTCCTCTCGATGCGCACATCTGTGATCCCGATCGGCTTTTGATGCGAAATCTTTGTGACTTTCCGCAATGCGACCCGAGGGGCGGTCTCCACTATGCTGGCCGCAACCTTCAGCGACCGCACGTCACGAACGCCTCACGGCCGAATGCGAGATTCCGCCCACTTTGCACAGTTTTTCGACAGCAACGAAAAGTTGCTCGACGCGCTATGCAAGTTCGTTGTCGAGGCTGC
The DNA here is from genome assembly GCA_035760885.1 of Steroidobacteraceae bacterium. Taxonomy (GTDB): domain Bacteria; phylum Pseudomonadota; class Gammaproteobacteria; order Steroidobacterales; family Steroidobacteraceae; genus Steroidobacter. The sequence goes on along the minus strand of DASTSB010000277.1, from coordinate 6,634 downwards.
CAACGCCGATGCCACGGGCCTATTGTTGGTCACGCCAGAACATCAACGCGCCCTCCAAGACTGTCTGCGAGTCTCGGGGCACGATCCTGATACATTGATTGCAAGCTATCGACTGATCGTCGTCGACGCACACACGACGCTCACCAAGACGATGCACCGGCATCGCATGGATCAATATCGCTTCCACGACATTCTCGGCACCTTGATCACTCAAGCCGCGGCACGCGGTCAACCGGTGAGGGTCTTCAGCGAATTCGCGCCGCTGCTGATCCAAGACGGTCATGAGAGCGCAATCGTGAAATTAGAGGACCTCTGGAACGAGCTGAGCCGCCACCAAGTGTTCGGCGTCACGTGCGCCTTCCCGACTGGATTTTTCTCACGCGAACATCGCCGTCGCACGCTCGATCATGTGTGTGCACGGCACACCAAGGTGCTCGACGCGAAACCTTGAGCGAAGCTGACGTGCCCGCGTGCTCCACTCTCAGCACGATCTGCCAGGCGAGCGCCGTACGAATTCGATAGCCTGTGCACACAGGTTATCCATGCCGAACACCGATCCCGCAAAGCGCTATCGCGCACGCTTCCACGCTGTACTCGACTACATCGATACGCATCTGCAGAACGAACTGCGAGTCGCAGAACTAAGCGAAATCGCATCCTTCTCCAAATTTCATTTCCATCGTCAGTTCCAACATTTGTTCGGCATGAACGTCAATCGATACGTTCAACTCAGCCGCATGAAGCGTGCCTCATATCAGCTTGCTTTCCGCGAGGCGCCGGTGCTCGAAGTCGCGCTCGCAAACGGATACGAAAGTCCGGAGAGCTTTGCGCGCGCCTTCCGAAAACACGTTCTGCAATCGCCGTCGAATTTTCGCGCGCAACCGGACTGGATCGCCTGGGACAAAATTTTCCAACCGCTTTCGCACACGAGGCGTCGACACATGGATATCGCGCTGAAGCCCGAGCAAATCGAGATCGTCGAATTTCCTATGACGCAGATTGCGTTGCTCGAGCATCGAGGCGACCCGCGCCACATCGGCGATTCAATCCGCAAGCTCATTGCTTGGCGAAAACAATATCGTCTACACCCCAGCGTGAGCGCGACGTTCAATGTTTTATATGAAGATCCGGATGCGGTACCGGCCGAGCAGTTTCGAATCGGACTCGCCGCATCCACGACCGATCCCATCGCGCCAAACGAATACGGAATTGTCGCCAGTACGATTCCGGCCGGCCGCTGCGCGAAATTGCGAGTTACCGGATCGGACCCAGTGTGGGAAGGCGCGTTGCGCCTACTTTATTCGGAGTGGTTGCCGAGCAGCGGCGAGGAGCCTCGCGATTTTCCGCTATTCCTGCAGCGAGTAGCATTCTATCCGGACGTCGCTGAGAACGAGGCGATCACCGATATCTTCCTACCGCTGCGCTGAGCGCGAACGCAACGACTAGCTCGACGGCGTAGTCGCGTTCGCATTGTCGAAACCTGCGCGACCTGGAAAGCGCGAGAAGAGCTGCGTCACGACCGAGCGGATCGCTTCGTCCGGATGCTCCATGTCCTTGTCATGGATGCGGCCCTGCGCCAGGCCTTCCCAAATCAGTTGGCGCTTCTTCGCATCGACGACATCGACGTTTGCCGTACCGACGGGATACGTGACGGTATGCACTTCGCTTTGATACAAAGGCCACGCGTCGTACAAGCCATAGCGGTAACCGTAGTAGCCGTATGCAGGCACACGGGGGCTAGAGCGCACTTCGGTTCGCTCGTGAGCGTTCGCGTAGAAATTGACCAAGAGATCAGGATTGGCATCAACGTACTGATAGCCCCGCGCCTCCATCTGTTCGCGCACTGCCTTCTTGAAATAGCTCGTGATCAGAGTCGAGTATCCGCCCCGATCCGTGCCGGTTTGCTCGGGAAAGCCGAACGTGTTGTAGGCCGTGAAGTTAGCGTCCGGAGCGGCCAACGTGCGAATGTGCGGCCGTTGCGTGGCACACGCACCGAGAAGCAGCGCAGCAAACACGGTCAAGGCGAAGGGATAAAGACGACGTTTCATGGCGACCTCGAACTCACTCGCCGCTTGATGCGGCCGAAGTCACAGAGCAACGTCGAATGCGTGCACGAGTTCCGGGCGAGTATGGGTTAAGGGCTGAGATGAAGCGGGTTTAAGACGCCGTGCCGGGATGCTGCACGTTCGCCTCGCGGAGATGCGACTTCCCGAAGTCATCGATCGCATGCTCACAAACATGCGACGTTCTCTGCCCGTGAGGGCGACTGCCGCTGCAGCCACCAGGGCTCGAATTCGGCCACCGGCATCGGCTTCGCAAGCCAATAGCCCTGAGCTTCCTCGCAATTGTTCGCTGCCAGGAATTTCAACTGCTGTGCGGTCTCGACTCCTTCGGCGACACATGACAGTCCGAGCGCCTGCGACATGAAGAGAATTGCGTTTACGAGCGACGTTCCGCTCTCGGACACGCCAATGTCATTCACGAAGCTGCGATCCAGCTTCAAGATGTGCAAAGGCAAGGTGCGCAGATAGCTCAATGAGGAGAATCCTGTACCGAAGTCATCGAGCGCAATGCGCAACCCTTGCGAGCGGAATGCGTGCAGCGTTTCGATCACCACATCGGGCCGCGCCATCAATGCGCTCTCGGTCACCTCAACTTCGAGATTCTCGAAGTGCACACGCTCGCGTTTGGCCGCAGTGTCGATGAGCTGCGGCAGATTCGAAGCGCCGAATTGCAGCGGCGAAATATTGAAGGACACACGAAAATTAGCGCCGAACATCGAACGCCATCGCGCGGCCTGACGCGCTGCCATCTCGATCACCAACTCGCCGACCGGCACGATGAGGCCGAGTTCCTCGAGAACCGGAATGAAATCGCCCGGCATGACTCTACCGCGCTTCGGATGCTGCCATCTCAGTAGCGCCTCTGCGCCGACGATCTCGCCAGTGGCGATGTTCATGCGCGGCTGGTAGTGCAGCTCAAATTGTTTCGTATCGATCGCTTGCCGTAATTCCGCCTCGAGCGTGAGCCGCTGCCGAGCCCGGCTGCTGATCTCGCTGGCAAAGAATTGGCATGCCGCGACTTTGCCTTTGGTATAGGCAAGCGCAGTGAATGCGTTGTCGATCAAGCCTTCAGCGGTCACGCCGTCATCGGGATACAGGCTGATGCCCACCGATGCGCTGAGCTGCAGTTGCGTATCGCCCATCTCGACCGGGCTTGCGACCGCACGTTGTAGACGCTTCGCGATGCCGACCGCAGCCTCGCCGAGCTGAAGCTGACTCACGACGACGATGAACTTATCGCCCTCGGCACGTGCAACCACACAACCTTGCTCAACCTGAGCGTTGGGTGTGAGGACATGATCGGTCCCGCGAATTTGGCCGCGCAGCCGATCGCCCATCGTCTTGACCACCGCATCGCTAATCGATTGCCCGAGCGAACTGGCAATGCGTCCGAAATCGTCGAGCGACAACGCAAACACGGCGATGTGTTCTTGCTGGCTGTTATGAGACTCGATCGCCTGCTTGAGCGTACGCACCGCTGATTCCCGATTCGGCAATGCGGTGAGCGGATCGTGGAATGCTAGGAATCGGATTCGATCTTCTTGTGCTCGCGCTTCGGTCACGTCTTGGACCGTGCTGCGCACGATCCACTGTCCGGGATGAATGCCTTGCACGACTTCGCCCTGATGCCGCAGCACGCGAATCGTGTTCAACGCGCCGGTAACTCGATGCTCGAGCCGAAAGTTGGTGCGCTGTTCGATGGCCTGCGCCATCTTGGTTTGAATGGCCGGCAGATCGTCGGGGTGCGTTCTTTCGCACAGCCATCTCCAGCTCAGCTTCTCTTGGCTCGTGACGCCTAGAAGCTGACACACCACCAACGATGCAGAAATCGTCTGACCCTCTAGCGTACGCTCCCAATGGCCTAGCAACGCGAGCCGCTGCGCGTGATAGAGACGTTGTTGATTGGTGCGAAATTCGTCCTGCATACGCTGCGCGCGCAGCAGGAATCTCACGCGTTCGACGAGGAGCGCCAAGTTGATGTGTTTGACGGTGAAATCGTTTGCGCCCGCCTGATACGCACGCTTAATCGCATCGTGATCTTCGCGGCTGGTCATGATCAGAATTTGCACGCGATCGCCGCCCGGCATGACACGCATCATTGCGCAGAGCTCGAAGCCATTCATTCCTGGCATCTCGACGTCGGTTAGCACGCAGTCGATGTCGTTGGTCGCAAACTGCTGCATGGCCTCGTCGGCATTGGCCGCCTGCAACACGCGATAGCCGGCTTCAGCCAGCAGAGCGCTGATGACCATGCGCATCGTGCGGTCGTCATCGACCACAAGAACGCATTCCGGGCTCAATGGAGTGCCAAGATCTGTCATTCGAATGTAGCTGCGCGGGCCGCTTCGATGCGGCAGGCTCCTGTAAACGACTTCGCCCCGCGTCTTTCGAACGCAGATGAAGGTATTGCCATTACGTCGCTATCGGACTGAAGCGAGCGCCGCTGAAGGGCGCAGGAGGCGCAGATCCGCCAAGCTGACGCTGCGCGGAAGAATTAGTGACGCAAATCACGCTTGTGACGCGAAGACCAGATTCGGATTAAGCGCGACGGAGTTGCAAAAGCATGAACTCCATCGCATCACGAGGCGATGACTTGCGCATGCGCAGGATTGCCGGTGCGATTTAGAACCTTCGGAAAGAAGTAGAGCAGTGTCGAGGCGCGCGCGATGTAGTGGACACACAGACTTGCCCATAAGCCTGCATTGCCCCAAGACAGCGTCAGTTTCCACGCCAAGAAAAAGATTGCCAGCGACAGCAACATTGCATTGCGCATCTCGGCGGTCTGCGTTGCGCCGATGAAGATGCCATCTAGTTGGAATGCCCACACGCCCAGGACCGGGCCGACAGCAGCCCAGAGCAAATATGCCTTTGCCATCTCACGGGCGCGTTCGTCAGTCGTCAGTAGATCGATGCCCCATGAGCCGCTGACTGCAATGAGGATCGACAGTGCCGTAGCCAATATGGCAGCCCATAACGTGGTGCGCCGAATGGACGTTAGCAATGCCTCGCGGTGACGCGCACCGATCGCGCGGCCGACGAGCGTTTCTGCCGAGAACGCGATCCCGTCCAAGAAGTACGCGCTCACTGCGATGAACTGCATCAGCACCGCGTTCGCGGCCAACACGACATCGCCTTGTTGTGCGCCCTGGGCCATGAACCAAATGAAGGCCAACATCAGCGCGAGGGAACGCACCATGATGTCCGCGTTCACAGTGAAGGTCCGTTTGAGTCGTGCGATATCGAGGATCTGTGCGCGATGGAATTTCGGATAGCGACCGCGTGCAAAACGCAGCGCGATGATGATTCCGCAGACCGCAGCGATGATCTCGGCGAGCACGGTTCCGAATGCGACACCGCGCACGCCCCAACCCAAACCGAGCACAAACAATGCATCGAGAACGATGTTGCTGAGGTTCAGAATGAACTGCAGCACGAGTGCAATCTCGGTGCGACCGAGCCCGACGAACCATCCGAGCAGTGCGTAGTTCGCGAGCGCCGCAGGTGCGGACCAAATGCGGATGTCGAAATAACCGCGCGCCAATGATTCGACGTGATCGCTGCCATGCAGGAGCGCGAACGCCAACTCCCGCAGCGGCCACTGTAGAACGATAAGAACTGTGCCTGCCGCCGCAGCGACTAGCAGTGCGCGCCCCAAACCGGCGATGACCTCTGCACCGTCGTTTGCGCCGGAGGCTTGGGCCGTGAGCCCGGTTGTGCCCATGCGTAGAAAACCAAACGCCCAGAACAGAAACGTGAACACGAGCGACGCCAACGCGACCGCACCGATGTACGCAGCATCCGGAATGCGCCCGACGATCGCAGTGTCGACCACACCAATCAAAGGCGTGGACACATTCGACAGCATGACCGGAATGGCCAAGCGCAGAATCGAGCGGTGCGATGGAATCAAAGAGTCGGCGGTCAAGGATTGGGACATGCAGAGCGAGTGACGAGTGACGAGTGACGAGTGACGAGCAAGAGGCTCGTGCGCATTCATTGCACGTCAAGTCATCGAATTGCAACTCACAGTGACTACTGACTGGTGACTAGCAAGAAAACTCGGTGTTCCCGGTGGAGGTCTTCCTCTGAGAGTCCGTTTACAGTTGTCCGCTGCAGCAAGCCCAGGATAGGCACCCGCCTTCGCGGGTGTGACATCGTTTTTTTTTGCGCTCTCTGCGACAAAAAATCCTTCTCTTCTCTGACACGCACACCTTTGCGTTCTTTGTGTTGCGTCAGGTTCATTGCGGTTGGGAGTTGACGGTCGGGTGTTGGCAGAAAGAGGTGGATCGCTAGGAAGCAAATCCACACGCGCAGCTTCGACACTCACACGGACGTACCTCTGCCCTGCCGCAAGGCCCTCCTGATCCGACAGGATCCTTCCTGCCGCAGGCCTTCCTGACGACGCAGTCGTCCGTCATTGAACGGGTGGACGGTGTCGTCCTCTTAATCTCGGTGCTCTCCATGTGAAATCTTCTGTTTCCGGTTATCGGTTGGCAGTTGGCAGCCAGACGAGCGATGCGCTCGCTCACAGCTCACCCATTCAATAGTGGCTTCGGTGTGCTCCGCGGAGA
>DASTSB010000276.1:0-7586 GCA_035760885.1 Steroidobacteraceae bacterium | reverse complement strand
TAGACCGGCATCGGAAACTGGGCCACGTTCGAGCCTTCGAAATTGCTGATCTTGCTGACGCCCTGCTTGCGAACTTCGTCGATGCGCAGCACCGAATGCATGGGCAAGTAGGTGCGTTTGACGCCTTCGAACTCCGCTTTGATCTTTTCTTCCGACGGATCGACGACGACGGCGGAGCGCTCGCCGAACACGAGCTCTTCGACCTCGACAAATCCGAGTAGCGAGCCGTGATGGACCTTGCGGGCGTAGATCTCGAAGACCTTGCCTTGGTTAACGAATATGACTTTGAAAATGTGACTGGCTGCCATCTTGATACGGGGCCGGGTTGGTAGGCTGCGCCATATTACATAGCGCAGCTCAAGTGCGTTAGAGATCCGATCTTGCCCGAGCATTTCGTGACAGTCGTCCCAAAATGGCCCTGAAACTCAGAGTAATCAGCGATCACTACAAAGCGCTCGGCAAGCGCAGTTCGCAGCTATTTGGGGTCACGGGCGGACGCATCGGGCGAGCCCAGGACAACGACTGGATTCTGCCTGATCCGGATCGCTACGTTTCAAGCCATCACGCAAAAGTCTCGTTTCGTGCCGGCGAGTGGGTGTTAGAGGACACGAGCACCAACGGCGTGTTCATCAACGGCTCCGATACTCCGGCATCGGTCGAAGGCCCCTATTCGTTGAAAGACGGAGATCGCCTACGCCTGGGCGACTACGAAATTCTCGTCAGCATCGACGAGCGCAACGATTTTCCGTCGGATGCCAGTGGCCAACTCCCCGCCCCGAAACGCATCCGCAAGCCTCAGCCCAACGTCGGCGAAGATCTGGGCGAGGAGCTCGACATCACGGACTTGCTGAGCGAATCGGCGATCCGACCCGTACCGGCCGGCATGAAGGCCGCCAGCGAGATGTTCGATCTCAGCCGCATGCTGACAGTCGAAGCGCCCGCTGAAGCCAAGTCCACGCCAAAACCCGCACCCCCCACTCTGTCTGCCGCAACTTCGCCGGCCACGACAGTCAAGCCCGTGAAGCCGCGCAGCGGTTTTGCATCCTTGCTCGATAGCGCGGACGAAGGGAATCAGCGCACCGTCGCGCAAGCGAAGAAAAACGACGATTGGCAGATGCAAACGCGGCCCTATGACCGCAAAACGATGTCAGTGTTGCCGAACACCGCACTGGCACGCACTGAAAAAACGGAACCGGAGAAGCCGCGCCGCCCGCTCGGCGATTCACTCTCGGTCGAATCCTCGAGCGGTCTCGAAGCGTTTTGCCGCGGTGCAGGCATCGATCCTTCGAATTTGCCTGGCGATGCGCAAAACGCGATGCTGACGTTGGCCGGACAGATGCTGCGCGAAGTTGTGCTGGGGCTGATGGAATCGTTGAAGGGCCGCGCGGATCTGAAGAACCGCCTGCGACTGAGTCAGACCACGATTCAGCCCGCCGAAAACAATCCGTTGAAGTTCTCGCCGAGCGTGGATGAAGCAGTGTTGCGCCTGTTGGACCCGCACAGCTCACGTTACTTGGGACCGATCGAAGCGATTCGCGACTCGTTTGCGGACTTGCGCAATCACCAAATCGCGCTGAACGCAGCCATCCAAGCGGCGATCGATGAACTCATGAGCCGCATCGAACCGGGCGATCTGCAAGAGAAGTTCGATCGCGGACTCAAACGCGGTTCGTTGCTAGGCGCTGCAAACAAGATGAAGTATTGGGATTTGTACGTCGAGTTCTACCAAACGCTGAATCAGCGTAACGAACAGGGCTTACCGGTGTTATTCGCCGAAGAACTCGCCCGAACCTACGCCGAGAGAGCAGCGCAGAAGAAGCGCTGAGCAGTTAGGCTGCTCTAGTCGGGGTTCGGGGTTCGGGGTTCGGCCGCTCTCGGCGTCCTGCCTTTCGCGGCACTGGCACATCCGTGTGCGGCGGGAAACGGCCGCTCACGGCGTCCTGCCTTTCGCGGCACTGGCACATCCGTGTGCGGCGGGAAACGGCCGCTCTCGGCATCCTGCCTTTCGCGGCACTAGCACATCCATGTGCGGCGGCCGCTCACGGCGTCCTGCCTTTCGCGGCACTAGCACATCCATGTGCGGCGGGGAACGGGAACAGGGAATGGAGAACTTACCTCTCCCCTCGTGGGAGAGGTCGAGCGGTAGCTCGGGAGAGGGGGCGTAAACGGGAAGCGTGAATTAGCATCAATGGTCGGCCGTGAAAGTACACGCGAAGATAAAGAGGCAAGCCGATTCATCGGCAAGCAAGCCTAACGGCAAGCAAGCCGTTGGCAGGCAAGCGCTGCCCGCACGCTAGAATATAGTGCTCGCTGTCCGAGGTTGAACTCTGTCCCGACGAAGTCCTTCCCGATGCGACAGCATCCTTCTCGACGACGGTCCTTCCCGATCGCACAGCGATCCGTCGTACTCCGTTCTGACTTGACGCAAGTCCTTCCTGACGCAACGCGTCCTTCCTGCCGAAGGCCGTCCTGATCGCAAGGCGATCTGTCGCTCACATCTCACACCTCACACCTCACACCTCACATCTCACACCTTCCATCTATCCGCTCACACACCGATTGCGCCCACTCTCCTTAGCGCGATAAAGCGCCTTATCGGCGCGATCGAATGCGGCACCGGCCGAGTCATCGGGTACGAATGCAGTGACGCCGACGGAAATCGTGACCGACACCGGCGTGCCGCGAAAGTGAAAGCCGATCTTGCCGACGAGTTCGCGGAGTTCGTCGATGAGGCGCATCGCATCTGTGAGCGTCGTGCCTGGCAGAAGCATGACGAACTCTTCGCCGCCGTAGCGCGCCAGGAAATCGGTGGTGCGCACGCGGGACGAAAGATGCTTTGCAAGCGTCGTCAGAACTCGATCGCCAGCGCGATGACCATATGTGTCGTTGATGGCCTTGAATCGATCGACATCCCACACGGCAAGGCAAGTCGGTTGCTTGAATCGCTGCCAACGCTTCATCTCATCATCGACTCGCTTCTCGTAAGCAAGGCGATTGGGAACGCCGGTCAGCGCATCGATGTTCGAGAGGCGCTGCTCGTCCTTCAGTTGGTTCTGTAGTCGCGAGGCTTCCGATTCGAGTTCCGTAATGCGCGAACGCATCTGTTCGCTGCGGCTCTGCATTTCGCGCGCTAGTGCAGCTTCTCGCTCACGGAACTCCTGCAGGTGTCGATCGATGGTGTCTAAACGCGAACGCACCTGCACGCGGATTTGCGTGAGGTCGTTGGCAGCCTCGACACTTTCGCCCATCGCCCTCATTTCTCCGGCGAGCTGAATGTTGAGCGTTTCGCTGCTTGCCTGAGATTGGGTTTGACTGCGGTTTTGTTCCGCAACGAAGCGGCCAATCTCATCGAGCTTGCCGACCATGTGCGTCAGCAGCACTTCGACTTCCTGCTTGGCGCGCTCGATACGCGAGATGCGTTGCGAGACGAGATCCGCCAATGTCGAGAGCACGTCCTGAAGCCGCTCGCCGTTGAGATCTTCCAACTGAGAGTCCAATGCATCGAGCTTGCTCGCGAAGAATTCATCGCGGCGTAGCTCAGATGCGATTGCCGTTAGTATCGGACGCAGCTCGTGATGAATCTGAACTTGCGCGGGCGGCGTGGTTGGAGACGATGCGGCAATCAAGGAGCCCGACACAGCCGAAGGACTCGAAGGCGGCGAACTCGCATTAACCGCAACAGCGGCGGGAGCGCTCGAGGCCGCATGATCGAGCGTTTGAATCGCCTCGCTCAACGCCGGCGTGAATTTTTCGAGGTCTTCTGCGGAAGCATCGCGCCGAATTGCCGACTGCAGCTTCTTGAGTTGCTCATCCAGTTTCGGCGATTGACCAAGAGCCGCGGTGCACAGCCGTCCGGCGAGCCGCTTCAACGTCACTTCGAACGCGCGAAATTGCTGCTGTTCCTTCTCGAGCCGCGCCAAGTTATCGAAGTATTTCTCTCGCCAGTTATCGTTGTCGGTCGCTGCTTTCACGAGGCGTGATCCGGAGGCGAATCGCAAGGAGCCATCATGCTTGCTCCGTCATCGAATGGATGCGGATTAAGTCATGCATTTGGACTGGAGGTTTGAATCGCTATCGGCAGCCCTCGGCGTCTCTTGCGTCCTACGCAATCAAGTGCGACGTGTGTCTCGAAATGCGGCCTTTCGCCCGGATGCGGTGGGTTCTGGCGGGGGTGGGGATACATATATATAGGGACTGGGGACTAGGGACTGGGGACTGGGGACTGGGGACTGGGGACTGGGAAAACGAGAAACGAGAAACGGCCGCTCTCGGCATCCTGCCTCTCGCGGCACTAGCACATCCATGTGCGAAGGGAACGACGCGCGAAGTGCGAACTGCTCAAAACCGTCAACGCTCAAAAGCCAAATGCAAAGCGGGGTCTGCCGCAAGCCGTCAACGCTCAACGCTCAACAGCTAAGCGGATTGCCGCAAACCGCAAACGGCAACGGCCAACAGTGAACGCCAGAACGGACGCAACACCTAGTGGCCCATTGGAATGGGAGCGGAATGTCTTGCTAGTCACCAGTCCCAAGTCAGTTGTCACTGAAGAGATCTGGCTAACGATCGCTTTCAAGCCGTGTTCCTTCCGAATAGACACCGCGCCTGCCGTTGCGCAATGCTTCGCGGGTTACGACGTCCGAGCCCGTGTGAGACTTACGCGGTGGCGGGAGGTCGAGATTCGTCCACCCGAAAACATCATGAAGCGATGGACTCGGCAGCTGGTGCGTTGCTCGCGCCGCTGCTGGATGGAGCGAGCTGGCAGTGGCAATCGATAGTGCGACAGGAACTGATCCCTTCCTACTTAGGCTCAGCGATACGTTTCGAGCCAACTTCACCGAGGAGGCGATTGGCCTCACATGCGTCCGCTCGCTCGCAGCGCACATGCGCGTCGACCGGTGTTACATCGCACGCTTGTCGCGAGAAGAAGGCATCGCGCACGTTGGACCTGAGTATTACGCCGAAGGGTTAGCTCCCATCGGCGGTTCGCATCGATATCAAGATTTTCCGGAGTTCATGCGGCGCCTGCAGACCGGCCCCTTGGTCGTAGCGGATGTGCAGAATGAACCTGGCGCAACGCTCGCAGATAAGGCATCGACCGCTGCATTGGGAATTTCTGCTTTGATTGCCGTGCATCTGCATCGAGGTGAGCGCAATGGCATTTGGGCGCTTGCCGTGAGCAGCGCGATCCCACGCCAGTGGACGCCCGACGACTTGCATCTGGTTCAGAACGTAGCCGAGCGCACGTGGGCGGCAATCGAGCGGGCTCGAGCCGAGGCGGCGCTGCGCGAAAGCGAACAGCGCTACCGCACTCTGTTCGAGACGATGGGGCAGGGCTATGCGCAGTTGGAGTTAATCCGGGATGCGGACGGGCAGGCAATCGATCATCGTGTGCTGCGAGTCAATCCAGCATTCGAACGGTTGACTGGCATCCGAGCTTCCGACGCTGAAGGGCGCACCGGGCGCGAGCTCATTCCGAACCTGGAAGATTCGATCACCGCGATATACGAGCGCGTTGTGCAGACGGGCGAACCGGGACACATCGAGCAGGCAATAGCAGGTTTGAACCGATGGTATGACCTGCGGATTTATCCTGCGGGGGGCGACCGCCTAACTGTTCTGTACGAGGAGATTACGGAGCGCAAACGTGCGGAGGCCTTGCTTCGCGAACGAGAAGAGCTCAAGGAGTTCTTGCTGAAATTGACCGATGCGTTTGCGTCGACGAGCGATGCCGAGCACATCATGCAAACCGCCTCGCGGCACGTCGGCGAACACTTGCGTACGGATCGCGCGATGTATGGCGAGATCGAAGGAGAGATCGGCTCGCGCATCGCATTGATTCGCGCTCAACACGTGCGCCGAGGCTCGCCCCTGCCGAGTCGTGTCGATTATGAAGCGAAGGCACGGGGTGCGATCAGCGAACAACTCCGGCGCGGCGAGGCGGTCGCGATCGCAGATATTGCGCGCGATCCGCGCCTGGATGAGAAAGCGCGCGAGGCATTTCTGGCTGCCGGAACCCGTGCGCTGCTGGTCGTGTCGCTCATCAGAAACGGACGGGAGGCCGTCAATTTCGGCGTGCAACACGGCGAGCCGCGTGAGTGGACGCATACGGAATTGCAGCTCGTCAGCGAAGTCGCAGAAAGAACCTGGGCGGCCGCAGAGCGCGCTCGTGCAGAGGCGAAACTTCGGGAGAGCGAAGAACGCCAAGCTCTAGTCTTGAAGTTTAGCGATGGTTTGCGGCCCCTCGCCGACTCGACGCGCATTCAAGAGGAAGCGGCACGGCTCCTAGGAGAAAGTCTCGATGCGGACTGGGTCTTCTATGGCGAATACGACGCAGGCTGCGTCAACCTGACCGTGCGTGCAGCATATCGGCGCGGGGACGGTCCGAATCTCGTCGGCAGTCATCCCATTGCATCGCCTGCGGTTTTGGGAGAGCTATTGGCAGGCCGAACGACGATCATCGACGACGTACTGACCTCGCCGTTGTTCATCGAAAGCTCGCGTCAACGTTGGCTATCCAGAGGCCTTCGTTCCGTCGTTGCAGTACCGATCGTCAAGGACGGGAGATTGACCGCCTCGTTCACCGTCGCTGATTCATGGCCGAGAGAGTGGGCGCGCGACATTCCCTTGATCGAGGAACTGGCCGAACGCATTTGGGCCGCGACAGAGCGGGCGCACATCGAGTCGGCGTTGCGCGCGAGCGAAGAACGCTTTCGGCAATTTTCGGAAGCATCGTCGGGTGCACTGTGGATCAGGGATGCTGCGACGTTGAACATGGAGTATGTGAGCCCGGCGATCGAGAAAATTTACGGCGTCGAAGCGGGCGCGTTTCTTGGCGATATTAAGAAGTGGGCGGCGTCGATCATCCCCGAAGATCGCGAGAGTGCACTTGCTCACATGGAACGTGCACGGCGCGGCGAGGCTGTTGTGCATGAGTTTCGCATTCAGCGACCATCCGATCGCGCATTCCGTTGGATCAGAAACACCGATTTTCCCTTGCGCGACGAGCATGGGCACGTTCACCGCATCGGCGGAATCGCTGAAGACATCACAGAAACGAAATTAGCCGTCGAACATCAGAGCATCCTGCTGGCGGAATTGCAGCATCGGGTACGTAACATCATGGCGATGATTCGCTCCATCGCCGCAAGAACCGGTGAGGGTGCGGCGAACGTCAAGGAATATGCGGAGGCGATTGCGGGTCGGCTATTAACGCTCGCACGCGTCCAGGCTTTGCTCACACGAGCGGCCAATGCGGGCGTGAGTATTGCGACGATTCTCGAGGAAGAACTCGGAGCTCAAGCTCAATATGGTTCTGAATTCACACTGTCAGGCCCGGAAGTCGTGCTTGCACCGAAAGCGGCCGAAGTGGTGACGCTCGCCGTGCATGAGCTGACCACTAACGCACTCAAATATGGTGCTCTTTCCTCCGGCAAAGGCCGCGTCAGCGTCTCGTGGACGATCGTCGAGAAGCGCGGCATACCGTGGCTAAGTTTCGATTGGAACGAATACGGCGCGCAAATCGATCGTGTGATGCTAGCGACGTCGCGACGCCGTGGTTTCGGCCGGGAGCTTATCGAAGCTCGCAT
>DASTSB010000275.1:0-2725 GCA_035760885.1 Steroidobacteraceae bacterium | reverse complement strand
GATGCGGACAAGAAAGACATCTACGAGATTGCTCGCGACCTCGCGACGCTTTCGGAGAAGGCTCGCGCGGGCAAGTTGTCCGCGAATGAGATGCAGGGTGCGAGCTTCACCGTCTCAAGTCTTGGCGGCATCGGCGGCACGTCATTTACTCCGCTCATCAATTCACCGGAAGTTGCGATCCTCGGTGTTGCGCGATCGAGCATGAAGCCCGTCTACAAGGATGGACAGTTTGTACCGCGCCTCATCTTGCCGTTCACGTTCGCCTACGACCATCGCGTGATCGATGGCGCTGCCGGTGCGCGATTCACCACGGCACTCGCACAACAGCTCGCTGACGTGAAGGGTCTGCTGGAAGCAGTGCCATGAACGTAGTGACTGGCGGATTGCGGATAGTGACTAGCAAGAGCTCGTCGCTTCCGCGCGCAGCGCTCCATCTGCGATGTTCGCCAAAAACTGATCGGGCCGTATTCGGCTATCCGCTGTCCGCTCTTGCTATCCGCTAGTCACCAGTCACTAGTCACTATCTATATGGCCCAAGAAATCCGCGTTCCAGATATTGGCGATTTCAAGAACGTCGAGGTCATCGATGTTCTGGTGAAAGTCGGCGACACGGTTGCTGTAGAAACCCCGTTGATTACGCTCGAGACAGACAAGGCCACCATCGATGTGCCTTCGTCCGGAGCGGGTGTCGTTAAATCAGTTGCGGTGAAGAAGGGCGATCGCGTTTCCAAAGACAGTTTGGTGGTTACGCTGGATGCTGTCGGAGCACCAGCCTCAGCAAAATCTTCTACTGCGCCCGACGACACGGCCTTCACCGAGACGATCGTCCGCAAAGATCTCAATGGCGAGGCTCCAAAGCCTCTGCAACCTGCGAACTCTCCGTCGGCTGCGACAGCGAGCGCTCCGAACTCCGAACCAACCGCTAACCGCCAACCGCTAACCGCTTCTTCCCACGATTTCGACGTCGTCGTTCTCGGATCCGGTCCTGGCGGATACACCGCTGCGTTCCGCGCCGCCGATCTCGGTATGAAGACCGCGCTCATCGAGCGTTCCAGTTCGCTGGGCGGTGTTTGTCTGAACGTCGGTTGTATTCCTTCGAAAGCGCTGCTGCACGCAGCAAAAGTGATCGAAGAAGCGGAGGCGATGGAAGAGTTCGGCGTGCATTTCGGTAAGCCGAAAGTGGATGCGCCGAAGCTGCGCGATTGGAAGAACAAAGTTGTGAACCGGCTGACCGGTGGCCTCGCCACGATGGCGAAGCAACGCAAGGTCGAAGTGATTCGCGGCGTGGGTAAGTTTGTATCGCCGCGCGAACTTGAAGTAACGGATGGCGGTAGCACGCGCAAGGTTTCGTTCGCGAACTGCATCATCGCCGCGGGTTCTGAATCGATTCGCTTGCCGGGACTGCCGGAAGATCCGCGCATCATTGATTCAACCGGTGCGCTCGAGCTCGATTTGCCGAAGCGCATGCTCGTTGTCGGTGGCGGCATTATCGGTTTGGAAATGGCGACGGTGTATGACGCGCTCGGCGTCAAGGTCAGCGTCGTCGAATTAACCGACGGTCTGATGCCGGGGGCGGATAGGGACTTGGTGCGCCCGCTCGAAAAGCGCCTGGCTAAGCGATATGAAAGCATCATGGTGAAGACGAAAGTCACCAAGGTCGAGGCGCTGAAGTCCGGCATCCGCGTGACGTTCGAAGGCGAGCAAGCGCCATCCGAGCCGCAGGTTTACGACAAGGTGCTCGTCGCAGTGGGACGCAGTCCGAATGGCAAGCGCATCAACGCCGAAGCTGCAGGCGTGGTGGTCAACGAGCGCGGCTTCATTCCCGTCGATCGGCAGATGCGCACGAACGTGCCGCACATCTTCGCCATTGGCGATATCGCCGGCCAGCCCATGCTGGCTCACAAGGCAACGCACGAAGGCAAGCTTGCTGCCGAAGTCGCTCACGGCGAAAAGCGTGCGTTCGATGCCCGCGTGATTCCGTCGGTCGCATACACTGATCCTGAAGTAGCTTGGGTAGGCGTCACGGAAACGGATGCCAAGGCAAAAGGAATCGCTTACGAGAAAGCTACGTTTCCGTGGGCGGCGAGCGGGCGTTCGCTCTCCCTCGGCCGCGATGAGGGCATGACCAAGTTGATCTTCGATCCCACCACCCATCGCGTGATCGGCGGTGGCATCGTCGGCCCGAATGCCGGCGACCTGATTGCCGAAGTAGCCCTCGCGATCGAAATGGGCTGCGACGCGCACGACATCGGACTCACAATCCATCCGCACCCCACACTTTCTGAAACGGTCGCGTTCGCGGCCGAAGTGTTCGATGGGTCGATTACGGATTTGTATGTGCCGAAGAAGAAAAAGTGATGAGGTGATGAAGTGATAAGGTGAAGGGCGCAGCGCTTCACGGACCAGCAGTGATGGAGTGATGACGTGAAGTTCGGAGCTCCTCGCCTGTGTTTCAGCGGTTGGAGTTGCAGGGATCGGATCGGACGCAACACAAAGAACGCATAGGAAGACGAGTCCAGGAGCTTTCCACCTGTTCGTGCGTTGCTTTGCTTCTGCTTTAACCGATTCGGATTCTTTGCGCGCTTTGCGTCTTCTCTTCAAAAGCAGTTACCGCGATGCGGATCATCACAGCCAAAACCCCCGGCGGTCCTGAAGTTCTATCGATTGCTGAAGTCGAGACGCCAACGCCGTCGGCGCAGCAAGTTCTCATCAAAGTTCACGCTGC
>DASTSB010000274.1:0-12166 GCA_035760885.1 Steroidobacteraceae bacterium | reverse complement strand
GACGAACGGACGCACGTGTAGCTCGATCGGCGCGCCGGAGCGCAGTCGGTATTGAACGCACACGGTGTTGTGACCGTGCGGCATGACGATCGACTTCTCGACGATCGCGCCTTCGAACTCGAAGCACCACACGGCGATGCGATGATCCAAGCGGAATTCCCGCAGATATCGGTGCGACTCCCCGATGAAGCGACCATGCGCGAACTCTGCGCCACCCAGTTGCATACGATGACTGCCCGCAACGAGCACCTCATCACAGCGGGAGATCATGATGTGTCGCCCTTTTGGGGAGGATAGGTTGGGCACGAACAATCCGTGATACTTGCGAGCCGGAATGCCGGCCAAGGTGCCCGACGCGTATCCGCCCAATCCGTTCGTCACCAACCACTCCCGATTGCGCAACCACGCCGGATCGTTCGTCGGATTCCACGGAAGAATGAGTTGCTTGCCTTCGATCATGTCTTCGACTCAGGTTCTGCGCGCATCAGCACTGCACAACGTCCTTGCAGCCGCCACACGCCTTTGCGTCCATGCTCGTTCGGATGTGCAATGCCATGCCCGCCATAGCGCACGTCTTCGCTCGACCACATCAATTGCCAATCGAATCCGGCGGGGGGTGCGAGAAGCGGTTCAGGCATCACGGAAAAACACAGCTCTTGATCCAAGTTAACGATCAAGAGCCGATCGCCGCGATCGTCGAACCAGCGCATGGCGAAGGCACGTTCCGACAAGACAGCAAAATCAAGTCCGGCTTCATCTTGTTTGGAAATGACGGGATCCGTGCGCCGCAGATGCAGCAGGTCTCGATGCAGCGCCAGATCATGCGCATGCGTTTGCACTTCATCCCAATTGAGTTTGGATTCGTAGAACGTACTCTCGGCAGCAGGATCGCGGATCAGCGCCTGGGCAGCTGGATCGGCGTACGCACGGAATTGCGAGACGAACTGCCGTCGGCCTTGATGGACGAGGGATGCGAGCTGAGCATGATGGTCAGCAAAGAACATGAAACGATTCGATGCGGCGAACTCCTCACCCATGAACAACAACGGCGTTTGGGGTGCGAGTAGCGTCAACGCACACACAGTGCGATAGCACGCAGGGGCGGCCATGCTGTGGACACGATCGCCGATGAAGGTGTTGGCAACTTGGTCATGGTTCTGGAGAAAAATGACCGAGCTGCGCGCCGGCAAGCCGCGAGTCGGCGCGCCTCGCGGTTGTTTCTGCCATGCGTAGTACTGACCTTGGTACAAGAACCCGCGCTTCAATGCGGAGATGAATTCCTGCGGCTTACCCGTGTAATCGAAGAAGTAACCGTCCCGATGCCCCGTGAGCGCCACTTTGGCGGTGTGGTGATAGTCGTCGTTCCACATCGCATCGAGGCCGTATCCGCCTTGCTCTACGGGGCGCAGGTGCTCGCTGCGTTGCGGTTCGTTTTCAGCAATGAAGACGATGTCGCGTGGCTTGGCCGCTTCGCGACAGCGGACTGTCAGCTCCGCAATCACGTGCGGTTTCGACGCATCGAAGATCGATTGGGTGGCGTCGAGGCGGAACCCATCGACGTGGAATTCGCGCAGCCAGTACAGCGCATTGCCGACCACGAAGTCTCGCGGCCCATTGCAATGTTCATCATCGAAGTTCAGCGCCTCGCCCCATTCCGTCGAGTAGCGCTTACTGCAGTAGTAGGGTGAAAAGCATTTCAGGTAATTGCCGTCCGGTCCGAGGTGGTTGTAGACGACATCCAGAATCACTGCGAGACCCTGCGCGTGCGCCGCATTGACGAAGCGTTTGAACGCATCGTGATCGCCGTACACGTGATACGGCGCGAATAGCTGCACGCCGTCATAACCCCAATTCCAACGCCCAGGGCATTCGGAGAGCGGCATGATCTCGAGCATCGTGATGCCAAGATCGCGCAGGTATGCAAGCTTGCGGATCGCCGCGTCGAAGGTTCCTTCCGGCGTGAAGGTCCCGATGTGCAACTCGTAAATGACTTGGCCGGGGAGGTTCGCTCCGCGCCACTGCGAATCGGTCCACTCGAATCGATCTGCCTCGATCACCAACGAGGGTCCGTGCACACCCTGCGGCTGAAATCGTGAACACGGATCAGGCCAAGGCCCTGCGCCATCCACTTCACATTTATAGAGTGCCCCGGCACGAATCGACGCTGATTCGCCAGCGAAGTAACCGCCTTCGGCGCGAGAAAGCGGAAAGCGCTCGCCGCTCTCGAGAACGACTTCAACGCGCTTCGCTGCCGGGGCCCAGACACGAAAACGCGTCGCGCCGTTAACGCGCAACGCGCCCAAGAACTCGGTGGAATCCGAGCGGTGAGTCAGTGCCATCGTTCGCGTCAGAGCATGTGGGATGTCTCTGAAGCGAATGGGTCAGGGGGAAAGTTCCGAATGCCTGTGATGGGGTGATGAAGTGATGGGGTGAAGGTCGGACAGATCGCTGCACCGTTCACGCGCGCAGCGCTCTCACTCCATCACTTCATCACGAGCTCAGATGCCCTAGCCATCCGGCAACTGCGCAAGGCGCTCGAGCAACTCTGCATCGCCAGCAACATGCACGCGTTCGGCGGGACCGAGCCAGGAAAGTAGTTCGTTGAGCGTGCGGGCTTCGTGAACCTTGCGCTCGGCGGTCAAGCGATGCGGATCGGGATGGCCGCGAGATTCTTCCGGCCGAGGCAAATTGCCGCTCACGTGAGCTAGGCGCGCTTGTTGATTGCGCGCGAGGTAGCGCAGGCACTCATGTTGAGCAGGCGGCATTCGTTCGAGAATTGCTTCGCGCCGTTTCATGATCGGGTGCGGATCGCGCTCTTCAGGAATGCGCAGCAAGCCGAGCGTGCGTAATACGCGCCCAGTTTGCACGCTGCCGCTCATCTTCGAGAGCGGAATCGAGAGCAGCAAGCCGGCAATCGTCGGCGACATCCACAAGAACAAGTTCGGCGAGATGAGATACGAAATCACGCCGATCGCAATACCGGCGATCAAATGCGACCAATGCACCTTCGCAGCCTCATTCCACGCCGTCATCCAGGCATTGCGGCGTTGTGCATTCCAGCCGGAGTCGCGACCCGTGAGGATGTCGATCACGTGATGGGTTTGAACCAGCATCATAATCGGGGCATACAGGGCGGAAAGAATCGTCTCGAAGATCACACTGAATGTGATGCCGAGCAGCCCGCCGCAACCGCGACGCACGTTGCTGGTGAAGAGACTGCGGATGAGCCCCAATATTTTCGGCGTGAACAGCACCAACATCGTGAAGGCGAAGAGCGACATCATTCGCTTCGCATCGAATCGCGGCCAGTCCGGGAACAACTGAAAGGCATGGCTGAAGTATTCGGGACGAATCAGCGTCGCTTGCAGCGTGAGCACGAATCCGACCAGCAGCAGTATCAACCACAGAGGCGAGGACAAATAGCTCATGATGCCGATCAAGAAGTGCGCGCGATTGGAAAGGGCGAGCCCCGCCGCGCCGATGACCTTGCTGTGTTGCAGATTGCCCTGCGCCCAGCGGCGGTCCCGAACTGCAACATCGATCATGGAAGGCGGACTTTCTTCCCACGAGCCGTTGAGATCCGTCGCCATACGCACCTTCCATCCGGCACGGCGAATCAACGCGGCTTCGACGAAGTCATGCGAGAGCACATGGCCGCCGAAGGGTTTACGTCCTGGCAACTGCGGCAGTCCGCATGCTTCGGCAAATGCAGTGACCCGAATGATGGCGTTGTGTCCCCAGTAGTTGCCGTCGTTGCCGGACCACGCGGAGACGCCGCGCGCAATCACTGCGCCGTACACGCGACCGGCAAACTGTTGAAGGCGCGCGAACACGCTGTCGTTGCCGATGAGCATCGGCACCGTCTGCAAAATGCCGAGCCGCGGATCGGCTTGCATACGCTGGGCGAGTTCGACCAACGTTTCGCCGCTCATCAGGCTGTCCGCATCGAGTACGACCATGTAGTCGTAACGTCCGCCCCAGCGCTTGACGAACTCCTCGACGTTGCCGGCTTTGCGACCGGTGTTGTGCCAGCGACGTCGATACCATACCGGCATGATTTCTCGCAGTTCGCGGCGCAATGCATCGACCGCAAGCGATTCCTCGATCCACGGATCCACCTGAGTGGAATCCGAGATGATCACGATCTCGAAGTTCTTCGCCGCACCGAGTTCCGCAAGCGATTCGGCCATCGCCTGCAGCGCTGCCGTCGTTCGCGATGGATCTTCGTTATAGACCGGCATCAACAACGCGGTTCGGCTTTGCGCGAGCGGAGCGGATTCGAAGCGGGGGCTGGGAAGAAAGAAGCCCACGATGCCCGATGCGGCAGAGAAGGCGATCCACGCAAGCGTGATCGCAAAGATCACGATCAACAGTGCTTGCAGCCACGTCATTTGCGAGTAGTTGACGATGGCGACCATCTCGTAAACGCCATAGCCGGTGATCGCGAGCGTGCCGAGGATCGAGACCAGCCGCGCCAATATAGTTCGCCAGCCTTGTGGGCCGACGCGCGGTGCATCGGGCGCGCGGGAAAGATCTTGAGTGGGCATCGGCAGCGGCCGCTCGAAAGGCATGCCGCCGCGTACGACCTCGGGAGCTTGAGGCTCAGGCTGTCGGTCAGGCGCTGGGGGGTGTGCGTTTTTTAACTGGCCGTCCATCGATACAGCCATGTCTCACTGATGGGTTTCTTGTCTCGCAGCAAACGCAGACGCAGCTCAGCCACTGGCGCGCCAGCCGCGTCCAACTCAAAGCTAGCACGAATTCCTTTGGTCACTGGGTTTGGCTGCAATAACAAATTCACCAATCGCCCGGCCGAGGTGGCTGCATCGATTTCAAGATCATCCGTAGTTCTACCGACGCCAGCGAAGTCCAACGTAAACACGCGGCGCTTGCCGTCGAATGTCGGACCCGAACGCGTCACCAGCACTCGTCCCATCTTCGGCCCGAGCTTGGGCGAGGGCGTCCAATGGATGCGATACGAGGCATGCCACGGCTTGCCCGCGGGTAGCGGATCTTTCAGATGAAAGAATGAGACGATGTTGTCGTTGGATTCTCGATCGGTGGGAATTTCGATCAGCTGCACATCGCCCGGTCCCCAATCGCTCGTCGGCTCGATCCAAGCGCTGGGCCGCTCTTCGTAGTGCGCTTCGAAGTCGTAGTAGTCGATGACCTTGCGCGAACGCTGCACCAACCCGAAGCCCAACGGTGCGCTGGATGTGAAGCTCGAGATCTGCAGCTGCGTCGGGTTTCTCAGGGGGCGGAATACTCTCTCGCCCGACGCCATCAAGATCTGCAGGCCGTCGGAGTCATGCACTTCGTCGCGAAAATCGTCGATGCGTGCGCGATCGCTTTCATCGAAGAGGAACATTGAAGTCAGTGGTGCGATGCCGACGTTTTCCAGCTGCACGCGAGGAAAGAGCGTGAGGTCCACGTCCATGATGGTTTCCGCACCGGGCGTAATGGAAAACTTATATGCCCCGGTCGTCGACTGACTCTCGAGCAGCGCGTGCACGACGATCCCGGCCGCGTTGGCGCTCGGTCGTTCCACCCAGAATTGCGTGAAGACCGGAAATTCCTCTCCCAGCGGATGAGCCGTGCGAATCGCAAGCCCACGGGCCGATAAGCCATAGAACTCGTCTTTCGGAACGGCGCGGAAGTAGGTGGCGCCCTGGAACGCCGCAAACTCATCCCAACTCGAGCGCGAGTTCAAGCGTGTCTGCAGGCGCAGTCCCGAGATCGGAATCTGCACGTTCGCGAGCAGCTTTTGCACTTTGTCTCCAAGCACGAACATGCCGGGTGTGGACTGAATCTCATGCGGCTGGCCGTTCTCTACGATCCAGACCTGGACGGGTGTGCGGAATAGGAATCCTGCAGGCAGCACTTCGACATGGAACGGCACCTGCTCGTTACGCCAGATCGCGGCTTCGCGATTGAAACGGACCTGTCGGTACTGGTCGTAATTCAGCTGCGCGAGGGGCGAGTTGTTGTCGATGTGCTTGGCCGTGTACGTACTGGCCGATAAGCGACGCGCAAGTTCGATGACAGTGTTCGCCGAGAAGCCTTGTGGCTTCTGAGCCGTCGCCGGACGCGCAGTTGCCGCCGCTTTGGTTGCACTGGTTTGCGGGGCCGTTGCCGCTGCCACGACGCATGCTACGCCGGCGGTCATGAGCGCGAGCCAAAAGCGGAAACGATGAGGCTTCGCCGTTGGCGCGTTCGTGTCGTTCGCAGACGCGCATGTCCTATTCATATCGCGTGATTTCATCCGGCCGCCAAGCGCTCCTCGTTCGAGGTTCAAATTCTAAGTGAGTCGATCACGTTCATCGGTGACCGCAACAAGACCGACACACGCCATCGCGTTGGTTCGGACGTAAGAGAGCATTCGCATTACGCATGCTCGTCTGTTCCTGTTCCGAATACTGCAAGGATGATCGTGTATTTAAGGGAACTAGTCAGTGCGGTCATGTATTTAGGCCGCGATGCGCAGGCACGATTTTAGTAATGCCTCACGCACCGTTGTCTTTGGAGCTGCAATGTCGAACTCAGATCACGTATGGGCTTTGGTGCTCGCTGCTGGTAATGGAAGCCGTCTTCGCGCGTTGACCACCAAGCCGTGCGGTACTGCAGTCCCCAAACAGTTTTGTTCTCTACATGGCCACCGTTCGTTGCTCGAGGATGCAATCGTACGTGCAAGCCGCATCGTCCCGCCAGAGCGCATCTGTACCATTGTTGCCCAACAGCATCAGCAATGGTGGTCGCAAACACCCGGACTGAACTCGCTGCCGGCGAAGAACTTGATCGTGCAGCCACGTAATCGCGGGACCGGTATCGGCATCTTGTATTCGCTGCTGCACATCCTGGCGATGGACCCTAAGGCGCGGGTGCTGCTGTTGCCTGCCGATCATTATGTCCGCGACGAGGGTGTGATGCGCCAGGCGCTCGAAGCCGCGCTGGAGCACTTGGAGCGTCAACCGAAGAAGCCCGTCCTATTGGGATTGCAGCCCGAAGAGGTCGATCCGGAACTCGGCTATATCCTGCCGGCGCAGGCCGATCCGCAGCTTGAACCATTGGCAGGGCAGACGGTGGCCCGCTTCGTCGAGAAGCCTTCGTACTCTTCGGCGGCGGAAATCGTTCGCGCAGGCGGATTGTGGAATGCCTTCATCATCGCCACGAGCGCGCAATCGCTGCTCGATTTGTTCTTGCCTCGGTATTCGCTGATGGTCATGGAGATGCAAGTGATCGTGAAGCGTCATTTGCGAGCCGCCTTCCCGGCAGCAGGGTGGCCGGCCGTCGTCGAACTCTATGAACGTTTGCCCGATTTGGATTTTTCGCGCGACATCCTCGAAGGCAACGAGCCGAACCTGCGCGTGATCAAGGTGCCGCCGTGCGGATGGAGCGACTTGGGCACGCCGGTGCGCGTGGGCGAAACGCTTCGTCGCAGCGAACGCGAGCCGCGCAGCTCCGATTCGTCTGCTTATGTGAACCTCGCCGCTCAACATGCTCACTTGGAGCGGCGCACCTCAATGAGCGCACCCATCTAAGTCCCTTCTCTGCCTTTTTCGGGAGGGGTTCTTCACGTCATCTGACCGCTTAGGGAGTTTCCGTGTGAGGCGGTCCCATGCCATGCCTTTCGGTGCGTCGCTCGATGAGCGGGGCAACGCGACGTTTCGCCTTTGGGCTCCGGCTGCATCGCGCGTGCAGTTGAACACTCCGCTTGATCATACGAAATCCATCGATCTCGACCGAGCTAGCGATGGGTGGTGGCAGACCCACTTGCCGGCAGAGCGCGGGTGCGTTCCGGGTCTGCGCTATTCGTACCGCATCGACGATGAGCTGGACGTCCCCGATCCCGTCTCCCGTTTCAATCCCGAGGGTGTGCATGCCGCAAGCGAGTTGATCGCGCCGACAACTTTCGATTGGCACGACGCGGATTGGCGCGGTAGGCGCTGGGATGAAGCCGTGCTCTACGAGCTCCACATCGGGACGTTCACGCCGGAGGGAACGTTTGCCAGTGCGGCGCGGCGCTTAGAGGATCTCGCACGGTTGGGCGTAACGACGCTGGAGCTGATGCCGGTGGCGACATTCCACGGCACTCGCGGCTGGGGCTACGACGGCGTGCTGCCGTTTGCGCCGCACCCTGCGTATGGGCGGCCCGAAGATTTCAAGGCGTTCATCCAAGCTGCACATGATCGCGGCATCGGCGTGATCTTGGATGTCGTCTACAACCATTTCGGACCTGAAGGCAACTATCTACATCGTTACGCGCCACAGTTCTTTACGGATCGTCATCACACGCCGTGGGGCAATGCCATCGATTTCGCGCAACGTGAAGTGCGAGAGTTCTTCATCCACAACGCGCTCTACTGGACCGAAGAATTTCATCTGGACGGATTGCGCCTCGACGCTGTACATGCCATCCGCGGCAAGAGCGGCGCGAGCTTCATCGACGAACTGATTGCGCGAGTCGATGCAGGACCAGGCCGCGAACGCAACGTCCATCTAGTCCTCGAGAACGAACACAACACTGCACGCTGGCTGACATCGAAACTTTCTGCAGAGCAGCGGGGAGCGGCAGTTTCCCAATGGAACGACGACTCGCATCACGCGCTGCACGTGTTGCTGACGGACGAGCACGAAGGTTATTACGCCGATTACGACGACGCGCCACTGCAACGCCTCGGTCGCGTACTGAGCGAAGGATTCGCATATCAAGGGGAACGCACGCGAACGACTCAGCATGAGAAGGGAGAACCCAGTGCACACCTGCCCGCGCCCGCGTTCATCAACTTCTTGCAGAACCACGATCAAATCGGCAATCGCGCGTTCGGCGAACGGCTGACTCAACTTGTTCCCAATGCAAAGCTACGCGGGGCCATGGCGGTGCTGTTGCTGGCACCCGAGCCGCCGATGTTGTTCATGGGTGAAGAATTCGGGGCCAAGACTCCGTTTCTCTACTTCTGCGATTACGAAGGCGACCTAGCGCAGGCGATCCGCGATGGTCGTCGCGCCGAGTTCAAGCACTTCAGTGCATTCACCGATCAGAGCACCGACAGCATTCCCGATCCGATCGCGCCAACGACATTCGAGCGCAGCCGGCTGGATTGGTCACAACGCGAACGACCGGAGCATGCAGATTGGCTGCGCTATGTCACGGAACTATTGTCCAAGCGGCGAGACTTCATCGTGCCGCTCATCTCGCAGATCAAGCCGCGCATGAGTTCGTATTCGGTGCAAGATCGTGTCCTCACGGTGCGCTGGCCTCTGGAGCGCGGGGGCGAACTCGTCATGGTGGTGAACGTGGGTGCTCCAATGCGTCCCGATGTGCCGCGCCACGCTCAGGCTGTGTTTGCGAGTCAGTCAGGCGATGCGATGGAGGCTTGGCAAGTTCACGTGTTCACCGCTCGCTCATGAGCGCAGAACTCACCTCCGATTCGCGATCGGTGCAGCGGCGCGTTCCGCGCGCGACCTATCGCCTGCAACTCAATCATCAGTTCACGTTCGAAGACGCGCGCAAGATCGTTCCGTATCTGGCGCGACTTGGCATTAGCCACGTGTACGCCTCGCCGATACTCAGAGCACGGCCCGGCAGCATGCATGGGTACGATGTCGTCGAGCATGGAATGCTGAATCCGGAGCTTGGTACTCGCGAGCAATTCGATGCGCTCGTTGCCGAATTGCACGCGCATGGGCTCGGTTTGATCGTCGACATCGTGCCGAATCATCTCGGCATCATGGGGCAGGAGAACTCATGGTGGCTGGACGTGTTGGAGAACGGTCCCGCCGCGCACTTTGCGTCCTATTTCGACATCGATTGGCGGCCCAACCGCGCCTCATTGCGAGATCGCGTCCTTGTGCCGATCCTGGGCGGGTTTTATGGCGCGGTCTTGGAAGCCGGGGAATTGCAGCTCAAGTTCGACGCAGGCCGCGGCAGTTTCAATCTGCACTACTACGATCACTGCTTTCCGATCGATCCTCGTGAGTATGCTCGGATATTCGAAGGACGTTCTGCGGCGCTCGATGCGCTATTGCGTGCCGACGATCCCGATCACGGCGATTTCGAGAGTCTACTCACTGCGTTCAGCCACCTGCCACCGCGCAATCGAACCGACGAAGAGTCGGTGACAGTTCGCTACCGCGACAAGGAAGCGCACAAGCGCCGACTCGCGCGTCTGGTCGAACGCAGTCCGAAGGTCGGGAAGTTCATCGAGGATACGGTGGCGTGGATCAACGGTACGCCCGGCCAACCCGACTCGTTCAACGCGTTGGATTCGCTGATCGAAGCTCAGGCGTATCGGCTTTCCTATTGGAGAGTGGCTGTCGATGAGATCAATTATCGACGCTTCTTCGATGTGAACGATCTCGCCGCACTGCGGATGAACGAGCGCGAAGTGTTCGATGTCACGCATCGGTTCATTTTCGAATTGATCGACCAAGGCGCGATCGACGGCTTGAGAATCGATCACTCCGACGGTCTGTATGACCCAGAAGTGTACTTCGAACGCTTGCAGCAGCGCTTCGGTGCGGACGAGCAGAATCCACGTCCTTTATATGTGGTGACGGAAAAGATTCTCGCAGCGTATGAGCGCTTGCCTGAATCATGGAAAGTTCATGGGACGACGGGATACGAGTTCGCCGCTGTGAGCACTTGCTGGATGGTGTGTGCCGACAACGAAGCGGCAATGACGCGCCGCTATCGGCAGTTCACTGAGAACGATGCAAGCTTTGACGAGATCGTGTGCGTCTCCAAGAAGCTGGTAATGCGCGCCGCACTGGCAGCCGAAGTGGAAGTGCTCGCGACGCAGCTCGATCGAATCGCACAACTGGATCGCCATACGGCGGATTTCACGCGCGCCGCGATGCGCGAGGCGATCATCGAAACCATTGCGGCGTTTCCCGTCTATCGCACCTACGTTTCTCATCGAGGCGTGAGCGACGAGGACCGCCGCATAGTGAACTGGGCGATCAACATCGCGCGTAAGCGCAGCGCCATCGAAGTGTCCGTGTTCGATTTTCTGCGTGACGTCGTTCTGGGAGACGCAGCGGCGAACCGTCCTGAGTCGCACCGCCAGGCGATGATGGAATTCGCGATGAAGTTTCAACAAGTCACGTCTCCGGTGACGGCGAAGGGCGTGGAAGACACGGCGTTCTATCGTTACTCGCGGCTGGTGTGCTTGAACGAAGTGGGTGGCGATCCGCGGCGGTTTTCGGTTTCGAATACTGCTTTACACCAGGCGAATGTCGAGCGCGCCAAACAGTGGCCGTTCTCGATGCTGGCGACGAGCACGCATGATACGAAGCGCAGCGAGGACGTTCGCGCTCGCATCGCGGTGCTGAGCGAAATGCCGGAGCGATGGAAGCTGCACCTGAGCCGCTGGTCGAAGCTCAACCGCAGCCGGCGCAAGATCGTCGATAGCCGTGCAGCGCCCGATCGCGAAGATGAATATCTGATCTATCAAACGCTCGTCGGCATGTGGACGGCGGATCAATCGAGTGAGGAGTTGATCGAGCGCCTCAAGGCTTACGTAGTGAAGGCTGCGCGCGAATCGAAACGCATCACTTCGTGGCTCGCGCCGAACCCCGAATATGAAACGGCACTGCAGGACTTCGTCCAACGCCTGTTGGAGAATCCTGAGCTCAATGCCTTCTTGCGTGACTTCTCGTCGCTCGCGAATGATGTCATCTACTTCGGTGCGCTCAACTCGTTGGTACAGGTGGCGTTGAAGCTGACGGTGCCTGGCGTGCCTGACATCTATCAAGGGACCGAGCGGCCCGCGTTGGCGCTCGTGGATCCAGACAATCGCCGTCCAGTCGACTACGCGGCGGCACAAGCCGAGCTGAATGCGATCGAATCGGCACCGGCCATTCCTAATCCGATGAGCGCCACTGCGAAGCTGTTCGTGACGTGGAAGCTATTGCAGTTGCGAGCGCAGAAAGCAGCGGTGTTCGCGCAGAGCGATTACCAAATCATCCAAGTCGAGGGCCATCGCAAGGATCACGTGCTTGCCTTCGCGCGCGAGCATGCGGGAGAGAAGATGGTGGCGGTGTTGCCACGATGGTTCGCGAAGCTCATGAATGCCACGCCAGGCCTGCCGCTCGGCGCCGAAGTGTGGGGAGACACTCGTCTGATTCTGCCGAACGCCATTCAAGGCACGGATGTGTTCACCGGAAGAAC
>DASTSB010000273.1:0-4690 GCA_035760885.1 Steroidobacteraceae bacterium | reverse complement strand
GCCAGACGCATTTGGAAGAACCAGCCCCGAGATCGGGTTCGAGATCACTCCAGGGGTATCGGAGAGTAAGGCTGACGTGCTTGAAATTTCCCACCTCGCCCCTATTTGCCGCGACAGCGCACTATGATGGCGCCCTTTTTAGTGTTTGCGCATGAGGAGTAAGCAATGTCGGTAGCCGATTCGGCCCAGACCCTAGGCTTCCAGGCCGAGGTCAAACAGCTACTAAAGCTGATGATCCATTCGCTGTACAGCCATCAGGAAATTTTTCTTCGCGAGCTGATTTCGAACGCGTCGGACGCTTGCGACAAGCTGCGGTTCCAATCGCTGGCAAAACCGGAATTATTGGAAGGACAGAGCGAGCTCACCATCACGATCGACACGGACAAGGAAGCGCGCACCATCACGATCACGGACACGGGCATCGGCATGACTCGGCAGGAGGCCATCGAGCATCTCGGTACGATCGCGAAGTCCGGCACGGCCGAGTTTCTAGCCAAGCTCACGGGCGATCAAAAGCAGGATGCCCAGCTGATCGGTCAGTTCGGCGTCGGCTTCTATTCTTCATTCATCGTGGCCGAGCGTGTCGAGGTGTTTTCGCGGCGTGCGGGCGACCCAGCCTCGAGCGGTGTGCACTGGGAGTCGCGCGGCGAGGGCGAGTTCACGGTGAACGATGTCGAGTTGCCGGCGCGCGGCACCAAGATCGTGCTGCACTTGAAGGAGGATGAACAGGAGTTCGCCGACGAGTATCGAATCCGCTCGCTGGTTCGCAAGTACTCGGATCACATTGCATTCCCGGTGCGGATGCGCAAGTCGGAGAAGGTCGCGGAGTACGAAAACATCAACCAGGCGCAGGCCCTGTGGACGCGCCCGCGCACTGAAGTGAAAGAAGAGGAATACAAAGAGTTCTATCGCCACATCTCGCACGACTTCACCGATCCGCTCGCGTGGTCGCATGGCAAGGTGGAAGGTAAGAAGGAATATACGAGCCTGCTCTACGTTCCTTCTCGTGCGCCTTTCGATTTATGGCATCGCGAGGGGGCTCGCGGGCTCAAGCTTTACGTCCGGCGCGTCTTCATCATGGATGATGCAGAGCAATTCCTGCCGATGTATCTGCGGTTCGTGAAAGGCGTGGTGGATTCGGCGGATCTGCCACTCAACGTCTCGCGTGAAATGTTGCAGCAAGATGCTTCGATTGACGCAATGCGAACTGGCCTTGCGCGCCGGGTTCTCGACATGCTGACCAAACTTGCCAAGGATGAGCCCGAGAAATATGCGACGTTCTGGAAGGAGTTCGGCACCGTCTTGAAGGAAGGACCGGCCGAAGATCATGCGAATCGCGAGCGTATCGCCAAGTTGCTGCGCTTCTCGAGCACGCACACGGACAGCGAGACTCAGGACGTGACGCTCGATGACTATATCGCGCGCATGAAGCCGGGGCAGAACGCGATCTACTACGTGATCGCTGAAACCTTTGGTGCTGCGAAATCCAGCCCGCATTTAGAGATGCTGCGTCGCAAAGGCGTGGAAGTCTTGTTGTTATCGGATCGCATCGACGATTGGTTGATGGACCACTTGCGCGAGTATGACGGCAAGAGCTTCCGCAACGTGGCTCGCGGCGATTTGGATTTGAGCGGCATTCAGACCGAAGAAGAAAAGAAGGCACAAGAGTCACTGTCGAAAGAGCATAGCGCGCTCGTCGATCGGATCAAGAATTCGCTCGGCGATCGCGTCAGCGACGTTCGCGTAACCGCGCGACTGGCGGATTCGCCGGCATGCTTGGTCTTGGGTGAGCATGATCTGGGCGCTCAAATGCGCAAGATCCTCGAGGCCGCTGGACAAAAGGCGCCGCCTACCAAGCCCGCACTGGAGATCAATCCGACGCATCCGCTGCTCAAGCGCATCGAAAGCACAGCGGATGGCGCAACGTTCGACGACCTTGCACTCTTGGTCTTTGAACAAGCGACGCTGGCTGAGGGTGGACAGTTGCCTGAGCCCGTGGCGTTTGTGCAGCGTCTGAATCGCTTGTTGCTATCCGTCGGCGGTTAGCAACGACCGGCATCGGACGAACATAAAGGCCGCAAAGCAATCAGAGACAAAGAGGAATTGGCCGCAGAGAACGCAAAAAAGAAGTGATGGGTCTATTGACTAAAAGCGTGATCGCGTGAACTCGTGCAACTCGAAGCAGGAGCGCCCGCTCCTCTTCATGCGCAAGCATTCACCCAGCGTTGAGGGTGCTCATGTGAGGATTAATCGGGTAACGTCGATCGTTAATAGTCGCTCCAACTCGTCAATTCTTTTTTGCGTTCTCTGTGGCTTATCTAATTCTGTCTCATGGCTCATATCTCTTTTCCGAAGGCATCAGATGAAACATCTCGCATTCATTGTCGTCGCCAGCCTAGCGTTGGTCGCATGCGGATCCAAGAACTCCGAACCGGCCACGAACACCGCCGCACCGCCACCCGCGCCGGTGACGGAGTTGCAGCGGATCGATCTCGAAGTGCCGAACGGAGAAGGCGTGTCGCAGGGGCAAGTTGCTGTCGTGCATTACACCGGCTGGTTGTACGACCCGCACGCTCCCGATCACAAGGGCAAGAAGTTCGACAGCTCGCGCGATCGCGGTCAGCCATTCCGCTTTGAGATCGGCGCCGGCAACGTGATCAAGGGCTGGGACGAAGGGGTGCAAGGCATGCGCGTCGGCGGCCAACGTCGACTCATCGTTCCCGCAGCGCTTGCGTATGGATCGGAAGGTGCGGGCGGCGGGGTGATCCCGCCGAATTCACCGCTGGTGTTCGATATTGAATTGCTGGCGATCGAGCAGCCGAATTAGTGTGATTACGCGAGCTGAACGCAAAACAGCGCTCGCGTGAGAGGCTAAGAGCGGAAAAACTAGCCACAGAGAACGCAAAAAAGAATCGATGCTCACGGGGACGCGCCGGTTTGTGCAAGCTTGCGTGCGAGTTGGTCGCGAACAGATGCATGTGTCACGCCGTTCACGGACAAAGCAATTTCATCTCATTAGTTCTTTTCTGCGTTCTCTGCGGCAAATCTCTCTTCGTGATCTCTGTTTTCCTTGTGCTCTTTGTGTCCGTCGATTCGCCGCGTTAGCCTCAACTCACGCCTGGATTCAGCGTATACGTCCCAGTGAGCGACGCTTCGGCAAGGATGAATGGACGCATCGCTTCCAGCGCTTCAGGCGCGGTGAAGTCGTTATCGACGTTCAATCGCGGCGTGCTCAATGCGTAGACCGTGAACTGATAGTGATGCACGCGCATGTCATTCCACGGCGGGCACGGACCATCGTAGCCGCGGTAGGTGCCTGACATGTCTGGATCTTCAGCAAACCAGCCCGTGTAGTCGTTGATGCCTTGGCGCGAGCCCTTCGGGCCCGGCAGTTGCTTCTTACCGCCTGCAACGATGCCGCTCGAGCATTCTCCGGCGGCAATCTCCGTGACTGAATGCGGGATGTCGATGATCGCCCAGTGATAGAAGTTTGCGCGCGGCAAGCTGGCCGGCACGACGCGACCTTCTTTGTTTACATCGTCGGGTTTCGAAGGTGCATCCGGGTCCACGCAAATGATCGCGAACGACTGCGTCTCGGCCGGTGCACCGGTCCATTTCAGCTGTGGGTTGTGATTCGAGGCGAAGCGCACGTGCAGTACGGAGTCAGGTACGCCGAACGCAAAATCGGCCGGGATGGGTTGCTGATCCAGGAAGCTTGCGGATGTGAGCTTCATAGGCGTCCTCGAATTCGTTAACGGCTCAAGCAGAAACCGTGGCGTGCACTGCGAGTTCCTTCGATTCACCGACGGGCCACGACTCGACGATGTCGCGGAATCGTTCAACAGCCCAATCCAGTTGTTCGCGTTCGATGATCAACGGCGGTGCAAAGCGAATCACGGTGCGATGCGTGTCTTTCGTCAGAATGCCGGCCTGCAGCAGTTTAAGCGCGACCTCGCGCGCGTCCGCATATTCCGGGTTGAACTCCACGCCACACCATAAGCCGCGGCCGCGGACTTCGCGAATGATCGGGCTGTTCATTGCAGCGAGCCGTTGTAGCAGGTATGCGCCCAGTTCTGCACTGCGTTCGCATAACTTTTCCTCGACCAATGTGTTGAGAGCCGCCAGCCCAACGGCGCACGCAAGTGGGCTGCCGCCGAAGGTGCTCCCGTGGTCGCCGGGCGTAAACACATTCATGAGTTCGCGTTTCGCTAAGAAGAGCGAGACGGGCAGTAAGCCGCCGCCGAGCGCTTTGCCGAGTACCAATCCGTCGGGTTGAACGTTTTCGTGTTGGCACGCAAGCATACTGCCGGTGCGGCCGAGGCCGGTTTGAACTTCATCGGCAAGCAATAGCACGCGGTGGCTGCGGCAGATGTTCGCGCACCGCGCCAAATACCCAGCTGGAGGGATGCGAATCCCTGCTTCCCCTTGCATCGGCTCCATGATGAAAGCTGCAGTATTCGGCGTGATCGCCCGCTCGAGCGCCTGAGCATCGCCGAACGGCACAATCCTCACGCCCGGCATGAATGGACCATAGCCTTCTCGATACTGCTCTTCGGTAGACAGCGCAACGACGCCCAACGTACGTCCGTGGAAATTGCCTTCGCAGGCAATGATTTCTGCTTCGTCTTCTTCTATGCCTTTGACCGTGTAGCCCCACTTGCGCGCGGCTTTCAATGCCGTCTCTACGGCT
>DASTSB010000272.1:0-12086 GCA_035760885.1 Steroidobacteraceae bacterium | reverse complement strand
CGATCGCGAGCGTACGCAGGCCTACGAAGGCGTCGTCATCGCGCGCCGCAATCGCGGCTTCAACTCCTCGTTCACTGTCCGCAAGATTTCGCATGGCGAAGGCGTGGAGCGCGTGTTCCAAACCTACAGCCCTGCCATCGGGTCGATCACCGTGAAGCGTCGCGGTAATGTGCGTCGTGCGAAGCTCTACTAC
This sequence comes from Steroidobacteraceae bacterium, assembly GCA_035760885.1. Taxonomy (GTDB): domain Bacteria; phylum Pseudomonadota; class Gammaproteobacteria; order Steroidobacterales; family Steroidobacteraceae; genus Steroidobacter. The sequence goes on along the minus strand of DASTSB010000272.1, from coordinate 11,893 downwards.
CTGCGCGATCTGACCGGCAAGGCCGCGCGCATCGAAGAGAAGGTTTAGGTTCTCTCAAGTGGGCCCGGTATCCGGGCCCACTTCGTTTCGCTGAGCATTCTCCCCGCTCGAAGCCACACCTCGAGCCAAGTACACTTCCGCCGACTGCACACTCTCGTGCTGAGGCGTTCCCGATGAGCTTTTTCCGTGCGCTCCTTTGCATCGCGGGCGTACTCACAGCCAACGTCACATTTGCCAGCTCCGCCACCGATCAGGTGCTGCGGAATGTTCGCGTGCCTCCGGGATTCAAATTCGAGGTGTACGCGGATGATGTGCCCGACGCGCGGGCTATGGCCATCGGGGCCAAGAACACTTTGTTCGTTGGGACGTCCAAGGACACCGTCTACGCTATCACCGGTACTCCGGGCAGCGGTCTTAAGCCTACGGTTCGCGTAATCGCACGTTCGCTCAATGCTCCAAACGGAGTGGCCTTTCGCGACAACGCTCTGTACGTCGCTGAGATTCACCGCATCCTGCGCTACGACGATATCGAATCGAATCTCGAGCACGTGCCTGCGCCGAAGGTTGTGCGCGACGATTTGCCGAAGGATCGGCATCACGGCATGCGCTACATCGCATTTGGACCGGACGGCAAGCTGTACGTACCGATCGGAGCGCCTTGCAACATCTGTAACGAGCCGCGTTACGGCCTCATCACGCGCATGAATCCCGACGGTACCGGACAGGAAGTGTTTGCACGCGGCGTGCGCAACACGGTCGGCCTCACCTGGCATCCCACGACCGGTGAGCTGTGGTTCACTGACAATGGCCGCGACTACTTAGGCGAGAACGCGCCGCCTTGCGAGCTGAATGCAGCCGCACGGCCCGGATTGGATTTCGGCTTTCCTTATTGTCATGGCGGCGTCATCAAAGATCCCGATTTCGGTAGTCTCGGCGACTGCGCAAAGAGCACGCCGCCCGTGCAGCGGCTCGGTGCGCACGTGGCTCCCTTGGGGCTCAAGTTCTATACCGGAACCAGTTTTCCGCAGCGCTATCGAAATCAAGTGCTGATCGCTGAGCACGGTTCTTGGAATCGACGCGTGAAGAACGGCTATCGAGTGACCATGGTGCAGCTCGACGGCAACAAAGCCACGCGCTATGAGTTGTTCGTGACCGGCTTCAATCGCGAGGACGACGTCTACGGACGGCCGGTCGATCTGCTCGTTTTGGATGATGGTTCGTTGCTCATTTCGGACGACTACGCTGGTGCAATCTATCGCGTGAGTTACGCGGCGCACTGAGACTGCTAATGAAATACATCACTATCTTTTTTGCATTTCTGTGGCGCGGACTCGATGCACTTCGCAAAGTGCTGCACCTCATCGTGCTGCTGGTCATCTTCGGCCTGATCGTCGCCGCGCTGTCCCCGCACATTCCTGTGATCCCGCAGCAGGCAGCCTTGGTGATCGCGCCGCAAGGTCCATTGGTCGAGCAACTCACAGGCGATCCAGTCGAGCGTGCCGTAGCTGAAATGTACGGTGAGGATCGCTCGGAGACGCTGCTGCGCGATGTAGTCGAGGCTATCCACGAAGCCAAGAAGGATCGCCGTATCAAGGTGCTCGTGTTGGATCTGAGCGGATTGAGCGGCGGCGGATTGGTGAAGTTGGAAGAGCTCACTCGCGCGATCGATGATTTCCGATCCAGCGGTAAACGGGTGATCGCCTTCGGTGAGAGCTACGATCAAACGCAGTATTACGTAGCGGCTCACGCCGATGACATCTACATGGATCCGCAAGGCTTTGTGTTCATCCAAGGCTACGGTTACTTCCGCACCTTCTTGAAAGGCGCAATCGACAAACTCGATGTCGACGTGCACATCTTCAAGGCGGGCAAGTTCAAGTCCTACACCGATCAATTCAGCCGTTCGCAGATGTCCGATCAGGAACGCGAAGAGACATCCGCCTGGTTGAATGCAGTGTGGTCTCAGTATCAGGCCGCTGTGACCAAGGCGCGCGGCATGGATGCGGATGCCATCGCTCAGTACGTAAACGACATGGGCGCGATCGTCAAAGCACAGAATGGCGATACCGCAGCGGCTGCGCTCGAGCGTGGATTGGTGACACAGCTCAAGTCCCGCCGCGATTTCGAAGAATATCTGCAGCGTCTTGTAGGTTTCGACTACGACAATCACACGTATCAGCACATTTCCTATCACGACTATTTGTCGGCTGCGCGACCTGCTCGCGCGATCAAGCCGCACGGCGATCACATCGGTGTCGTGGTCGCATCAGGAGAGATTGTCGATGGCGATCAGCCTCCCGGCATCATCGGCTCAGAGTCCGCAGTGCGATTGCTGCGTCAGGCGCTATACGACGATTCGATCAAAGCCGTCGTGTTGCGAATCGACAGCCCGGGGGGCAGCATGTTTGCGTCAGAAGTGATTCGTCGTGAGATAGACGCGTTGAAGAAGGCGCATAAGCCGGTCATCGCGTCCATGAGCAGTCTGGCCGCTTCGGGCGGTTATTACATCGCGATGGATGCCGATGAGATTTGGTCCAGTCCTTCGACGCTCACCGGATCGATTGGGGTATTCGGTGTGTTCCCTACTTTCCAACGCACGCTCGAAAAAATCGGAGTCACCAGCGACGGCATCGGGACCACGCCGCTTGCGGATGCATTGCGACCGGATCGAACGCTGGGAGAAGAGCCGCGCGAGATTCTGCAATCGACCGTCGATCACGCGTACAGCGTCTTCATCGGCCACGTCGCAGACGCGCGCAACAAGTCAGTCGAAGACATCGACGCGATTGCTCAAGGCCGCGTGTGGGCTGGCAGCGATGCCGCTCAGCATGGTCTCGTCGACAAGCTCGGTTCCTTCAACGATGCGATCCAAGCTGCGGCTGAGCGTGCGCATCTCGGGAAGAATCCCGAGTTGGAATACATCGAACCGCCGTTAGGGTGGCGTGAAGCGTTGGTTCTGCGATCGCAAGCGATGGTCGCGCGCTTCACCCGTGCGTTGCTGCCGCAGCAGACCTTGTTCGCTCATGCACGCCGCATGCTTGCCCCGATCGAAACCGAAGTCGAGCGCGCTGCCCGGTTCAACGATCCGCAGCAGCTTTATATGTATTGTTCGTGCTCGATCAACTAGGAGCACATTAGCCGCAGAGAACGCAGAAAAGAATTGAAAAGCTGAATCGATAGTCGAGTTGATACGCCGTGAGCCTGTGAGGCGGAGGCTCACGTAAGCATCGCTGCGGAAGGAGCGATGCCCGCCGCCAACTCTCCATCGAGACTTTATTTTCTTTTTTGCGTTCTTTGTGGCTAATTCTTCCTTCTCTGGAGTATCGATTCTTTGCGCGCTTTGTGTTGCGTCCGATCCTAGTTCACCCAATCCATCACAATCTTGCCCGACTGCCCATGGCGCATGATGTCGAAGGCGCGTTGGTAGTCGGTGTAGGGAACGTGATGAGTGATCACGGGGCGGATGTTCAATCCGCTTTGAAGTAGCGCCGCCATTTTGTACCAGGTCTCGAACATCTGGCGGCCGTAAATACCTTTGATCGTGAGTCCTTTCAGGATCACTTCATTCCAATCGATGGCAATTTCATTTGCAGGAATGCCGAGCATCGCCATGCTGCCGCCATGATGCAACGTGCGCAGCATGTCGCGGATAGCTGCAGCATTTCCGGACATCTCCAGGCCGACATCGAAGCCTTCGCGCATTCCTAGCTGCTTCATCGCATCGTCCAGCGAATCGCGCGTTACGTTAAGCGCGAGCGTGGCTCCCATTTTTCTAGCGAGTTCGAGGCGATAGTCGTTCACGTCGGTGATCACGACGTTTCTGGCCCCGATGAAACGCACGATCGCGACGGCCATGATGCCGATGGGTCCGGCGCCCGTGATCAAGACATCTTCGCCGACGACGTCGAAAGCCAGCGCAGTGTGAACCGCATTGCCGAGCGGATCGAGAATCGAGGCAATGTCATCATCGATCACGTCAGGCAGCTTGAATGCGTTGAATGCCGGAATGACCAGATACTCTGCGAAGCAGCCGGGACGATTCACGCCAACGCCAACGGTGTTGCGACAAAGGTGGCGGCGGCCCGCGCGGCAGTTCCGGCAGTGTCCACAGGTGATGTGACCTTCGCCAGAAACACGATCTCCGATAGCAAAGCCGGCGACTTCACTGCCGACCTCGACGACCTCACCGCAGTACTCATGACCTACAGCCATCGGCACCGGAATTGTTTTCTGTGCCCACGCATCCCAATTGTAGATGTGAACGTCCGTGCCGCAGATGGCCGTTCGCTTCACGCGAATCAGCACGTCGTTCGGACCGATTGAAGGCTTCGGGATGTCGCGGAGCTCAAGTCCCGGTGCGACGTGTTGTTTGACGAGGGCATGCATAGAAGTGGGTGACGAGTGACGAGTGACGAGTGATGCAGTGATGCAGTGATGCAGTGATGGAGTGATGAAGTGCAGTGCGTGGCGGGGTGCCGGGTTCTTAATCGGTCCGCTTTTGTGCGCTCTGTATTTTCCTTGTGCTCTTTGTGTCCGTCTGGTTCTTATCCGATCACGCCTAGCTCTTTCCCCACCGCGACAAACGCATCCACCGCTTTATCCAATTCCTCGCGGCGATGTGCGGCGGACATTTGGGTGCGAATGCGAGCTTTGCCGTGGGGTACGACGGGGAACGAGAAGCCGATGACGTACACGCCGTGGTCGAGCAACTTCTGTGCGAACGTGCTGGCGAGCTTCGCATCGCCGAGCATGACGGGAATGATTGGATGTTCGCCCGGCACCAAGTTGAATCCGGCTGCACTCATCTTGGAGCGGAAGTACGCAGCGTTTTCCCAAAGACGGGCGCGCAGCTCATCACTGCTCTCTACTAGGTCGAGCACGCGTACGCTCGCGGCTGCAACCAGAGGTGGCAGGCTGTTTGAAAACAGATAAGGCCGCGAACGTTGGCGCAGCCACGCGACGATTTCTTTTCGTCCCGAGGTGTACCCGCCAATTGCACCGCCCAGCGCTTTGCCCAGCGTGCCGGTCAGGATGTCGATGCGATCCATCACCCCACGAAACTCATGCGTGCCCCGACCCTTCGCGCCGAGGAAACCGGTTGCGTGCGAATCATCGACCATCACGAGCGCACCGTAGCGATCGGCGAGATCGCAAATCTCTTTAAGGCGAGCGATCACACCGTCCATCGAGAACACGCCATCGGTCGCGATCAGTTTGACTCGGCAGTGGGCTGCTTCCTTCAGCCGTGTTTCCAACTCATCGAGGTCGTTGTTCGAGTAGCGAAAACGCTGTGCCTTACACAGCCGAATGCCATCGATGATGCTTGCATGGTTGAGCGCATCGCTGATCACTGCATCTCGTTCGTCCAGCAGCGTTTCGAACAGCCCGCCGTTTGCATCGAAGCACGATGAATAGAGGATCGTGTCTTCCGTGCCGAGAAAGCGACTCAATCGTTCCTCGAGATCTTTGTGAACCGCGTGCGTGCCGCAGATGAATCTCACTGAGGCCATCCCGTAGCCGTATCGATCGAGCGCTAAACGAGCGGCTTCGCGAACAGCAGCGTGATTGGCCAGTCCAAGATAGTTATTCGCGCACAGATTGATGACGGGCGCGCCGGAGCCGACGCGAACCGTCGATTGTTGCGGCGAGGTGAGAACCCTCTCGGGTTTGAACAAGCCGGTTTCGCGAAGTTGATTGAGGTCGTTGTCGAGTCGATCGAGAAAGGCGCGGTCCACGGTGGGTCCTCAATGGTTTGCTAGCGCCGTACCGCCTTACTCATCTCGTCAGCACAAGTTTCGTTCGTACCGATAAGAACGAGAGGAGCGAAACAGCGAGTGTACGACCGCAATTGTGCCCGCTGGACGCGTTGGTTGCTTTACGCAGATTTCGCGAGCGGCGCTTGTGTACAGATCAGCCTACACCTAAGCGTGGGTCGCAACTGCGGCAGCGAATCGTTGGCGCTGCTCCGGGCTCATGTGCAATCCGCATTTCGTTCGGCGCCACAGGAAATCCTCAGCATCGCGAGCCCATTCATGCTCCCGCAGATAGGCGATCTCCGCGTCCGTAAGATACCCCCCGAAGTCACGGCCTAGATCATCCAATCGCTGTGCGGTATGCAAAATCAGCTCGATGCGCGTGCCGTACGCGTGCGCCAAGCGCAATGCCATCGATTCCGGCAAGAACGGCCACCGCTCCCGTACGTCGTCCACGAACAAATCGAAATCCCCTTGCGGAAGATCTCCGCCAGGCAGGATTGAATTGGCGGTCCATTCGCTAGCCTCGAATCGCAGAATCGGTTGCAGTTTTTCCAGCGCATGTTCGGCAAGACGTCGGTAAGTCGTGATCTTCCCGCCGAATACGGATAGGAGCGCAGGTCCATCGTCTGAGTGCACAAGATGGAGTTTGTAATCGCGCGTCACTTTGGAAGCTGACGTAGCCCGATCCTCAACCAATGGACGGACACCAGCGTAGGTCCACAGAACATCCTCCGCTGCGAGCATGCGTCGGAAGTAGCGATTGGTTGTTTCGCACAGATATTGGATCTCGTCCGATGTGATCGCCGCACTGTGCGGATCGCCTTCGAAGCTCACATCGGTCGTGCCGATCAGCGTGAAGTGCTGTTCGTACGGAATAGTGAACACCACGCGGCCGTCTGGATGCTGTAACAGATAGGCGTAATCGCCTTCGTACAGTCGCGAAACTACGATGTGGCTACCCTTCACCAACCGAGCATGCAAATCGTGGTTCGAACCGACGAATTGCTCGAGAATCTTTTCAACCCACGGACCTGCTGCGTTCACGATCGCGCGCGCACGCAATGTGTGTTGTTGCTGAGTCGCTTGATCGATGCACGTTGCGACCCATTGCTGCCCGTCGGCTTTAGCGCCAATGAACTGAGTCCGCGGCAGAATGGACGCACCACGGTGCGCGGCATCGATTGCGTTCGTCACGACCAGCCGGCTGTCATCGACCCAGCAATCGGAATACATGAATCCGTGGCGCAGATGCGGCCGCAACGGACGGCCGTAAGCGCTCTTGCTTAGCTTCAATGCTGTCGATGCGGGCAAGTGGCGGCGCCCGCCGAGATGATCGTAGAGAAACAGGCCCATGCGGATTTGCCAGCGCGGCCGCAGCCCATCCACGTAGGGCAGGACGAAATCCATGGGGGAGATCAAATGCGGAGCGATCCCGAGCAATCGTTCGCGCTCGATCAACGCTTCGCGCACCAATCGAAATTCGAACCGCTCGAGGTAACGTAAACCGCCATGAATGAGCTTCGTGCTAGCGGATGAAGTCGCCGAGGCGAGATCTCCTTGCTCCACCAATGCGACCTTCAATCCTCTTCCCGCAGCATCCCGGGCAATGCCTGCGCCGTTGATGCCGCCGCCAATGATGAGTAGATCTAAGAGCTGCGAGTCCGACACACTGCCTCCAAGTTGAGGAGTGCAGTTTATACGCGGCCGGGTGATGAAGTGATGAAGTGATGAGGTGATGGGGTGAAAGTGAAGCAAGTTCACGCCGTTCACTACATCACTTCATTACCTCATCACTACAGCGCCCTTAACTAATGGGATGGGTTCTTTCACAATCCCGCCATGATTGAAGAATCCACCAAGGCTCCGTCCCTCCGCCTCGACAAGTGGCTCTGGTGCGCGCGCTTCTTCAAGAGCCGTTCGCAGGCGACTGATGCGGTGAATGGAGGGTTGGTGCACGTGAACGGCGATCGGGTGAAGGCTTCGCGTGCCGTTCACGCAAACGACCGGTTGGTGATCACCCGCGATGAGTATCGCACTGAGGTCGTGGTGCAGGGCATTCCGACTCGCCGCGGTCCGGCGAGTGAAGCGCAGACGTTTTATCTCGAGACTGAGGAAAGCATCGCCGCCCGTGAAGCACGGCGCGCACGAATGCGGTTGGCGCCCCCCGCACCTGACGGGCGACCCGGTAAACACGAGCGGCGCGCGTTGCGAGATTTGCGTCGGAAAGAATGAGATTGGTTCTACTTGGGCGCTGTCTTACTAAACGACAACCCCGATCGACCGGCGAGTACAGCCTGAATCTCGCTGACGATCGCCAATGCAATTGTCTCGGGCGTGTCTGCACCAAGATCCAATCCGATCGGACCGTGCAGTCGGTTCCCAAGCAGCTGAGCGATTTCCCCGAGCTGCGCCATGAGCCGGGCGCGACGGGGTGCGGGTCCTAACAGGCCAATGTACGGCAGGCTGCTGTTCGCGAGCTGCCGCAAGTAATGCTCGTCTGAGATCAAATGGTGGCTCATGACCACAGCGGCATCGAATGAGCGCGCCTTCAGAAGTGACGCGAGTTCCAGTGCGGGTTGTTGGATCACCTGATGCGCTCTTGGGAACTTGTCGGCTCTCGCATAAGCGGGGCGATGATCGGTCACTGTCACTCGCCACCCGAGTTGCGCAGCAATCTCAACTACCGGCAAGGCATCCGGCCCGGCACCGAGCACAACCAAACGTAACGGAATTCGGATCGGAATCACGAGCAGCGAAACCGTTTCGTCTTTGAGTGTTACAGGCTGCTTGGGTGGGTTCGCAAGCGATGAACGGATGAACTCAGGTGCGCGCGCGGATTCGACGAACCACGAGCCAACCGCTACGTCGGGTGTATCCGAGGCGATTGCTACTGCAACAGCACCGTGTCGCTCCTCGTTTCGATACCGAACGATAGATGCAAACGGCTCGTATCCGCTTTGTGAATCTAAACGCGTCAATAGAATCTTCATCGCGCCTTCGCACCCAAGGCCGATACCCCAGATCAAGTCATCGCTTCCGCGCGCGTCATATTCCACGATTTTCGGCGTGCCGCTTTCGAACACCGAACGCGCGTGATCCATCAAGTCTGCTTCGAGACACCCCCCGCTCAGCAGGCCTGCGGCATTGCCATCTTGTGTGATGAGCATTTGAGCCCCGGCCTTGCGATAGGTTGAGCCAATCGTCTCGACGATCGTTGCCAGCACCAAGACTTCACTCCGTCCAGTTGCAAGCGTGAAGAGATCCTCAAGAGATGTGCCGCTGTGATTCATGAACAGAAACGGTGATGAAGTGATGGGGTGATGGAGTGAAAGGCGCGGCCCGCGGGTCGGATTGCACTCAGGAGCACTGATCGTACGCGACGATTTTCACTTTATCACCGCGTCGCGCTCAGCCGTGCGCGGCTATCGACTCCCACACAAAGTCGACATTGCGCTCAGCCAATTTGTCTGAGTAAATAGCCGGGGCTTCTTGTGGAAATCAATAGCAACTGGACGTGTCGATTGCCAGGATACGCAATCCGCAGTCTTGTCGCGCCAAGTGCGAACAACGCTCGAGTATTCAACGAAGGGGGATCTTCATGGTCGATTCGGTAAATCGCAAAGGATTAACTCGCCGCGAGGCGCTGATTCTTTCTTCCACTGCCGGTATCGGTGTCGCGACGGCAAACTTTGCCGCGGCTTCCGACAGCGTCAAGACTGCGGCTCATCAGGGTCCCGGAAATCTTTCGACGCCGCGTTCGGCGATCGCGAAGACGCAATACGGCAAGGTGCGCGGATATCTCGATGGCGGCGTGTTCACCTTCAAAGGGGTGCCATACGGGCAGACGACCGCCGGCGAGAATCGTTGGCTTCCGGCGAAAGCGCCGACACCGTGGACGGATGAGTATCCCGCGTTGGTCTATGGCGGCAACTGTCCGCAGAATTTGCATCCGTGGACGAGCACGGAGCAAACGTTCATCCAAGACTGGGATGACGGTTGGCAAAGCGAGGACATGCTCAAGCTGAATATTTGGACGCCCAGCCTGAGCGGCAAACGGCCGGTCATGTTTTACATCCATGGCGGCGGATACAGTTTCGGATCGTCCTATGAGTTGCCCTCGCACGAAGGCGCGCAAATGGCTCGCCATCACGATGTCGTGCAAGTCTCCGTCAACCACCGTCTGAACATTCTCGGCTTCTTCGATGTCGCCGAGATTGGCGGCTCAGCGTACGAAGATTCGGCAAACGTCGGAATGACGGACCTGGTGGCCGCACTTCGCTGGGTCCATGAAAACATCGCAAACTTCGGCGGCGATCCCGATCGCGTCATGATCTACGGCCAATCCGGTGGCGGTTCCAAGGTCACAACGTTGATGGGCATGCAGTCGGCGGCGGGACTGTTTCATCGCGCAGCGGCTCAGTCTGGCGGGGGTGGGAACATCCCGAGCAGGGAACAGCAGCGCGAACTTTCGCGACTAATCATGAAGGATCTCGGGCTGCCTGCGAACGATATTCAAGCGTTGCAGAAAATGGAGTGGTCCAAGCTGGTGGCGGCAGGCACTGCCGCGGCGGCCAAGATCAATCCCGCAGCGCCCGCAATGATGGGGCCCTTTGCAACAGGCACTCCGCGTGTAGGTTGGTCGCCGTGCGTCGACGGCAAGATCATCAACATGCGATCGTTCTTCGATGCGGCTCCGGAGGTCTCGAAGAACGTGCCGATGTTGGTCGGCTCCGTGACCGAAGAAGGCAATCGCATGTCGCAACGGCCAACGGAAGAGGAGTGGCGTGCCAATCTTTCCAAGGCATATGGAGAAGACAAGGCCGACGGCATCATTTCTGCGCTGAAGAAAGCGTATCCGCAAAAGCAGATTCAAACGCTGTCGTACATTTGTAGCGGTACGCCCGGTCTCAACGGATTGGCAATGCGCAACAACGTCGTGAAGATGGCGAAATTGAAGCACGAATTGAATGCCGCGCCTGCGTACGCATACTACTTCACTTGGCAAACGCCGATCCTGGATGGATTGCCTGGCGCGTGGCATACGGCCGAGCTGCAATTCTGCTTCGACAATACGAAACGTTGCGAACAAGGCACGGGCAATACCGCCGAAGCGCAAGCGTTGGCGAAGAAGATGGCAGCGTCGTGGGCGACATTCGCTGCGACCGGCAATCCGAGTCTGCCCGGCCTGGCGTGGAAGCCCACCGATCCTCAATCGAATCGAACCATGATTTGGGACAACGAGTGTCGCATGGTCGATGATCCTGACGGCGAAGCTCGCAAGCTCGTTCTCGGTTAGCGATGACTTGGGACATGCAAGCAGTCATGAGCTAGTCACGACAGAGCGGCCTAGCATTGGGCCGCTCTGTTCAGCTCTCAGCAAGCATTACGCGGATATCTTCGCACGCGATCGCCGGAGCTCGGCTCGGATTGCGTGTTGCTTCGTGCTACCGTTCGATCAAACGGCAAAGACGCCGAAACAATTCAACAGAGGTTCGAACATGCGTGTGTTAGCACTGGCTTCGTTGTTGCTCTCGAGCCTGATCTTGAGTACGTCGGCAAATGCAGACGGAATTAAATGCAAGATGACCTTCACCATGAAGGGCTGGTCCGCGTTCTATAAAACGGCAAGCGGAACGGGTCACGTCAAATGCAGTAACGGTCAAGCCTTCGCCGTGAAGCTCAATGTGAAAGGTGGCGGTTTGAGCGTCGGCAAATCCGTCATCGAAAAGGGCAAGGGCGAGTTCTCAGATGTCGCGAGCGTGGATGAAATTCTCGGTGGGTACGTGGCGGCGGAAGCTCATGCGGGTGCAGTGAAGTCCGCCAAGGCAACCGTGATGACCAAGGGCGAAGTGTCGTTGGCACTGAGCGGCGTCGGTCGGGGTTGGGATCTTGGCGTGGATTTTGGGAAGTTGACGATATCGAGATAGGGACTGGTGACTAGTGACTAGCGGATAGGAAGAGCGCGGAACAGGGAACAGGGAACAGGGAACAGGGAACTCGTTGCGCGGCTTGCAGCGAGGTTAACTGCAGACGGTTGCCCCAAAACAGTGGAACGCGCGGAGCACGAAACGCAAAGCGCGGATTTGCGGCCAACCGAAAACCGTCAACAGACAACCGGGGATGCTTCCAGCGTGCGT
>DASTSB010000271.1:0-12592 GCA_035760885.1 Steroidobacteraceae bacterium | reverse complement strand
TCCCGTTATAGGATCGGGTGGAAATGATGAGGCTCAAAGGAGAGCACAGATGAAGGCCGACGCGATGGCGACTCGGATGTCCGTTCTGACGCGTGCGCTTCCTATGAAGGTGCTGCTCGTCGATGACGACGAGCTCGAGCTGGAGCTCATGGCAGACCGCCTGAAGAGTGCAGGGTTCGAGATTACCTGCGCCAAAAACGGCGCGGAGGCGTTGGCCGCCGTCGAGCAGACTTGGTATCCGCTGGTCATCACGGACTGGCAGATGCCGGTGATGGATGGGATTCAATTTACGGAGTCACTGCGCTCGCGGGGCCTCACCGACACTTACGTGATTATGTTGACTATGCGCGAGGGGAGCGACGACTACGAGCGTGGCTACATCTCGGGTGTTGACGATTACCTGACCAAAAAAGTCCCGGATGCCGAGCTGTTCGCTCGCATCCATGCGGCTTTCAACACGCTCGCGCTGCGCCGTTCGCTCAAGGAAACCCAGAACGCCTTGCAGTGCTCGAATATCGTCGATCCGGAATCGGGTGCATTCACGAATGCGGAGTTGGTCGTGCGAATGCATTCGGAAGTGCGCCGCGCCCAACGCTACGGCCGGCAGCTCTGTGTGATCACGACCGGCATCGCGGGCTTACCTCCGCCTTCGACGCGGCAGTTCGATCCCGATCGCTTGCGGACACTCGTGCAGGTGCTTCAAAGCGGCATTCGCGCCCATGTGGATTGGATCGGCCGAGTGGAAACATTCGAGGGCGAGTGCTTCGCGGTCGTGCTACCCGAAGCCGGTTTGAGCGATGCGCCCGTGATCAAAGAACGTCTGTTGAATGCGCTGCGCAGTTTCAGCGACGCTCAAGGGTTGAAGCTGCAATTCACCTTTGGCTTGGCTGCGCTCGAGCGTGGCGGGTTCGAAGGCGTTGCGGTGGACGCGCGCGAAATGATCGAAGTCGCGGAGAACTGCCGCCGCTGCAATGGCCGCATCGGCACTGAGCAGCTCGGCGCGGTCCAACGAAGCGTGGCGGGGCACGTCGGTATCTCTTGCCGGCACGGCTACGCGATCGACAGCGAATGCCGCCTGCAGTCGCCAGGTGTTCTGGCGGCCGGTACGAAGTCGAAGCCAGTCAATTCCTAGTACGCCAAGAACGGGCTGACATTCCTCGCTTGAGGTCACGCGGTTGACCTTGCTGCACTGTGTCGCGAATATGGCGACCGGAGTGGCGGGCGCTTTCACGCCCGATCTAGCGAGTTCCTGATGATTCATTTTGCGAGATGCGCGGCATCGAAGACTTGGGCGGCGTTGCGTGCCTTCGACTTCATTCGCTGTGGGTACGTCGCTCTGGCGCTCGGGTCCTTGGCTGGCTGCGGCTGGCATTTGCAGGGCGTGACGCGCTTACCTGAATCGGTTTCCACCACCTACATCGACACCGAGGATCGCTACAGCGATTTCTATCGAGCCCTGCGCGATAGCCTCACCGCAGCCGGCGTCCATCTGGCGGAAGACTCGGAAAGTGCCGGCGCCATCGTGAAAGTCATCAAAGAGACGACGGGGCAGCGCGTGCTCTCGGTGTCGGCTCGCAACACTCCGGAAGAGTACGAAGTTTTCTACCAAGTGGAGTACTCGGTCAGCAATCAAGCCGACGAGCTGATTACGCCGCAAAAAATCGAACTGACGCGAGATTACAGCTTCGATGAGCGTGCCGTGCTCGCGAAGCAACGCGAACAAGGGATTCTGCGTCAGGCGCTGGCGCGAGACTTGGCGGCTCAGGTCGTCCGACGCATGGCGGCTCTGTAGGGACAGCGGCAAAGGGCCAGCGTTTTGGTGCAGGAAGGATCCAAGCCCCGGGCACACATGCGGCTGACGCAGAACTATGTTCTGTGGTTCTCCGTCGCAGCATTGATCACGTTGTTAGGTGCGGCGGCCATCGCTTCGTGGGCTGTCACTCGGCAATTCGCCTCCGTTCATCAATCCTACGAGCTTGCACAGCGCACCCAGCGCGTCCTTGGGTCGCTGCAGGCGATTCTGTCGACGCTCCAAGACGCCGAGACGGGCGAACGTGGGTTCGTCATTACGGGCGATCCCGCGTTTCTGCAGCCGTATGAACATGCCACTCGATCTCTTGACGCCCAGCTTGCCGAATTGAACGGCTGGTACGCGGATTCGACCCCACCTGCTGCCGTCGTGGAACTCACGCAGCTTTCGCGTCGGCAGATCCAATATTTGAGTCGATTGATCGAGCTGCGCAAACAAGAGTCGACGCGCGAAACTGCATCACTCCCCTCCAAGCGAATTGTGGAACAGCAAATCGGCGAGCAACAAATCGGTAAGCAGCAAATGGATCGCGTGCGCGAACTCATCGCCGAATTGCGCGCGGGTCAAGAAAGTGAGTTGCACCGGCGATCGCAGCAGTACCAGCGCACGGCAAAACGCACCGATGCTTCGGTGCGCAGCGCGCTGGGGTTGGCTGTTGTGCTGGTCGTTCTCTCCTCGATTCTCACGTTGCGCCATACGCGGCGCCGGCTCGCAGCCGAGCGCACGGCGCGCGATGCATACGATCTATTGCGGGGCATCGTCGATACGGTGGCGCAGGGCGTGGCTGTGTTCGATGCCGAACGCAGATTGGTGGCATGGAACGATCAGTTCGCGCGATTGCGAGGCCTGCCTGAGGACGCGTTGGTGGCGCTGCGTCCCATCGATGAGATTGCAGCAGTCGCGCCGCCGTTGCGGGCGGCTCACGATCCTTCCATTCAGCTCGAAGCCCTGCGTCCGAAAATCTCCGATGGATTCCAAGCGGAAGCGCTGCGTGCGGACGGCGTCGTCTTGCAGGTCCGTGCCGATCGCATGTCGACGGGGCATTTCATCGTGACCTATCTCGATGTCACGCAGCTCAGGGTCTCGGAGCGGCAGGCGCGTGAACAAGCAACGCGCTTGACTGCGATTCTCGACAACGTCGTGGACGCAATCATTACGATCAATGAAAGCGGCAGTATCGAGTCGTGGAGCAAAAGCGCGGAACGTCTGTTTGGGTACAAGGCTGAGGAAGTGCTCCGGCGCAACGTCAGCATGCTGATGGATGAACCGCATCGTGGCGCTCACGACGGCTATTTGCGCCGATATGTGCAAACCGGCGAGCGGCACATCATCGGAACGCGCCGCGAGGTGGAGGCCCTGACGAAGGATGGACGTCACCTGCCGGTTGAGCTTGCCATCAGCGAGATGCACCTGGACTCGCGCCGTCTGTTCGTCGGCATCGTGCGCGACATCACCGCGCGCCGCGAAATCGAGCGACTCAAGGCAGGCTTTGTTTCGACCGTGAGCCACGAGCTGCGCACCCCGCTTACGTCTATTGCCGGCTCCTTGGGGTTGTTGGCAGGTGGAGTGGCCGGCGCGCTGCCGTCCAAAGCCGTACGACTGGTGGACATCGCCAAACTGAACTGCGATCGCCTGGTGCGCTTGATCAATGACATCCTCGATTTGGAAAAAGCGGAGTCAGGCAAGCTGGATTTTCGTTTCGAAATGCAGTCGATTCGCCCGATCGTTTCGCACGCCGTCGAAATCAATCGTGCGTATGCGCAGAGTTTCGGTGTGGCAATCGAATTCCTGCCCAGCGATGAGGATGTGTCCACGCTCGTCGACAGAGATCGACTGTTACAAGTACTCACCAATCTCATCTCGAATGCCGCTAAGTTTTCGCCACATGGCGGTGTGGTGACAGTGAGCATTCATCGCGAAAGCGACGCGCTGCGGGTCTGCGTGACGGATCGCGGGCCCGGAATCGACGAGGAGTTTCAGCGGCGTATCTTTCAGAAATTCGCGCAGGCGGACAGCTCCGACTCGCGAATCAAAGGCGGCACGGGCTTGGGCCTCTCGATCGCCAAGACGATTATCGAGCGGCTAGGCGGCCACATTGGGTTCGAAACCAAGCGCGGTGAGGGGACAACTTTTTATTTCACCCTGCCCTTGCAGCCGAGACCGATATCCATCCCATCGGCAAGTTCGAGCGAGCGCAGCGGCCCGCGGGTGCTCGTTTGCGAGGATGATGCGGATCTCGCGGCCATCCTGCTCGAAATACTGCGGTCCGGCGGGATGCAGGGGGTGAGCGTTGGTTCTGCGCAGGAGGCGCGTAGCGCGTTGGAACATGAGCGCTTCGATTCAGCCATCGTCGATTTGCATCTCCCGGATCGTGACGGGCTGGAGCTAATCGCCGACCTGCGTGCTCATGAGCGCACCCGCTCGCTGCCGATCATCATCGTCACCGCTCGATCGCGCGATGCATCGGATAACGATCGTTTGGCCGCGCTGCAGGTCGGCGATTGGTTGCAGAAGCCGGTAGACCCGCAACGCTTGTTAGACGCGATTCGCAATGGCGTCAGCGGTCAAAAGGGCCGTGTGCCGCGCATCTTGCACATCGAGGACGACAACTCTTTGACGCAGTTGATTCGCGAACTTCTGTCCAACGATGCGGACGTCCATTCGGTCCACACGGTGGCCGAGGCCAAGGCTCGCATCAGGGAATCGTTCGATCTGATCATTTTGGATATCAATCTATCGGATGGATCCGGGCTCGACTTGCTGCCGTTAATGAGAGATGCGGAGCGGCCTGCGCCGCCAGTGATCCTCTATAGTGCAACCGAACCGACGCGTGAGCTGACGGCGCGGGTCGAAGCGGCGCTGGTGAAATCGCGCCATTCCATCGACCAGTTGCTGCACACGGTGCGTGCTTTGGCTCGGCGCGAGCCGGCGTGAGTTTTCGGGCGTCGGCGGATCACATCATCACGGATGCCGTAACGATGAATCGGGAAAATTTGCAGACAGTGTTGTATGTGGATGACGAGCCGGACATTCGCGAGGTCGTCGAACTTTCGTTGGGATTGGTCGGTGGACTCACCGTGCATACGTGCGAATCCGGGGAACGCGCGCTCGAAGTGCTGCCGATCCTGCAGCCGGATTTGATTCTTCTCGATGTCATGATGCCGCGCTTGGATGGTCCATCCACGCTGCAACGTTTGCGAGCCGATCCGAGATCTGCGCGCATTCCGGTGGTCTTTATGACGGCTAAAGCGATGCCCCAAGAAGTCGAGCGGTTCAAACAGTTGGGGGCCGTTGCCGTGATCGCAAAGCCGTTCGATCCGATGCGCCTCGGCGAGCAAGTCATCTCGATCTGGGAGGGGTTGACCGGTGAGTGATCAAGAACAATTGCGCTCCAAATTATCCGAGATCGGCCTTCGCTACATCAGTCGTACGCTCGGCGAAATCGATCAGCTGAGAGCTTTCAGCGAGGCCGCAGCCCAGGGATCGACAGAGTCACTGCGCGATCTCGGGACGTTGGCGCATCGCATTCGCGGTAGTGGAGCGATGTTCGGCTATCACGCGATCAGCAAATGCGCGGAGGCCATCGAACTCCTCGCGAATCGTGAGTCGTTAGCGGCCTCCGAGGTACCCACGTTGCGAGCGCTGGTCGAGGAGTTGGCAGACCAAGTGAAGCAAGCTGCACAAGAGCGCAATCCAGCGTGAGCGTACCCGCCGTTGCAACAACGGACGTCGTTCGCATTGCGGATGTGGATGGCGCAGCTATTCGTGCACTGCTGGCGCGATTCGGATTGGATGTCGAGCACGTTCAAAAAGGAGCGGAAATCCCCGGCTCTTATTGGGGCGAGGCGGAAGCGGGTCTGGTCGGCGACACGCTGAGTTGGCGCGATGACACGCCCGTGCATTCGGTGCTTCACGAGGCGTGTCATTTCATTTGCATGGACGATGTTCGCCGCCGCGGGTTGAATCGCGATGCGGGTGGCGACGATCCTGAAGAAAATGCGGTGTGCTATCTGCAAGTGATCCTGGCCGATCACATTCCGGGATTCGGCCGGGATCGACTGATGCAGGACATGGATGCGTGGGGCTACAGCTTCCGGCTGGGCTCAACGAAAGCTTGGTTCGAGAATGATGCCGAGGATGCTCGGCAGTGGCTTGTCTCGCATGGTGTGCTTGCGGGTGATGGTGGTTTAACTTGGCGCTGCCGCGCCTGAAAGTTTCAAGTCGACAAAGAGAAAATTGGCCGCAGAGAACGCAAAAAAGAATAGGTACAAATAATCCGCGCCAAACCATACACATAATGAGCCCGAGACAATGCTCGATCTGCGAAGTCAGCCACCCATCTCTTGCCACACCGTTCGCGCCAATCGCGCTTTCACTTCATCACGTCATCCCTTCTTTTTTGCGTTCTCTGCGGCTAATAACCCTTCTTAACGAAATCGATCGGTCGCACTCACGAGCTCGTGAGTCGTGCCGGGTTCGTACGCGGAGTGACCTGCATCGGCGACGATGCGGAAATCAGCTTCGGGCCACGCGCGATGCAGTGACCAAGCGGTTTGCATCGGGCAGACGATGTCGTAGCGGCCTTGGATGATTACGGCCGGGATGGAGCGAATGCGACCGACGTTACGTAATAGCTGATCTTCGCTCTCGAAGAATCCACGGTTCACGAAGTAGTGGCACTCGATGCGTGCGACCGCAACTGCAAATTCTTCCTCGCCCCATTTGCTCACGTTCTCTTCGTTCACGTGCAGATAAGACGTCGCCGCTTCCCAAATGGACCACGCGCGTGCTGCAGCGACTCGAGTCGCGCGATCATCGCTCGTTAACCGGCGATAGAAAGCTTGAACCAGATCGCCGCGTTCGGCGGGTGGAATCGCCGCGATGTACGGTTCCCAAAGATCGGGAAACACGGCATTCGCGCCCGTTTGATAAAACCACTGCAGCTCGAATTGCGTCAGCAGAAAAATCCCGCGCAAGACCAATTCGCTGATTCGATCGGGATGTGTTTGTGAATAGGCAAGGGCGAGTGTCGAGCCCCAGGAGCCGCCGAAGACCAGCCACTTCTCGATCTCCAGATGTTCCCGTAGCGTTTCGATGTCGGCGACCAAGTGCCAGGTGGTGTTGTCTTCGAGGCTCGCGTGAGGACGGCTGCGCCCGCAACCGCGTTGGTCGAACAAGATGATGCGATACGCAGCCGGATCGAAGAAACGCCGAGAGCGCTTATCGCATCCGGCGCCGGGACCGCCGTGCACGAACAGCGCCGGTTTGCCGCGCGGGTTGCCGCACTCTTCGAAATACAGTTCGTGCGTAGGCGAGACGCGCAGATAGCCAGTTCGATATGGCTCAATCGGTGGGTACAGCGTGCGTAGTCCCGTTTGCGGCTTACGCTTTTTCAACACAACGTGTCGTGCGCGGTTGCGTTGTCGTGGGGTTGGCGATTTCCGATTGGCTCGACGGGCAGTCTTGCGCTTGGTTGGCATGCTCGAACCCAAACCGTGAGAGAGACGCCCCGTAATCTACAGCAGGCTAGCTCGGTATGCGCTTCGGTCTGCGAAGCTTGGGAATTGAAACAGGTTCTAGTGTGCTGCCAGGTGCTTCACGAGTTCCTGCGCGTATAGAGGCAGCTCGCTCAGGTTGCGCACACAGATGCTCAGGTTCCGGAATGCCCACTCGTCCGTGAGCTCGATGCGATGCAGCGCCATCGTCTTCAGGCCGCGCGCAGCGGTTGTTTCCGGCACGACGCCGATTCCGACGTTGCATTCGACCAGGCGACAAACCGCGTCGAAGCTGCGCAACTGTACTCGGAGCTTCAGCCGCCTACCGATGCGATCCGCTTTGTCGGAGAGAAACCTTTGCAATGAACTCGTGCGATCTAAGCCCACGAAATCTTGATCGAGTGCTTCCGCAAACGCGATTCGCTCCAAATTGGCCAGCGGATGCGTCGTCGCGGTAACCAGAACGAAGCGATCGACACGGAATGGAATGACTTCGAGCCCGGTGACGTCTTCGGTTCCGGCGACGATGCCGATATCCGCCTTGCCGTCCGCGACGGCGGCGACGATCTCATCGCTCAGTCGCTCTTCCAAATCGATGTTGACCTGCGGATGCGAGGTCAAAAAGTTACTCAACGGTTCGGGTAGGAATTCGGTGAGCGCATTGGTGTTGGAAAGCAGGCGCACGTGACCTTTGAGCCCGTCCGCATACTCGCCCAATTCGCCTCGCATACGTTCGGCCTGCTGCAGCATTAGGCGTGCGTGATGAGCCAGTGTGCGACCGGCTGGTGTGGGATGAACGCCATGGCGCTCGCGCGTCAGCAGCGGCGTACCCAGTTCCAATTCCATGTTGCGAATCCGAGTACTGGCTGCGGCGACAGCCAAATGCATGCGATCGGCGCCCGCAGTGATACTGCCGGCCTCGATAACGTGCAGAAACAGCTTGAGGTCTACCAGGTCGAAGCGCATGCGGCGCGCATTCTCACACGGGGCAGCGCTTCGCTGCACGTTTGCGTCGGTCTGCAGGTCGTTAACCTGGTCTAAGACGCAGCGTTACGCCATAATCGGCCTAACTTTCCAAGTGCCGAATCGCCTGCAATCCAATGTCACTTTTCACAGGCACTGCGCCTGGCTGAAGAATCGACGTGATCCAAAGACAACGTTCTGTGAAATTGCAGCATCCATGCCCGGCAGCCGCCCGGCGGTATTCGTGAATCCACATTCTGTGATCGCGCACTCGGCCACGATCTCGTCCGGCACCGCAGCGAGTCGCCGATTATGAAGCTTTCGGGCGACAATTTGCCGGCCGCGCTCGCGCGTCAACTGGGTCGGATTTACTTGGTTTCGGGCGACGAACCTTTATTGGTGAATGAAGCTGCCGACGCGATCCGTGCGCAAGCACGTGCGAAGGGATTCACCGAACGTGAGCTCCACGTCGTCGAACGCGGATTCGATTGGCAAGCATTGCTCGGGCAGAGTCGTGCGATGTCGTTGTTCGCGGAACGCAAAATCATCGAGATTCGGATGACGAATCCCACACCCGGCGAACAAGGTGCGGATGCCATCATCGAACTCGCCGAACAGCTCGACCCCGACACGCTGATCCTCGTCATCACCGGCAAGCTCGATGGACGCACGATGAATGCTCGTTGGGTGAGCGCGATCGATAAGCAGGGCACGGTCGTACAGATTTGGCCGATCGATCTCGCTCGTTTGCCGGGTTGGATTCGCGAACGTCTGTCGCGCCATCGATTAGTTGCCGATGCGGCCGCTGCAGCGTTGCTCGCTGAAAGAGTCGAAGGAAATTTGCTGGCCGCACATCAGGAAGTCGAAAAGCTCGCGTTGCTGCTTCCGCCAGGTCCGCTCACTTCCGAGACCATTCTTGAGGCCGTGGCCGACAGCGCACGCTTCGATGTGCTGCAACTCGGGGAGGCGGCTATGCGCGGCAAGACTGCGCGTGCATTGCGAATTCTCGAAGGACTCAAGGGCGAAGGTGTCGAGCCGACCCTCGTTCTGTGGGCGATCAACAAAGACCTGCAGTGGATCGCGCGAGCTCACGAGCTGATGTCGAACGGGCAAAGTGCGGATGGCGCGATGAATGCGCTATACGTGTGGAAGCCACGTCAGCCGGCGATGAAGGTGGCGCTGGCGCGTGTGTCCAGCCGAGCCATCATGGACATGATTACTGCCGCTGAGCGTGCGGATCGAGCCATCAAGGGCGCACTGCGCATCGATCCCTGGGTTGAATTCGAGTGCCTCGTTGCCGCCTTATCCGGCGTTGCGATGCCTCAAGCTGCTTGATGACGACATACATGAATCCCATAGGCATTTTCGGCGGCACTTTCGATCCCATTCACTATGGGCACCTGCGTACTGCTTTCGAGTTGATGCAAGCCTTGCGCTTGAGCGAGATGCGCTTCATGCCGGCGGGTAACCCGCCGCATCGAGACGTCACCGTGGCGAGTGCCGAAGAGCGGCTGGGGATGGTGCAAGCAGCAACGCGGGACCAGCCCGGCTTCGTCGTGGATGATCGCGAGATTCGCCGACCAGGCCTGTCGTACTCGGTGGATACGATGCGCAGTCTGCGTGCGGATTTCCCCGACCGCTCGCTATGCCTGATTGTCGGGATGGATGCGTTTCTTGGATTGCCGAAGTGGCATCAATGGCGCGAACTGATGGATCTCGCGCACTTGGTCGTGGCGCATCGGCCCGGTTGGCGCGCGCCGAGCATGGGTCCGCTTGGCGAATTGCTCGTCGACCGCGGCACGGGCCGCATCAACGACTTGCACGAGTCGCGAGCGGGGTGCATCTATATTCACGCCGTGACCCAACTGGAGATTTCGTCCACTGAAGTGCGCAAGCTCATCGCCGCAGGACGCGATCCACGCTATCTCATGCCCGATCCTGTGCGCTCCCTCATCGCGGAAACCGGCTGCTATCGCAGCGCGGATGTCGCGCGCAAACAGTTGGGGCACATGTGAAGCCCAACGCGATTGCTGCGAACCTGATTGCCCGCCGACTCGTTCCGACGTTCTCTGACTGGCATTCGTGCCCATTCATCATTCCAGCGTTGCTCTCACCCTAATTCGCAACACGAGGTAAGCATGGCTGCTACGCGCGCCAAAAAGTCGTCCCGATCCACCACTCGGTCTGCCACGAAAGCAAAGAGCGCCGGCAAGCCAAAGGCGCCCGCAGCGAAGTCGAAGCGGGCCGCCGCCGCGACAGCGCCGAAGAAGTCGGCACGTAAGTCGCAGGCCAAGACAGCGGCTCCGGCGAAAATCGCCGGAGTCAACGCGATCGTCAAAGTCGTCGAGGGTGCGCTCGAGGACATGAAAGCGGTGAACGTGAAAGTCATGGACGTCCACCAGCTCACCGATATCGCCGACACGATGGTGATCGCGAGCGGTAATTCGGATCGTCACGTGCGATCGATCGCCGATCGTGTGGTCGAATTTGCCAAGAAAGCGGGCTTTCGTCCGATGGGCGTGGAAGGCGAGCGCGACGGTGAGTGGGTGCTCGTCGATCTACAGGACGTGATCGTCCACATCATGCTGCCCCGCG
Source organism: Steroidobacteraceae bacterium (assembly GCA_035760885.1). Taxonomy (GTDB): domain Bacteria; phylum Pseudomonadota; class Gammaproteobacteria; order Steroidobacterales; family Steroidobacteraceae; genus Steroidobacter. Next base: position 1,729 of record DASTSB010000271.1, on the reverse strand, counting down.
TGCGCGAATTTTATCGCCTCGAGAATTTGTGGGATGTCAGTGCGGCGCGCCGGGAGGCCGCGGTTGCAAGCGGCGAGTAACCGTGCGCTTTTTGCTGCTGGCAGCGGGCACCAAATTACCGAGTTGGGTGAATGCAGGGTTCGATGACTACGCAGCGCGCCTTCGAGGCGAGTATCGGTTAGAACTCAAAGAGATTGCACTTGGGCAACGCAGCAGCGGCGATGCTCAACAAGCGATCCAACGCGAAGGAGAGCGGATGTTGGCGGCGATGCCGCAAGGCGCCTATGTCGTCGCCCTGCAAGTCGGCGGCAAATCACTTTCGAGCGAACAACTCGCGGATTTCATTCGTAGTCGGGCGCAAGAAGGGCGCGACGTGGTCTTTTGTATCGGCGGCCCGGATGGATTAGCGGCGGAAGTCGATGCGCGAGCCAATCTCCGCTGGTCGCTCTCCGCTTTGACGCTGCCCCACGCGCTCGCCCGTGTGGTCGTGGCTGAAGCGCTCTATCGTGCGGTGAGTATTGTGAAGAATCATCCGTATCATAGAGGGAGCAGGTGATGGGGTGATGGGGTGAAATGCGGTGTGCAGCGACTTCTTCAACCATCTGCTCAGGTCCGAAGAGGCTGACCCGCTTCGCTGTTCACTCGATCACTTCATCACGCCATCACCTGCCTTTTATCACACCTTCATCCGCGCCAACTCAGCCAGCGCCGAGGCAGCGGTGGGAAAGCGATCCTTCGGATCCTTTGCCAACAACCCGTCGATGATGCGTTGGAATTTCTGCAGCGCGGGCGGAAGTACGGGGATCGGGTCGGTGCGGTGCGCATGGATAATCGCGACCACGGTGGCGCCGCGAAATGGTCGTTGACCCGTCAACATTTCATAGAACATCACGCCGAGACTGTATAGATCGCTGCGCTGGTCGACGGCGATGCCTTCCGCCTGTTCGGGGCTGATGTAGTAAGGCGAGCCACGGACTTCACCCGCGATCGTCAATTGGTTTGCGTTGTCGACGCGCTTTGCCAAGCCGAAGTCGATGAGCACGATGCGGCCATCCTCGCGCATCATCACGTTGGCGGGCTTTAAGTCGCGGTGACACAGACCGGCACTGTGGACTGCACCCAAGGCGGCGGCGATTTGTAGAAATATATCCACGCTGTCGCGCACCGTCATGAGATTGCGGATGCGCAGTTCCAAACTCCCACTCGGAAAGTATTCGGTGACGATGTAGCGGAAGTCGTCGCCTTGGCCCCAGTCGTACAAGTCCACGATCGCGGGATGCTTGATGCGCATCAGTAGTTCGCGTTCGCGTTCGAAGCGTTCTTCCTCGCCGGCATCGGCGCTGGAAAGTGCGCCGGTACGCAAGACTTTCACCGCGACGTTGTGGCCGAGTTCGATCGAGTACGCGACGTGAATTTCTGATTTCGGCGAGCGCGCTATCGTTTGCAGGAAGCGATAGCCCGGAATCACTGGAAAGTGAACATTGCGTCCGGTGATCGTTCGTTTGTCGTCGGCCTGTGGCATCGTCTCTGACGCAGCGTTGCAAGGACCATCGCTCGTGCGCTTAGGGCTGCTCGAGGCGAGATCGTGCGCGGCAGCCCATCCTTTCGAGTTCAATAATCGGGACTAAAACCGTGCGGGGCATACGGTAGACGTGTTCGCGGGCTTGCACCACGCACTGGGTCACGGATACCGGCGAGTTGAGCGATGCGAGCACCGCGACTGGCGCTG